>NZ_JBEPPY010000018.1:0-99943 GCF_040547575.1 Marinobacter sp. MBR-99 | reverse complement strand
TTCCTGCATGCCAGCGCCCTGAAGGCAGGCTTCTTTCCAGCGCTGCACTTGCTCCGGATAAAGACCTTTCTCGCGGCAATAGGCGCTGAGTTCGGATTCAGACATCGAGGCCGTTTCCACTACAACGGCCAGCTTGGCTTCGGGGGACCAGTCTTCCCCGGTGTTACGATTACCTGGCACGGGCATTCCTTGTTGTCGACACTGTTTCAGCCAACTATACAGAGTCACATCGGATATGCCTTCCTCCGCTGCCACCGACGCGACACTTCGGTTTTGCGGCGGCAACAGCTTCTTCAACACGGCGGCTTTGCGTTCTTCGGAATAGCGTGGCATGAATGCTCCCATGCCGCCCCTGATTGGTTAAATTCAGGCGAAACCGCCTACTGGACAACTAGGCTGACAGAGGGGGTCACCCTGACGGTACTCGTGAATTAGTGCGATCTTTCTCATCAAACAAATGAGGCCAAAGGCCAATCCCCCGGCACCACAAACCACCGCTCCCTCTCAACCCAACACCCAAGCCCAGGCTGCCACGCCACCCGCGCAAACAACACCGGCACGCCCTGGGCTTCCACAAATGCCACCGCCTCCCAGGCCGCCTCAGTATCGGGCTGCTCGCCCTGTCTCCACGGCCCAATCCAATGTGGCTTTTTCAACGGCACCCAGCCCGTCAGGTCCGAGTTCACCAAATTCCGGGCATAGCACCATTGCCCCTGCCTATGGCCTACCGGCACATAGCCCGGAAGTTTCACCTCATCACCGGGATAAAAAAGATACCCCGGCAAAAACACTCTCGGAATAATCGGTTCTGAAATCCCCAGCTCCGCTAACAGCGCCTGTGCCTCTACCCGCTGGGCCATAGGGCTCTGGTGGCTGAGCATTCTGTCTACTTTAAGGTCCAGGCGGTCCTTGGCGTTTGGCCCGTACCACTTGGTAATGTCGGGGCCTTCGTTGACGCCCAGATAGTATTTGATGGCAATTTCATGGTGTTCCACGCACCGGGTGTGTGGATTCCGCACCAGAAAATCCAGCTCACCGATGGTTCGGTTGCCAGCCTTGATCTGCTGATTCTTCAGCAGCAGTTCCCAGCCTAGAAGTTCGACGAGGAGCACCTCGTACAAACGCTCAAAGTAATGGCCAAGGCGGCGCTCGGTGGTGGCCGCGAGTCTTGCTGGCATGGTGTCCGGGTGCTTGTCCCAGTGTTTGAGTTTGTCGAGGTAATCATCGGGCAGCCACTGCAGTGGCTCAAAGCTCACGGGGGCGGCCAGGAGTTGGGGTGCCGTGCACAGCCAGGCGAGATGCCGGATGGCTGGTATCTGCAGGTTGAGCAGGGTTTCGGTTTCTGCGTTTGTCGTCATGGCCTGAGAATAACGTAAACTGGGCGTGTTTGAGAGCCACGAAACCACAGGAGCCCTATATGCAATACCTGCACACGATGATTCGGGTCAGCAATCTGGACGACACCCTCCACTTTTTCTGCGACCTGCTGGGTATGGTGGAGATTTCTCGTAAGGACAGTGAGAAAGGCCGTTTTACCCTGGTGTTCCTGGCTGCACCGGAAGACGAAGCCCGCGCCCGGAAAGACAAGGCGCCGATGATTGAGCTGACTCATAACTGGGACCCTGAGGAGTACACCGGCGGCCGGAATTTCGGGCACCTGGCGTTTCGGGTGGATAATATTTATGCGCTGTGCGAAAAGCTTCAGGCCAACGGCGTTACTATCAATCGTCCGCCTCGGGATGGCCATATGGCCTTTATTCGAACGCCGGATAATATCTCGATTGAACTGCTGCAGAAGGGCGATGCACTGCCGGCTCAGGAGCCTTGGGCCAGTATGGAAAACACCGGCACCTGGTGAAGTCATGGAGTCTATTGGTCGAGTTAAAGTGAGACTCAGTTCACACTTTTGACGCGCGCCCTGGGCAATCTGACCAAGGTCCCGGAACATAATGCTCGCTTATCATTTGTTGCACTAAGTAACGTTCTGTTACCAAAACAACAACAAATGAGGTGGTCGTTATGTTCTCCAGAAACGCTCTGGTTGCAGCCGTTATGCTGGGTTTGGTGGGGTGCGGGGGTTCCGGTTCAGAGAATGCGCCCGAGAATACCAGTGCCCAGGGCCCGGGCCCGACGGTTCCGGGCAGTACGCCGCCCGGTCAGTCCGATGGCAACAGAGGTTTGCCGGTAGGTGAGGGCGATGTGCGGGTTCTGTCCAATCGCGCAGACCTGATCAGCGGTGGTGATGCCCTGATCGACATCGATGTTGCCAACCCCAATGCTGCCCGCGTATTGCTGAACGGCCAGGATGTCACCGGGCAGTTCACGTTGATGGAGGCTGGTCAGCTGCGTGGCCTTGTGACCGGCCTGGCGCTGGGTGAGAACACGCTGGAAGTGCTTCTGGATAACCGCAGTAGCCGTCTGCTGAAGACCATCACCAATCACCCGAAAGGTGGGCCGGTATTCTCTGGCCCGCAGGTTCAGCCCTGGACCTGCACCAACGCCGCCGCGATGGACGAGCAGTGTAATCAGCCGCCGGAATTCCGTTTCAAGTATGTGCCCGCCGAAAAACTAAGCCGGCTATTCACCGAATTTGATCCTCAGGATCCTGGCCTTCCGGAAGCGTTCCTACCCTATGACCCGGAGAACCCGCCCGCAGATGAAGACATCGCCACTGTAACCACGGATGAAGGTATCGAAATGCCCTTCATTGTTCGTGTGGAACTGGGCGTGTTGAACCGCGACCGTTACCAGATCATGTCGTTGTTCCAGCCCGGTAGTGACTGGACTGCCCTGAGCCCCCAGGAACAATGGAACAACAAGGTACTGATCCACCATGGTGGCAACGTTGGGGTCAGTTACGGTATGGGTAGCCCTCCCAACGGCGATATCTCCGGGCTAACCAACGGCAACGAACTGTTACTGGGTGACAGTATTTCGGTGGCCTTGGCTCGGGGCTTTGTGACGCTGTCTACCGCTCAGGCAAACCTCGGCCACAACGTGAATCTGGTGACGGCTGCTGAGTCTTTGATGATGGCCAAGGAACACATTATCGAGAACTACGGCCCGGTTCGTTACACCATCGGCACCGGCTGCTCCGGTGGTGCCATTGCCCAACAACACGTTGCCAATGCCTACCCTGGTATCTATCAGGGTTTGATTGTGCAGTGTTCCTATCCGGATGTTTGGACTACGGCTACCCAGTTTGCTGATTATAATCTGATCAGTAACTATCTCGGGTTGCAGGTGCCCGAGGAGCCTGAGGGATTCTTTTCCTTCCTTGGTGACTTGTTAACCAATACTCTGCTGCCCACCCAGTGGCCGTTCATTTACGGGCATTTGCCGATCAATCCGGTGGCATCTGACCTGGCCTTCTTCCCGGCGGCCTACCCGGACCAGGAAGATTGCCGGCGTCTAAAGGATGGTGTTGAAGTTTATCATCCGGAAGATCGACCGGGCGGCCTGCGCTGCGGGTTGATTGATTATATGGTCAGTCAGTTTGGCGAGCGGCCACCGGAGGTCTGGTCTGAGAATGAGCAACTGGTGGGGCGTGGTTTTGCCGGTATTCCGCTGGATAATGAAGGCGTTCAGTACGGACTGAGGGCCCTGCAGCAGGGCTTTATCAATGGCCAACAGTTCCTGGATCTGAACCGGGAGATTGGCGGCTTCAACGTGGATATCAAGTACCAGGCTGAGCGTACCCGGGGTGATATACAGGCCATCACCAATGCCTACCGCACTGGCGCGATCAATACCGCAGAGAATCTTGCGGGCGTGCCAATGATTGACCTGCGCGGGCCAGATCCAGGCCTTGCCCACGATGCCTTCCATTCCTGGCAAACCCGTGCCCGCATTGAGGAGGTTCAGGGCCATTCGCTGAACCATGTTATCTGGTATGGCGCTTTCCCGATTGCAGGGGATACCGTGTTTACCACCGAGGCCCTGTTGACGATGGACCAGTGGCTGGCCGGTATTGAGGCGGATGAGCGGGAGGATAGCCTGCCGGAGAAAGTGATTCGCAACCGACCCGGCTTCGCCCGTGATCGCTGCTTGTCGTTGTCCGGCGCCACCGCCGAGTGGGGTATGATTCTGCCGCTCACCGGTGGCCTGTTGTATCCGGATCCCTTGCTGCCGGGCCTGGAGCACTTGCCGACCAATCGATTGCCGGCAGAGATGGGCGAGATCCTGGATGTGGCGACCAATCAGGTGTGTGGCCTGGATCTTGGCGCCCTTGGCTTGCCCTCGCTGGTGACCGATCTGCTGGCACCGATCACAGACACGATTGTTGAAACCCAGGCACTGCTGGTGCAAACCCGGTTCGGCACGCCCAGAACCGTGGCCGGGGACGATATTCGCACCCTGAACAACAAGTGCCAGCTCAAGCAGGTGGATCCTCAGGACTATCCGGCCAATCTGCTGCTGGGCATTTACACGCCGGAGAACTTCGCCCAGAAAGTGGCGGAGATCTTTCCTGAGGGTGTCTGTGACTACAGCAAGCCACCGGTTGGCCAGGTGCCAACCGTGACCTGGATGCATTATGGCGATGCCGAGACCGTGGTGTATGGCGGTGAACCTCTGATCGGTAATGATCAGCCTGTTCCGGGGTGGGCTTCACCGGCGTTTGCGGTCACCCTGTCACCCAATCAGGCTGAGTGATCAGCAACACAGGGTCGGGCAGAGCCAGGCCCTGTGATTGGCATGCCTGGGCGTCGGCCCCAACCTGAACATAGTGCGGCCGAATCAGCAAAACGGGCGGCTAACCGTTGCTGTTGGTCGCTCTTCCCCCTAAAATCCCTCGCTATTCAAACCATGCATCAGGATGATGCTGCCCCAAACCCAAGGAAGGAGAATGCCGATGGATGATTGGCAGGGGTGCCTTGCGCCCCAGTGTCAGACTGCGCTGTTGCAGGCCCGCAACAATGTCGCTAGCCGTGGTGGTTCGGTGATTACCGTTGAAGACTACCTGTTGGCGTTGCTCGATGCCGTTCCTGAGGCAGTTTCGTTTCTGAAACGGCAGGGTGTGGATCTGGACGAACTGATTCGCACCATCCAGGGTGAACAACCCATCGTTACGGAAGTTCACGGCGATGGCGATTTGTCCTCTCAGCTTATCTACTGGATTTCCAGCACCCGTGAAGCCACGGATCAACCCTGGCTGGACTGGCCTGTTCTTTTGCACGGGCTGGTTCACCTTGCCGAGCGCCTGCAAGACAAAGCCTATGTGGCGGTGTTGGAGCTGGTCAGTCACTGGCCTAGTGCACCGGGTGAGTCCACCACGCCTCCGGCTTCCTCTGACCAACCATTCAGCCCCGTTACGGTGACAGATCCCGCCTGGTTGCAGCTGGCTGAGGACGTTGTGGTGGCTTTATCCGCCAACAGGAATGGGTTGATCTGGGTAAAGGGCTCCCGTGGCAGCGGGAAATCCGCCTGGCTGAGAATGTTGCTGGCAACTCCCGGATTCCCCTGGGTGCAGATGGACTTGCGACGTCAGGCCGAGGTGATGGCCTCCGACCAGTTGGTGGTACCTGTGTACGGGGACGGAGCAGCGCTGTGGCCAGCGATGATTCTGGACAATGTGGCACCTGTGGAATTGCTGGAACTGATGCGCATGCCCGATGGTGTGGTTCGGGAGCTGGTAACCGGGTGGCAAGGGCCAATCCTGCTGTTGGCATCGAGCGACAGGGGAAAAGGCGTTTATGATGACAGCCGGTTGGCTGCCGTACTCGGTCGAGAGCTGGAAACCATGGCGATGCCGGGTATCAGCGATGCGCAGAGAAGGGCGATTCTCACAGCGCACCAGCCAGCGATTGAAAAGCGCTGGAATGTTCAGATATCACAGGCGGCAATTGAGTTTGCGGCATCTCGGAAAACCCGGTTAATAGCGACGCCGGGCGGAATGCTGGAGTGGTTGCACCGGGCGGCGGCCAGGCTTGATCTGTTTGCCTGCCGGGGGCCACTGGCGGCGGTGGCGCTGGCGGCAGAACACGACACCCTGCGGCGCCAGTCCCTGGTGGCCCTCGCCCGGGGTGAGGCTGCTGAGCGGGCAGAGCTGCAGATGCAACAACTGGATCTGGAGCAGGCCGCTGCAGAGGTGGTTTGGCATGAACGCAAGCGCTCCGGCACCCTGCGCCGATTGTCGGTTGAGGATCTTCGCCAGGAACTGGAACGATGGGTTGCAGCCAGGCCCGGGCCGGTTCACTATGTGCTGAATTGTGAACAACAGCAGGGAGATACCTTGGGTGCAGGACCTGGAAATTTATATTCGTGATCTGGAGCCAGCTGCCATTTCCGGTTGGCTGGATAACCAGCTTGATGACGTTCAGCTGGACGATTCGGATGTGACTTCGGTAGTGAAGGGCAGTGCGTGGTTTAATGGTACCCGTTTGCGGATTACCCTTTATCCCGGCGCCTTTGGCAAGCGGTTTACCTCTGTATTGATGGAGGGCGAGGATTTACCCTGGAACAGTGATCTGGACTGCGCCCGCAGTGCCTGGCGGGCCATGGAAGGGGAGATACGGTGCAGCGCCAGTGACTGGAAAGAGGGTGATCCGGTGGAAGAAGAGAAGTGGTGGCGCCTGGACCACCGGGGCGAACAATTGGTGGTCTGGAACTGAACCGAGCGCCAGAAGGTAAAAAAGGCAGCTATTGTAGGCTGCCTTTTTCGTATCCTGAGTTACAGCATTACTCGCTCAGGATTGAAACGTTGTCTGCCTGAAGGCCCTTGTCGGCTTCTACAACGTTGAACCGGACCAGCTGGCCCTGGCGCAATACCCGTCGGCCACGGCCACGAATGGCGCGGAAGTGGACGAAGATCTCGTCGCCGCTGTCGCGGACGATGAAGCCAAAGCCTTTCTTGACGTTGAACCACTTGACGGTGCCTTCTTCGTCACCTTCCGGTGTGGTGTCGTCAAAATCGTCTTCTTCGTCATCATAAACGTTGTTCTGGCGACTGTTGCGTGCCGGGCGGCTCTGGCCTCTGGAAGCCGGCGCTGCGGAGGGCTGTTTGGTGGCAAGCGCGATGGCCAGAAAACCGGTGATGGCAAAAATGACAAAGGCAATCAGGTACGCTGCAAGGCCACCAACACTGCCCAGTGCCTCGGCGAGGTTGCCAGCGCTCAGGGCGGCCAGGAATTGCGGTGTGACAGACAGCAGCAGAAACAGTACCAGAGGTGCCGGAATGGCGATCATAAGGGAAAGACGGATCGCTTTGGCTGGATTACGCATTGGCTGAATATTCTCCATGGGTTAACACTAACGATAAAAAGCCGGACATCGGGTAACATGGCATGCCCGGCCAATGAACGCCGCCAATGTTCAATGTTGGCGGTAAAAGGCGGCATCATACCAGATTACCGAAAGGGCTGACCAAATCTCATGAGCAAAAAGACACTGGAAGACAGGCTTGCAGAGCTGGAAATGCGACTTGCGTTCCAGGACGATGTGATCAATACCCTGAGTGAGCAGGTGGCGAAGCAGGAGATGGATATTCGGGAGCTGTGGGATGCCAAGAAGGTGCTACACAAGCAATTGAAGGATATTTCGCCCTCGAACATCAAGGCGGAGGAGGATGAAACTCCGCCTCCGCATTATTGAGTTTGGTGTATGGCTTGAAGTCCGGGGTCAGACCCCAGCGCGGCCTTAGGGCCCACTGACGCGCTGGGGTCTGACCCCTCAGAGTATAGGGCCCACAGATGCAGGGTTTTGACCCTCGAGATTATCCCAGCAGTTCTTCCAGTATCTGTTCGTAGATTTCGGAGAGGGTATCCAGATCCTCGGCTTTCACGCATTCGTTCACTTTGTGGATGGTGGCGTTGATGGGGCCGAGTTCTACTACCTGTGCTCCAGTCGGTGCGATGAAGCGACCATCGGAGGTACCGCCGGAGGTGGACAACTCGGTCTCGCGGCCGGTGACGGAGCGGATGGCGTTCTGGCTGGCGGCAACCAGGGCGCCCTTGTCGGTCAGGAAGGGGCGGCCGCTGAGGTGCCACTGCAGATCGTACTTGAGCTGGTGCCGGTCAAGAATGGCCACTACCCGCTCTTCCAGGCTTTCTGCCGTATTCTCGGTGCAGTAGCGGAAGTTGAAATGCACCAGGCACTCGCCGGGAATGATATTGCTGCCGACGCCAGATTCAATCCGGGTGATCTGGAACGTTGTGGGTGGGAAAAAATCGTTGCCGTTGTCCCAGAATTCCCTGGCCAGAGCATCCAGCGCCGGCGCCACGGTGTGAACGGGGTTTTCTGCCAGGTGTGGGTAGGCCACATGGCCCTGCACGCCCCGAACGGTCAGGTAACCGTGCAGGGAGCCCCGGCGACCGTTCTTGATGACATCACCCACCTGATGGGTGCTGGAAGGCTCACCGATCAGGCACCAGTCCATTTTTTCGTTGCGGGCTTCCAGGGTTTCCACCACTTTCACGGTGCCGTCCTGGGCTGGCCCTTCTTCGTCGCTGGTGATCAGCAGGGCGATGGAGCCACGGTGCTCAGGATTCTTCGCCACGAACCGTTCGCAAGCAGTAATGAAGGCTGCCAGGCTGCCTTTCATATCGGCGGCGCCCCGGCCATACAGGTAGCCGTCTTTGATCACCGGGTCAAATGGCGGGTGAGCCCAGTTCTTTTCCGGGCCGGTCGGCACCACATCGGTGTGGCCGGCAAACGCCAGAACCGGGCCTTTGGTGCCTTTGCGGGCCCAGAGGTTATCAGTATCACCAAACCGCAGGTTCTCGCCTGCAAAGCCCAGCGGCGCCAGGCGGGACATCATCAGCTCCTGACAGCCGGCATCGTCCGGCGTAACCGAGCGGCGGCGAATGAGGTCCATGGCGAGTTCTAAAGTGGGTGATAATGACATGCGGGGAAACCTGTGTAAAAAAAGAAAATTTGCCACGGACAACACGGACAATCACGGACATCAAGGAGGGTTTTGTCCGTGATTGTCCGTGGCTAAATCATGCTTTTAGTTGTTAGCGTGCAGCTCTTCGTTCAGTTCAATGGCAGACTTGTTGGTTTTGCACTCGACGGCGCCGGTCAGGCTGTTGCGACGGAACAACAGGTCGTTCTTGCCTGCCAGATCACGGGCCTTGATCACCTCTACCTGTTCGTTGTTGTCGTCCAGCAGGTTCACTTTGGTGCCCGAGGTGATGTACAGGCCAGCTTCAACGGTGCAGCGATCGCCCAGGGGGATGCCGATGCCGGCGTTGGCGCCGAGCAGGCAGTTTTCGCCTACGGAGATGATGATGTTGCCACCACCAGACAGAGTGCCCATGGTGGAGCAGCCACCGCCCAGGTCAGAGCCTTTGCCGATCATCACGCCGGCAGAAATGCGGCCTTCGATCATGCTGGTGCCTTCAGTGCCTGCGTTGAAGTTGATAAAGCCTTCGTGCATCACGGTGGTGCCTTCGCCCACATAGGCGCCCAGACGAACGCGGGCGGTGTCGGCGATGCGCACACCTTTGGGTACCACGTAGTCGGTCATCTGCGGGAACTTGTCGACCGATTTCACTTCCAGGGTGCGGCCTTCAATGCGGGCCTGCAGCTGGCGCTCTGGCAGTTCGTTCAGATCGATGGCGCCTTCGTTGGTCCAGGCCAGGTTCGGCAGTAGGCCGAAAATACCGTCCAGCTTTACACTATGGGGCTTGGCCATGCGGTGGGAGATCAGGTGCAGCTTCAGATACACTTCCGGGGTGCTGGAAGCGGTGTCGTCGGTAGCGAGCACGGTAACAACCACGGGGCGCTTGCTCTCGGCTGCTTTCTCCGCCAGTTTTGCCTGGTCGGTCTGGCCCAGCTGGCGCAGGGCGTTGGCAAACCTGGCCAGTTGCTCTGCTTTAACATCAATAGCCTGGTTACCGCCTTTGTAGTCCAGCGCGGTTTCAACCACGTCGATCAGGTCTTTGCCTGGGGTCATGATCGGCTGCTGGTAATACACCTCCAGCCACTCGCCCTGGTTATTCTGGGTGCCGATGCCAATGCCGAATGCAAAACTCATCTGGTGGTTGCTCCTGTAATTATCGATTGGAAAATGGTTTTACCACGCAGCCCATTCGTCTGCGTTGAAGCCCACACTGACCTGGTCAGCCCGCTCAACAACCGGGCGTTTGATGATGGAGGTATTCTCCAGCATGAGCTGGTGGGCACTTTGGGCGCTAATGTTATCACGAACCTCGTCCGGAAGTTTTCGCCAGGTGGTACCCCGTTTATTGAGCAGGCTTTCCCAGCCTATGGCCTTTTCCCACTGGCTCAGCTTCTCGCTGGTGAGGCCGTCTTTCTTGAAATCGTGGAATTCATGGGCGATGCCATTGTCGTCCAGCCACTTTCGGGCTTTCTTCACTGTGTCGCAGTTTTTGATGCCGTATAACTTCATGCTTTGAAACCTTTTACAAAATCGACGATTCGCCGGGCTGCTTCCACACACTCCTCCAGTGGTGCTACCAGCGCCATGCGCACTCGGTTCTCACCTGGGTTGTGGCCATTTACCGTTCGGGACAGGTAACGGCCCGGCAGCACGTGCACGTTCTGTTGTGCGGAGAGCTCCTTGGCGAAGGTTTCGTCATCCATCGGCGTTTCCGGCCAGAGATAGAAGCCGGCATCCGGGAAGTCGACGTTCATCACTTCCCGCAGGATCGGCACCACCGCTTCGAACTTGGCCCTGTAAGCGGCGCGGTTTTCCCGCACGTGGTCTTCGTCGTTCCAGGCAGCAATGCTCGCGAGCTGGTTATGAACGGGCATGGCGCAGCCGTGGTAGGTGCGGTACTTCAGGTAACCGGCCAGCACGTCGGCATCACCGGCCACAAAGCCGGAGCGCAAGCCAGGCAGGTTGCTGCGCTTGGACAGGCTGTGGAACACAATGCAGCGCTTGAAGTCGTGGCGGCCGATAGCCGCGCAAGTTTGCAGCAGGCCTTCGGGCGGGTTGGTTTCATCCGGGTAGAGTTCGGAGTAGCACTCGTCAGACGCCACCAGGAAATCATGACGATCCGCCAGCTCAATAACCTTTGCCAGAGTTTCCCGGGGGATGACGGCCCCACTGGGGTTTCCCGGGGAGCACAGAAACAGGATCTGGCAGCTTTCCCAGACTGATTCCGGCACCGCGTCGAAATCCGGAATAAACCCGTTGCTGGCGTCGCAAGGCAGGTATACGGGGTCGGCGCCGGCCAGGAAAGCGGCACCCTCGTAGATCTGGTAGAACGGATTCGGGCTCACCACGGTGGCCGGTTTGCTGGCATCCACCACCGCCTGAACCAGGGCAAAAATGGCCTCTCGGGTGCCGTTGACCGGAACCACGTTGCGAGCTGGGTCGAGGGTGCCTTCAGCCAGTTGAAAACGCTTGCTGGCCCATGTGGAGATGGCTTCGCGCAGCTCGTCGATGCCTTTGGTGGTCGGGTAGTTGGCCAGTTTGTCCAGGTTGTCGGCGATCACCTGTTTCACGAATGCGGGTGATGGGTGCTTGGGCTCGCCAATTCCCAGAGAAATCGGTTTCAGGTGTTCAGGCACCGTTATGCCGGCTTTCAGTTTGGCCAGCTTTTCGAACGGGTAAGGGTGAAGTCTTTCGAGGTTCGGGTTCATTCAATATCGTCCAGCATTTGGCAGAGGTCCTGTTGCAGGGCCTGGCACACGACCGGGTCACGCAGGGGCTCGCCGTGTTCATCGGTGATGAAAAACACGTCTTCCACGCGCTCGCCCAGGGTGGCAATTTTGGCGTTGGTCAGTCGCACCCGGTGTTCCAGTAATACCTGGCCAATACGGGCCAGAAGGCCAGGACGGTCTGGGGTAATCACTTCCATTACCGTGCGCTGATTGATGGTGTCGTTGGAGAAAGTCACTTCGGTTGGGAAGGCGAAGTGCTTCAGCTGCCTGGGTGTGCGCCGGTGGATGATGTCCGGGTAGTCTTCCGGGTCATCGAGTTCTTCGATCAGGCGTTTGCGGACCCGCTCCTTGCGGGCCGGATCAACCCCGAGTGGCTGGCCCTGTTCGTCCAGTACCACGTAGGAGCTGATCGAATAGGGGCCTTCGCTGGAATTGATGCGGGCGTCCACGATGTTGAGGTTCAACTGCTCCAGTACCGCCGTGGTCGCCGCAAACAGGGCAACCCGATCTTTCATGTAGATGATGATCTGGGAGTAGCCATCAGTAGGACCACCCCTTGTGTCTCGAATCAGCACCAGTGGGTCCGGGTTGTCGCCGTGGCGGATGATGGCTGCGGTCTGCCAGGCAATATCCACGGTGGAATCCTGCAGGAAGTAGTCTTCGTCTACGGTTTCCCAGATGGGGTCGATCTGCTCATCCGTCATGTTCTGGGCATGCAGGATCTCCCGGGCTTCTTCCCGGGTGGCGCGTATCCAGGCCTGGCGGTCGACTGGCGTGTCGGTGCCACGGCGCAGGGCGCGCTTGGCTTCAATGTAAAGCTGGCGCAGCAATGATGCGCGCCAGGTGTTCCAGAGTTTTGGATTGGTGGCGCTGATATCGCACACCGTCAGAATGTACAGGTAATCCAGATGGGCCTGGCTGGGCATGGCGCGGGCAAAGGCCTGGATGATGTCCGGGTCTGAAATGTCCTTGCGCTGGGCGGTCATGGACATCAGCAGGTGGTTTTCGACCAGCCATGACACCAGCTGGGTGTCCCGCTCACTCAAGTGGTGGCGTTCACAGAAGGCTTCTGCGTCAATGGCGCCCAGTTCTGAGTGGTCACCGCCACGGCCCTTGGCCACATCGTGATACAGGCCGGCAATAAACAGTGTTTCCAGTTTGGGCAACCGGTGAATCAGCCGGGAGGCCAGGGGGTATTCGTTGCGCACGTCGGTACTGATCAGTCGCGCCATATTGCGGATCACGCGCATGGTGTGGGCATCGACCGTGTATATATGGAAGAGGTCGTGCTGCATCTGGCCGATAATCTGGCCAAACTCCGGCAAGTAGCGGCCCAGCACGTTGTACTTTTTCATCGCCGACAGCGTCTGGTCCAGTGCATGGGGCGTGCGTAGCAGTTCCATGAACAGGGTGGTGACCGCCAGGTCAGATCGGAAGGCGTCGTCGATCAGGTGTCGGTGGGCTCTTAGTGAGCGGATGGTGGTCGCCCGTATACCCTTGATTTCAGGGTGCTGGGCCATCAGCACGAAGATTTCCATGATGGCATAGGGGGCGTAGGCGAACACCTGGTTGTTGATGGCTTCTATATACAGGTTGCGAATCTGGAAGCGTTTGTTCAGTGGGCGGATTTCGTCTTCACTGCCCTCGCCGATAATGGCTTCGTCGTAGTACTGCAGGATAACGTCAGCCAGCTCCGCCAGGGCCAGTACGGTACGGTAGTAGGACTGCATCATCAGCTCGACGCCCAGCCGTTTGCCTTCATCTTTGTAGCCGAGCATTTCCGCGAGCGCACGTTGGTGGTCGAACAGCAGCCGGTTTTCATTGCGGTCGGCAATCAGTTGCAGGCCATAGCGCAATTGCCACAGGAAGGTTTCGCCCTGGTGCAGGATCTGATGTTCTTCTTCGGTCAGAATGCTGAACCGCGTCAGGTCAGCTATGTTCTGCAGGCCGAAATGGCGCTTGGTGATCCAGCCTATGGTCTGGATGTCCCGGAGTGCGCCGGGGGAACCTTTAACATTTGGCTCCAGATTGTATTCGGTATCGCCGTACTTTTTGTGGCGCTGTTGCTGCTCTTCCCGCTTTGCCAGGAAGTAGTCACGATCCGAGCTGACCTCATCGGAATAGACCAGCTCACTGAGCTCTGCCCGAAGTCCATCGGGGCCGGCGATGGTTCGGGTCTCCAGCAGATTGGTCAGAATGGTAATGTCTTCACGGGCTGAGGCGACGCACTCTTCCATACTGCGCACGCTGTGGCCGATATCCAGCTTGAGGTCCCAGAGCAGGGTGACAAATGCGCCCAGGTCATCCTGCCAGGCCTCTTCTATACCGTGGCGGGTCAGAATCAGCAGGTCTATATCAGAGTGGGGGTGCAGCTCTCCTCGGCCATAGCCGCCTACGGCGACCAGGGCAATGTCTGAGGAGCGGGAAAACGGGTACCGGTTCCAGATCAGCCGGAGCACTTTGTCTATAGTATTGGCTCTGGCATGAACCAGAGCTCTTACATCGGCACCCTGGCGGAAAGCTTCGGCGTCAGCATTGTAGCTTTCCCGTAACAGTTCCCTGGCGGCAAATACCGGTGAGGTGTCATTGCTGATACGGGATTCCAGCTCGCTTCGGTCCACTTAGAAAGACTCTTCCGATCGCTTGGTCAATACTTCATAGCCGTTGGCTGTCACCAGGATGGTGTGCTCCCACTGGGCAGACAACTTGTGGTCCTTGGTAACCACAGTCCAGCCGTCGGCCATCAGCTTTGTCTGGTATTTGCCCTGGTTGATCATCGGTTCGATGGTAAAGGTCATGCCTTCCTGTAATTCCATGCCGGTACCGGGTTTGCCGTAATGCATAACCTGCGGCTCCTCGTGGAATACCTTGCCGATACCATGACCGCAATAATCTCTCACTACTGAATAGCGGTGTTTCTCGGCATGTTGCTGGATAACGTGGCCGATGTCGCCCAGTCGGGTGCCGGGTTTGACCAGCTCAATACCTTTGTATAGGCATTCCTGGGTGATCTGGATCAGGCGTTCGGTGCCGGGCTTGGGCTTGCCAACGATCCACATCTTGCTGGTGTCACCATGGTACTCATCTTTAATGACAGTAACGTCAATGTTGATGATGTCGCCATCTTTCAGGATTTTCTTTTCGGTCGGGATGCCGTGGCAAATAACATGGTTGACCGACGTACAGATGGATTTCGGGAAACCCTTGTAGTTGAGCGGCGCCGGAATAGCCTGCTGTTTGTTCACAATATAATCGTGGGCGATGCTGTTGAGCTCCTCGGTGGAGATGCCAGGCTTTACATGTTCGTCCAGCATTTCCAGAACTTCGGCCGCCAGCCGGCCAGCCACGCGCATTTTTTCAATTTCTTCGGGAGTCTTGATGGATACCTGCATCGCTATACCTGTTGATTTGCATCAAACCGGCATTTTAAGGGCCTGAAGGGCTGGGTACAAGGCGGGCTGCCTGCTATCGCGGTTATAGGGTTGCACTAAAAATAATGGCACCTGGGCGGCGCTTTATGGTATAAACGCGCCCGCTGGAAACGAATCCGGCAAATTCACACACGTGTCAGCACGTTGTCCCAGGGTGCCGGCTCCTGCTTTAAGGAGGCTGGTTGGGTCAATCGGACGCGTGGAGGACTAACCCGAAGCTAAAAGGTAAATATCATGGCTCAGGTAAATATGCGTGACCTGCTCAAAGCAGGTGCTCACTTTGGTCACCAGACCCGTTACTGGAACCCGAAAATGGGTAAGTACATTTTTGGTGCCCGTAACAAGATTCATATCATCAACCTTGAGCAGACTGTTCCTGCCATGAACGAAGCGCTGAACGTGGTTCAGCAGCTGGCTGAAAGCAAGAACAAGATCCTGTTCGTTGGCACCAAGCGTGCTGCTTCCAAGATCATCAAGGAAGAAGCACAGCGTTCCGGCCAGCCGTATGTCAACCATCGCTGGTTGGGTGGCATGCTGACCAACTACAAAACCATCCGTCAGTCCATCCGTCGCTACCGTGATCTGGAAGCCCAGAGCAAAGACGGTACTTTCGACAAGCTGACCAAGAAAGAAGCCCTTGAGCGTACCCGTGAAATGGACAAGCTTGAGCGCTCCATCGGTGGTATCAAGGATATGGGCGGCCTGCCTGACGCACTGTTCGTTATCGACGTTGATCACGAGCGTATCGCTATCAAGGAAGCCAACAAGCTGGGTATTCCTGTCATCGGTGTTGTTGATACCAACAGCGATCCGGACGGCGTTGATTACGTAATCCCGGGTAACGATGACGCCATCCGCGCCATCCAGATCTACGTGAAGGCTGTTGCCGATACCTGCCTGGAAGCTTCCCAGTCTGCAGGCGCTGGCGCTGATGAGTTTGTTGAAGTCAGCGAAGACGCTGCAGGCGCTGCTCCGGCTGCCGAGTAACACTTAAACTTCACGTTTGAGTTGTAAGGTATGCCCGCTCGTTAAGCCGGGCATACCTCCCCACCGAATTCGGAAACGATTAAGAGGACTGAACATGGCTGCAATTACCGCTGCAATGGTCAAAGAGCTGCGTGAGCGTACCGGCCTTGGCATGATGGAATGCAAGAAGGCACTGGTTGAAGCCGGTGGCGACGTTGATGCTGCGATCGAAGAGCTGCGCAAGTCTTCCGGCCTGAAAGCCGCCAAGAAGGCTGGCCGTACCGCTGCTGAGGGCGTGTCTCTGGTCAAGGTGTCTGACGACAACACCGTTGCCTACATTCTGGAAGTGAACTCCGAGACTGACTTTGTTGCTCGTGACGACAACTTCATGAATTTTGCCAACGACGTTCTTAACGTTGCCTTCGAGAAAGGCGAAACTGACGTTGCCGCCCTGATGGCTGGCGATCTGGAAGCCAAGCGTGAGGCGCTGGTTCAGAAAATCGGTGAAAATATCACCGTTCGTCGCATCATCAAGGTTGAAGGTCCGGTTGTGGGCGGTTACGTTCACAGCAACAACAAGATTGCCTCTGTTGTAGCCCTGACCGCTGGTAACGAAGAGCTGGCTCGCGACATCGCGATGCATGTTGCTGCTGTTAACCCGCGCGTTGGCAAGCCGGACGACATGCCGGCCGAAGAGCTGGAAAAAGAGAAAGAAATCATCAAGGCTCAGCCCGATATGGAAGGCAAGCCTGCCGAGATCATCGAAAAGATGATGGGTGGCCGCATCAAGAAGTTCCTGGCTGAGAACAGCCTGATTGAGCAGCCGTTCGTCAAGAACCCCGACCAGAAAGTGGGCGACCTGATCAAAGCTGCCGGTGGCGAGCTGGTCGGTTTCGTTCGCCTGGAAGTGGGTGAAGGCATCGAGAAAGAAGAAGTGGATTTTGCTGCTGAAGTGGCTGCGGCCGCTGGTACAGGCAAGGCCTGATCCTCTTCTGAGCGCTGTCACGCAAAGTGGCAGCGCTTACCTGAGTCTGCCACGTCAGTCGGGTACGCCCGGCTTTCGTGGCGGGCTTGTATCTGAGATACCCCTTTTTCGAGGAGTATGTCAGATACAAGCCTGCAACGGGTTTGCGCCGGATAGCCAACAGACGATAAGGGGATCACCATGCCGACATCTTCAAAAAACCAGCCCAGATACAAGCGTGTTCTGCTCAAGCTCAGTGGCGAGGCCCTGATGGGTGATCACGATTTCGGTATTGATCCCAAAGTTCTTGATCGCATGGCGCTTGAAATTGGTGCCCTGGTCGGTATTGGCGTTCAGGTCGGGTTGGTGATTGGTGGTGGTAACCTGTTCCGGGGTGCAGCACTGAGTGCCGCAGGCCTGGATCGTGTGACAGGTGATCACATGGGGATGCTGGCTACCGTTATGAATGGTCTGGCGATGCGTGACGCACTTGAGCGTTCCAACATCCGGACCCGTGTCATGTCTGCCATTCCAATGAGCGGCATTGTTGAGCATTATGACCGCCGGCGTGCGGTTCGTGACCTGAAAGAGGGTGACGTGGTGATTTTCAGTGCTGGTACCGGCAATCCGTTCTTCACCACAGACTCCGCCGCTTGTCTGCGCGGTATCGAGATTGAGGCAGATGCCGTGCTGAAGGCCACCAAGGTTGACGGTGTTTACAATGCCGATCCCCATCTTGACCCCAGCGCTGTAAAATACGATTACCTGACCTACGATGAGGTTCTGGATAAAAAACTTGGGGTTATGGACCTTACAGCCATCTGCCTGGCCCGGGATCACGGTATGCCGCTGCGAGTATTTAATATGAGCCAGCCGGGCGTTCTGACCCGCATAGTGACTGGCGAGAAAGAAGGCACATTGATTGAATAATTGGTTGCCGGCTGCGGAAAGATGGCCGGATACTGCACTATAACCAGACGAACGTTTCGAGGATGCTGACGTGATTAACGATATCAAAGCAGATGCCGAGAAGAAGATGAAGAAGAGCCTGGAGGCTCTGCACTCGGCTTTCAACAAGATTCGCACCGGCCGTGCCCACCCTGCGATTCTGGACAGTGTGATGGTGAACTACTACGGTCAGGAAACGCCGTTGAAGCAGATTGCCAGCGTAAACGTTGAAGACAATCGCACCCTGATGATTGCCCCGTGGGAGAAAAATCTGGTTCCCACCATCGAAAAGGCCATCATGACGTCGGATCTTGGGCTGAATCCGTCCACCAGCGGTGATGTGATTCGGGTTCCCATGCCCATGCTGACCGAAGAAACCCGTAAGGAAATGGTCAAGCAGGCGAAAGCGGATGCAGAGCATGGCCGGGTATCCATCCGTAACGCTCGCCGCGATGCCAACAGCATGATCAAAGACTTGCTGAAGGAAAAAGAGATCAGTGAGGATGATCAGCGCCGGGGCGAAGAGGAAGTCCAGAAACTGACTGACAAGTACATCGCTGAAGTCGACAAGATGCTGAAGGCGAAGGAAGAGGATCTGATGGCGGTCTGATCGCCGGGTCCATTCAGTAGAAAGCACGCGGCGGGGTAGATGCTCCGCCGCACAGAGGGTTTCATGACGGCACAAATAACCGCAGAAATTCCGGTGATGGCAGACAACTGTCCCCGGCATGTGGCCATTATCATGGATGGCAATAACCGCTGGGCCAAAGCCCATCGGCTCAAGGGAGTGGCGGGTCACAAGGCTGGCGTGGATGCGGTAAAGGCTGTGGTTGAGACCTGCGCCAGAGAAGGGGTAGAGGTGCTTACCCTGTTTGCCTTCTCCAGCGAGAACTGGCGTCGCCCGAAAGACGAAGTGTCGGCTTTGATGAGGCTTTTCCTGATCGCCCTTGAGCGTGAGGTCCGGAAGCTCCATCGTAATAATATCCGCTTGCGAATCATCGGGGACCGCTCTGCGTTTAATCCGGTGCTCCAGGAACACATGGAGAAAGCCGAGGCCCTGACCCGTGACAACACAGCAATGACTCTGGTAATCGCGGCGAACTACGGTGGCCACTGGGATATAACCCAGGCAACCCGGAAGGTCGCAGAGCAGGTTCGGATTGGTCAACTTGAACCGTCAGACATTACTGACGACCTGATCCAGCAGCATCTCAGTATTGGCGACCTGCCCATGCCAGACCTTATGATCCGGACCGCCGGTGAGCAGCGCATCAGCAACTTCCTGTTGTGGCACCTGGCCTATACCGAGTTCTACTTTTCCAGCGTTTACTGGCCGGATTTCAAGGCTGAGGAAATGCGCAAGGCACTGGAAGCGTACAGCCGTCGCCAGCGTCGTTTCGGGCAAACCGACGACCAGATTGCGGCCCGAGCTTCACAACAATAACGATACAGCGACTTATACCGTGTTAAAAACCCGCATCATTACAGCTCTCATTCTTGCTCCCATTGCGATTGGCGGCATCTTTTTTACATCGCCCCTGGGCTTTGCCCTATTTACTGGCGCAATCATCACTTTGGGCGCCTGGGAATGGGCGAATATGTCCGGTATTGAGGCGCAGCCGGGCCGGGTTATCTACGCCGCAGTTGTCGCGGCGTTACTCTACGGGCTGCTGAACGTGCCTTCGGTGGCGGTGCTCTGGCTTGCTGTGGTCTGGTGGCTGGTGTGTTTCTGGCTGGTGCGCCGGTATCCGGCAGGGGCGGATTCCTGGGGCTCTGTGCCCGGGCGAGCAGTGATGGGGCTCCTGGTTCTGATTCCGGCCTGGGTGGGGTTGAACCACTTGCGAACCGGAGGTTTCCACTTTGGTGAGCTCTCAGACAACCGGTTAGCCATTCTCTACATATTCTTCGTGGTCTGGGTAGCGGATATTGGTGCCTACTTTGCAGGCAGGGCCTTTGGCAAGGCCAAGCTGGCGCCAAGGGTCAGCCCAGGTAAGTCCTGGGCTGGTGTCTGGGGTGGGCTGGCGGCCGTCGCTTTGCTTGCCATTGCGGCCAGCCTTCTGGCGGCAGCCGGTCCTGCTGAAATGATGTTGTTGATTGTTGCCACGCTGGTAACCGGTTTTGTATCCGTGCTGGGTGACCTTCTTGAAAGCATGCTCAAACGGTTCAGGGGTATCAAGGATAGCAGTCAATTGCTGCCCGGCCATGGGGGGATCATGGATCGCATCGATAGCCTGACCGCCGCTATTCCTGTGTTTGCTCTTATCATCACCCTCCTGGGTTGGTTGACCACCGGTCACTGGTAACTATGACGACGCGTTGCATTACCATATTGGGGGCAACGGGCTCCATCGGGCTCAGCACCCTGGACGTGATTCGCCGGCACCCTGACCGCTTCTCCATCTATGCGTTGACAGCGGGAACACGGGCGGAGGAGCTGGCCGCCCTTTGCCGGGAGTTTCGCCCGAAGGTCGCTGTCATGGCCTGCGAAACTGCCGCTGAGCAACTCAAAGAGCTGCTGGCTGATTGCCTTGATATTCAAGTGCTCGGTGGGGAGTCAGGCCTGTGTGCCGTGGCTGCCGCGAAAGACGCCGACACGGTGATGGCGGCCATTGTTGGAGCTGCTGGCCTGGCGCCAACATTATCGGCTGTTCGTGCCGGCAAACGGGTACTGCTTGCCAACAAAGAAGCGCTGGTGATGTCTGGCCAGCTGTTTATGGATGCTGTGGCGAATTCAGGCGCGCAGTTGCTGCCCATCGATTCAGAGCACAACGCCATCTTCCAGTGCATGCCGGCAGACAAGATTCGCGACCCTATGGCTGCAGGCGTTACCCGGATTCTGCTGACAGCATCCGGTGGACCGTTTCGCACAATGGCAGGGGAAGCGCTTCGCAGCGTGACCCCAGCGCAAGCCTGCGCGCACCCGAACTGGTCCATGGGGCAGAAGATTTCTGTGGATTCCGCCACTCTGATGAATAAAGGGCTGGAACTGATTGAGGCCTGCTGGCTGTTTAACACCAAGCCAGACCGGGTTGAGGTTCACGTTCACCCCGAGAGCATTATTCATTCCATGGTCGAGTACGCGGACGGTTCCGTGCTTGCCCAACTCGGAAGCCCGGACATGCGAACGCCGATTGCCAATGGGCTGGCCTGGCCGGAGCGTATTGAGGCAGGCGTCGCGCCGCTGGATTTGTTTGCCATCGGCAAGTTCCATTTTGAACGACCGGATCTCCAGCGTTTTCCCTGCCTGCGACTGGCCGCAGAGGCTTTCGCCAGTGGTGGAACGGCACCGGCGGTGCTGAATGCCGCCAATGAAGTTGCGGTGGAAGCGTTTCTGGACGGTAAGCTGTGCTTTGCCGATATCCCCGTTATCATAGAGCGAACCCTGGCGGCGACGCCGGTTGTGCCGGCGAGCGATTTCGACACCATATTTGCGAAGGATGCCGAGGCTCGCAGCCAAGCCAGGGAACAGATACACCTGCTGTCTGTCTGAATCCTGCGGGAATGTTCACGTTGGCTGATAGCCTCAAACCGGAAACTCTATGCAGATTATTCAAACCGTTCTGGCACTTGCGTTAACACTGGGAATCCTGGTGACCCTGCACGAGTATGGTCACTTCTGGGTGGCCCGGCGTTGTGGGGTCAAGGTGCTCAGATTCTCCGTGGGCTTTGGCAAACCGCTGTTTTCCTGGTATGACCGCCACGGCACCGAGTTTGCAGTGGCGGCCATCCCGCTGGGGGGCTACGTCAAGATGCTTGACGAGCGGGAAGGCCCGGTACCGGAAGAACTGAGAGACCAGGCGTTTACCGCCAAGCCCCCGTCTCAGAGAATTGCCATCGCTGCAGCCGGCCCACTGGCCAATTTCATGTTTGCTGTCTTTGCCTACTGGTTGCTCAGTGTGGTCGGAGTAACAACCGTTGCGCCGGTGGTGGGGGATGTGACACCCGACAGTGTGGCAGACAGGGCTGGGTTGCAACAGGGCATGGAAATCCACGCTGTGGATGGCCATCGGGTAACTTCCTGGCGTGATATTAATATGCGTCTGTTGGAACGAACCGGGGAACATGGGCTGGTGACACTTGAGGTGTCACGGAATGGGGCAAGAGGTACTGTTGACGGGGCTCTGAATGGCTGGCGCCTGAGCGATGACACGCCCAACCCGCTGGCAGAGTTCGGAATTACGCCCTGGCGTCCGTCCGTACCGGCGGTGTTAGGGCAGGTTGCCGGTGATGGCCGGGCCGCCGCCGCAGGGCTTGAGAGTGGCGATCGTATCGTTGCCGTGGATGGTGAGCCGGTGGCCGACTGGTTTGCCCTGGTTGACTACATCAGGAATGCGCCTGAAACCGACCTTGAGCTGTCCATAGAGCGTGACGGGGCGCCTCTGGAACTTACCGTTCGCCCGGCTGCCCGAACCCTCGACGATGGCCAGGAAATTGGCTTCGTGGGGGCAGGTGTGGAAGCGATCACCTGGCCAGACGAGCTGCTGCGTGAAGTCCGTTACGGCCCCCTTGCGGCCATTCCGAATGCGGTGCATGAAACCTGGGCGGATACCCGACTGACGCTGGTGGCCATCAAGAAAATGGTTACGGGCCTGTTGTCGCCTACCAATCTCAGTGGGCCGATTACCATCGCCCGTGTAGCCGAGGCCAGTGTCAGCTCCGGGTTTGAGGATTTTATCCGTTTTCTGGCCTACCTGAGTGTCAGCCTCGGGGTGCTGAATCTTCTGCCGATTCCGGTATTGGACGGTGGCCACATCGTGTATTACACCATCGAGGCGATACGCCGAAAGCCGGTGTCTGAACAGGTTCAGGCACTTGGATTACGAATTGGTATGGCTTTGATTCTGACTTTAATGGTGTTTGCTCTTTACAACGACCTGATGCGGTTGTGAGAATTGCGGGCTCCTTACCGCACATTAACCAGGCGATATAACTGAATGAGACGTTCCCTTCTAGCTGTAGCTGTTGGCCTAGCCATTACCGCAACCGGTATCAAGCCTGTGCTGGCGGATGAATTCACGGTAGCGGATATCGAGGTAGAAGGCCTTCAGCGGGTTTCAGCGGGCTCTGTATTTTCGGCTTTTCCTGTGAACATTGGAGAGCAGATTGACGAAACTCGCCTCGCTAACGCCATCAAGGAGTTGTTTCGCACCGGCCTGTTTACCGATATTGAAGCCAGTCGCGACAGTGGCGTACTGATCCTGTCGGTCAAGGAGCGTCCTTCCATTTCGTCCATCGAGATTGATGGCAACAAGAACATTGAAACCGATATGTTGATGGATGCGCTCGCGGGTGCCGGGCTGGAGGAAGGTCAGGTATTCCGCAGGGCCACCTTGGAGCGGCTTGAGCTGGAGATCCTGCGCTCCTATATCGCACAGGGTCGCTATAACGCTCGAGTGCGTGCCACGGCTGAAGAGCTTCCCAGGAACCGGGTGGCGGTTCGTCTTGATATCAACGAAGGCACCGTTGCTTCGATCAAACACATTAACATTGTTGGTAATCAGGATTTCAGTGATGACGAACTGATCAGCCTGTTTGAGTTGCGCACCAGCAGCTGGTGGAACTCGATCACCAATAAAGACAAGTACGCCCGGGAGCGTCTGAGCGGTGACCTCGAATCCTTGCGGTCATTCTACCTTGACCGCGGTTATCTTGATTTCACCGTGGAATCCAGTCAGGTCTCCATTTCGCCTGACAAACAGCAGGTTTTTATCGCGATCTCCCTGGATGAGGGCCCCCAATACACCATCTCGGACATTCGCCTTCGCGGCAACCTGATTGTTGAAGAGGAAGAATTGCGCAAGCTGATTCCTGTCAAGGAAGGCGATGTATTCTCCCGTGCCCAGATGACGGCTATCTCCGAAGCCCTGTCATTCCGTCTTGGGCGTGAGGGGTACGCCTTTGCCAACGTCAATGCCGTTCCGGAACCCGGGGAAAACAACACGGCGGCGGTGACCTTTTTCATTGAGCCGGGCAAGCGCGCGTACGTGAGGCGGGTGAACTTTGACGGCAACATCTCCACGAAGGATGAAGTGTTGCGACAGGAAATGACTCAGATGGAAGGGGGGGTTGCCTCGTCTGATCGCATTGAGTTCTCGAAGACGCGACTGGAACGATTGGGTTTTTTCCAGACAGTAGACGTCGAAACGGTTCCGGTGCCTGGCACCGATGATCTGGTGGATGTGAATTACAGTGTTCGCGAACAGCCGACGGGCAGCCTGTCTGCGTCTATTGGTTTCTCCCAAAACTCCGGTGTGATCCTGGGCGCGGCGGTGTCTGAGAACAACTTCTTTGGCACCGGTAAGCGGGTGTCGTTTGGTGTGAACGTCAGCAATTCGGTGAAAAGCGCCAATGTTTCCTATCTGGACCCATACTACACCGTTGATGGTGTTAGCCGCGGTTTCAGCCTGTTTGCCCGGGAGACCGACTTCGAAGAGCAGGACATCTCCTCCTATTTGCTGGATGAATATGGCGCGAGGTTAACCTTTGGATATCCGACCGATGCCATTACCAGGCTCAATTTCGGGGTTGGTTTAACGCAGTCCAACCTGAAACCCGGTATCTTCTCCTCGGTTGAGGTGCGTGACTTCATCGCCGATGAAGGTGATTCTTTCACCAACTATTTCCTGTTCGGCAGCTGGCGGCGCAGCACACTGAACCGTGGCGTCCTGCCTACACGCGGTTATAGCCATTCTCTGTCGCTGGACGTGGCGGTGCCCGGAAGTGACCTTACGTTCTATAAGGCCACCCACAGAACAGATTTTTACTTCCCGCTGGTAGATACACAGCGTTGGGTGGTCAGAGCTCGCACTGAGGTGGGTTACGGGGATGGCTATGGCGACCGTACCCAGATGCCGTTCTTTGAGCACTTCTTCTCGGGTGGCTACGGTTCTGTGCGAGGTTACCGCGCAAACTCACTTGGTAATCGTGCTGAGCCCGCAGAGTTCGATTTCTCCAGTCCGGACCCCTTTGGCGGTAACCTGCTGACCGAGGCCGGCCTTGAGCTGATTTTCCCGACGCCCTTCGCGGGCGACACCCGCTCCATGCGTACCTCGTTCTTCCTGGACGCGGGCCAGGTGTTTGATACCGATCGCGGATTCGATCCGGAACTGAAGGAGGTAAGGACTGCGGCTGGTGTGAGCTTCCAATGGATTACGGCAGTGGGTCCGCTTGCTTTCAGTCTGGCTAAGCCGCTTAATGACAAGCCCGGCGATGATACTCAGGTATTCCAGTTCTCGCTGGGGCAAACCTTCTGATTGCAGTGAACAGAAAAACAAAGGATGAAACACAGGAGATTTCCGATGAAACGTCTATCTGCCATTGTCGGCGCAACTCTGATGGCATTCTCGCTGCAAGTCGCAGCGGAAACCCGAATTGGCGTGGTTGATCTGCGCCAGGCGTTGTTTTCGTCCAACGACGCCCAGTCGTTCAGCGAAAAGCTTCAGCAGGATTTTGCCGGCGAAGAAGCCAAGGTTCGTGAGGCTCAGGAGCAGGCCCGCAAGCTGAAGGACCGTATTGAGAAAGACGGCGCCATGATGAACGAAAGCGAACGCAACAAGCTGGCAGGCGAGTTTCAGGAGAAAGTGCAGGAGTTCAATTTCCTCAAGCAGCGCCTCGACCAGACCGTGGCTCAGCGCAAACAGCAGTTTCTGGAGAATGCGCGGCCTGAAGTGGATGCGGCCGTCAAGGAATTGCTGGAAGAGCACAACCTGGATCTGATCCTGCCGAGCGAAGCGGTTGTCTATGTAAAGCCCGAGATGAACTTGACCTCTGAATTGCTCGAGAAGCTCAACCGATAAGCCTGGCCAGGCCCTGTTATTACCGTATCCGGAGAAGGTTCAATGGCGCACAAATCTTTTCGCTTGCAGGAGTTGGCCGAGGCGTTGGGGGCAGAGCTGAGAGGTGACCCAGACGTACTGATTTCCGGTTTGGCGACCCTTCAGGCTGCCGGTCCAGGGCAGATGAGCTTTCTTGCTAATCCCGCCTATGCCAAATATCTGGGCCAGACCCGTGCGTCTGCAGTGATTGTGTCTCCGGCCAATGCTGACGACGCTCCGACCAATGTCCTGTTACTGGACAATCCCTACCTGGGCTACGCTCGCATCAGCCACTGGTTCGACACTACGCCGCCACCGCAGGCGGGTATTCACCCGACTGCCGTGGTTGACCCTTCTGCCATCGTTGCCGACTCCGCCAGTGTCGGCGCCCACGTGGTGATTGAAGCGGATGCACACATCGGCGATCAGGTCGTGATAGGAGCTGGCTGTTTCATCGGAGCCCGTTCCCGGATAGGTGATCAGTCGGTGCTGCGCCCGCGGGCTACGCTGGCCCATGATGTGGTGCTAGGGCAGCGCTGCCACATACTGAGTGGGGCGGTCATCGGCTCCGATGGTTTCGGTTTTGCCAATGAGCGCGGTGTCTGGCATCGCATCGCCCAGGTTGGGGGAGTGGTGCTTGGTGATGACGTAGAGGTTGGCGCTAACACCACCATTGATCGTGGCGCGGTTGACGATACGGTCATTGGTAATGGCGTAAAAATCGACAACCTGGTTCAGATCGCTCACAACGTGCGCATCGGCGACCACAGTGCCATGGCCGCGAAAGTGGGTATAGCCGGTAGTACCAGGATTGGCCGGCACTGCGTGTTTGGCGGCGCTGCCGGTGTCGCCGGCCATCTTGAGATTACCGATCAGGTACAACTGACCGGTATGACCATGGTAACGGGTGACATTGCAGAGCCGGGGGTCTATTCATCTGGCACCAGCGCAGATACGAACCGGCAATGGCGAAAAAATGCGGTACGCTTTCGGCAGTTGGATGTTCTGGCGAGGCGGATCAAGGAACTGGAAAAGCAGCTAAAGGGCTGAGGCCAAGCAAGATGATGAAAATCGATGAAATTCTGGAGTATCTACCGCATCGTTATCCGTTTCTGCTGGTGGATAGGGTAACCGAAGTCGAAAAAGGAAAGTCGATCAAGGGGTACAAGAATATCTCCTTCAATGAGCCTTTCTTTACCGGGCACTTCCCGGATAACCCCATTATGCCGGGGGTGCTGATTATCGAGGCCATGGCACAGCTCTCCGGGATTCTCGGTTTTGTGACCGTGGAACGGAAACCTTCTGATGGCGTGATACAATATCTGGCTGGCTCCAGTAAAGTGCGCTTCAAGCGCCCCGTGCTGCCGGGAGACCGACTGGATATGGAATCCAGCTTTGTGTCCGGCAAGCGTGGTATCTGGAAATTTGAATGCCGCGCATTGGTTGACGGAGAAGTCGCATGCGTTGCAGAAATACTGACCGCTGAGAGAGAAGTTTGATGGCGACAAATGACTGGTCGGGTGTCCATCCTCAGGCGATTGTGGACCCGTCAGCCAAACTGGCGGATAACGTTACGGTAGGTCCCTGGAGTTATATTGGTCCGGGGGTCGAAATTGGTGAGGGTACCGAGGTTCTCTCCCATGTGGTGATCAAGGGCCCGACGGTTATCGGTCGCAATAACCGTATTTTCCAGTTCTCCAGTATCGGGGAAGAGTGCCAGGACAAGAAGTATGCCGGTGAGCCGACCACGCTGGTGATCGGCGATAACAACGTGATCCGGGAGAACTGCACCATCCACCGTGGAACCATCCAGGACCGGGGCGAAACACGCATTGGCAATGGCAACCTGCTGATGGCCTACGTGCATGTTGCCCATGACTGCTGCGTTGGCAATCACACCATTCTGGCGAACTGTGCCACCCTGGCAGGGCACGTTACCGTGGGTGATTACGCCATTCTCGGCGGCGGCACTATGGTACACCAGTTCTGCCATATCGGGCCTCACAGCATGGCCGCCGGTGGCAGTATTGTGCTCAAGGATATCCCCGCCTATGTCATGGCCAGCGGCCAGTCTGCCCAGCCCCATGGAATGAATGTTGAAGGCCTGAAGCGCCGTGGTTTCAGCAAGGAAGTTTTGTTGGCCTTACGCCGGGCCTACAAGGTGATCTACCGTCAGGGCCTGACCACAGAGCAGGCACTGGAAGAGCTTGAACGCAGCTTTGCTGACGTGCCAGAGGTTCGCCCGCTGATCGACTCGCTCCGGGGAGCGGATCGCGGCATCATCCGCTGATCCGGCAGGAGGCTGCCGGTGACGCACGCACAGGCTGACACAATCAGTTCCCGCAAGTTGACCATTGCCATTATCGCCGGTGAGGCATCGGGGGATATCCTCGGTGCCGGCCTGATACGGTCTCTCCATAAACGCTATCCGAATGCTCGCTTCGTTGGTATTGGCGGCGAAGAGATGATTGCCGAAGGCTTTAACTCACTGGTCCCCATGGAGCGGTTGTCCGTTATGGGGTTGGTGGAAGTGCTGGGGCGAATTCGGGAGTTGTTTAGTATCCGCGCACGATTGCTGGACTATTTCTTTACCACTCCGCCGGATGTCGTGATTGGCATTGATTCACCAGATTTCACCCTGGCTATCGAGCGGCGGTGTCGGGAGGCCGGCATTCCCTCGGTGCATTATGTCAGTCCTTCGGTCTGGGCCTGGCGACAGAAGCGGATTTTCAAGATTGCCAAGTCTGTCGACCTGATGCTCACGCTGTTTCCCTTTGAAGCCCGTTTCTACGAAGAGCACCAGGTGCCTGTTGCGTTTGTGGGGCACCCGCTGGCGGACCGTATTCCCATGGAGCCGGATACCCGTGCTGCACGTGAAAGCCTTGGGCTTGAGCTGGACAAGCCGGTACTGGCTGTCTTACCTGGTAGCCGGGGCGGGGAAGTGGAGCGCCTGGGAACGCTGTTCCTGGAGGCGTCCCGCTGGCTCCAGGCCCGCAGGCCAGACATCCAGTTGGTGATTCCCTGTGTGAATCGGGACAGGGAAAGACAGATTCAGGGGCTGGTGGAATCCCTGGAAGTCAAACTGCCGGTCACCCTGGTTCGCGGGCGCTCCCGGGAAGTGATGGCGGCCAGTGACGTGGTGCTTCTTGCCTCGGGTACTGCGACCCTCGAAGCAATGTTGCTTAAAAAGCCCATGGTAGTGGGCTACCGTTTGAGCAACTTCAGCTACAAATTATTGTCGCGCCTGGTGAAAGTACCCTGGGTGGCTTTGCCTAACCTGCTTGCCCAGAAGCCATTGGTGCCGGAACTGTTGCAGGACGATGCCACGCCTGAACGTTTGGGCGCTGCTGTACTCGAGCGGTTGGAACACGAGCAGGAGCGCGCCGACCTGAAGCAAGCCTTTACCGAGCTTCATAAGTCTCTTAAACAGGATGCCGATGAACGGGCAGCCATCGCGATTTCGCAGTTGCTAGAGCGCCAGTGCTGATGGCTGGCAAAGAACTCCCACCGTTTGAGTGCCGTTATCAAGGCTGGCGCCTTGCAGGTGTGGATGAGGTTGGCCGGGGGCCCTTGATCGGTGCTGTCGTTACCGCAGCGGTTATCCTGGACCCGGAGCGTCCTATTCAGGGCCTGGCGGATTCCAAGAAGCTCACTGAGAAGCGGCGCCTGGCGCTTTATGACGAGATCGTTGAGAAGGCCGCGGCTTGGTGTCTGGGGCGCTGTGAGCCTGGCGAGATCGATCAATTGAACATCTACCAGGCGACGATGCTGGCCATGAAGCGAGCGGTGGATGGCCTTTCCATAGCACCGGAATACGTGCTGGTAGACGGCAACCGCTGCCCGAACTGGCGCTGGCCATCAGAACCGGTGGTAAAAGGGGATAGTCGGCACCCGGCCATCAGCGCAGCGTCGATCATTGCCAAGGTGACCCGTGACCGGGAAATGGCGCTGTTGGAGCAAACTTACCCGGGTTACGGCCTGGCGCAACACAAGGGGTACCCCACGCCGGTGCACCTGGAAGCACTGATGCGCCTGGGGGCAACGCCGGAGCATCGCCGATCTTTTCGGCCGGTTCAGGAGGCAATCGATTCCGCAGGTTTTTTTCAGCCGGGTAGCGAGAGTTTAGCTCCCGAACTGAGTTATCCGAACGACCTGTTTGAAAATATGGATTGACAGCCTGTGTGGCGGGCTGTAATATTCGCGCCACGTTGATCGGGGCAACCCCGGTAAACAACCAGTTTTATGAAAAGTTTTGATGCGGGGTGGAGCAGTCTGGTAGCTCGTCGGGCTCATAACCCGAAGGTCGTTGGTTCGAATCCAGCCCCCGCTACCATATAAAAGAAAGGCAGATCAGTAATTTACTGGTCTGCCTTTTTTGTTTTCTGATTCTGAAATTTTCTCCGTGCCCTCGTCGTGCCCTATGCGTGCCAATTTACGATCCGGATATTGGGGCGGGCCAATCAACTGACGGACAAAGTAGTTTCAAGCTGCTATCCCTGAACCCACTATGGTAGCAGGCTGGTGTTGCCGGATCAGGGATGAACTGTCCTTGAGTAGGTTGCCTGGATAAGCGTAATCTACTCAAAGGCGAACACGGCAGATCTAACAAACTACCTTTTGTGCTTAGGGCCTGGTAAAAAAAACAATGAGTTCAGACGAACAAAAGCTCAAACGCCGGCGCTCAGCCCTTCGTGGCCGTCAACTGGAATCGGCTGCAATGTCAGAGCTGCGGGGCCTGCTCGGTGACGAAGGTGTTGATTCGTCGTTGCGACGCCGAGATCGCCTGCTCGAGCACCTTCATGCACTTCAGGATGCCTACGGGTATCTGTCCATGCCCCGTCTCCGGGCTCTTGCGACCTTCATGAATCTGCCCATGGCCGCCATTTACGAAACGGCCACGTTCTATGCCCATTTCGATGTCGTTCACGATGAACAAACGCCACCACCCGAGATAACTCTGAGGGTGTGTGACTCGCTTTCCTGTTGCCTGGCAGGAGCGGAGGCATTGCATCGGGCGTTAACTGATGGAGCTGATCCGGCCATGGTGAGGGTACGGCGAGCGCCCTGCATGGGGCGCTGCGACACTGCACCGGTTGTGGCTGTGGGGCATCACCATGTGCTGAATGCCAACGCCCAGAACGTTGAAGCTGCGGTAAAGCGGGGGCAGGTTCAGCCGGAGGAGTTCTCGTGGCAACGTCTGTCGGATTATCGTTCGGCCGGTGGTTATCAGTTGCTCACAGAGTGCCGTGAAGGCTGGGTGAGCATCGAATCGCTGGAGAAGGAACTCGAGCATGCTGGCCTTCGCGGCCTCGGCGGCGCCGGGTTCCCTACCTTCCGAAAATGGCAGGCCGTGCGGGCTGAACCGGGGCCGCGCTACGCGGTGATCAACGCCGACGAAGGTGAACCGGGCACGTTCAAAGATCGCTATTACCTGGAACGTGAACCCCACGGATTCCTCGAGGGCGCGCTGGTTAGCGCGTGGGCGGTAGAGGCGAAGACACTATATATTTATCTGCGGGACGAGTGTCCCGGACTGCACCGTGTGCTGAAAGATGCCATTGCCGAGCTGGAAGCAGCCGCCATCGTGGAGCAGGGCTTCGTAATCCTGCGCCGTGGTGCGGGCGCCTACATCTGCGGCGAGGAATCCGCCTTGATCGAGTCCCTGGAGGGCAAGCCAGGCAAGCCTCGCCATCGCCCGCCGTTCGTTGCCCAGAAAGGGCTATTTGGTCAGCCTACGCTGGTGAATAACGTCGAGACGGTTTACTGGATTCCTCGCATCCACGCCAGCGGGGCCGACTGCTTCGCTACCCAGGGGCGGCATGGTCGTAGCGGCATTCGGAGCTTTTCAGTTTCCGGGCGGGTCGTGAGGCCCGGGGTTCATCTTGCCCCTGCGGGTATCACTCTGAACGAGTTGATAGAGGAATACTGCGGCGGCATGGCAGAAGGGCACCGGCTCCTGGCCTATCTGCCTGGCGGGGCCTCCGGCGGAATACTGCCAGCCAGCAAAGCAGACATCCCGCTGGACTTCGACACACTGCAGGAGCATGGCTGTTTTATCGGCTCTGCGGCTGTGATCGTTCTGTCGGATCAGGACGACCTGGTCGCCGCCGCCTCCAACCTTGTGGGCTTCTTCGCCGATGAGTCCTGCGGGCAGTGCACGCCCTGCCGAGTGGGCACAGAGAAAATGCTCACGCTGCTTGAGCGCGATACCTGGGATGAGAAGATGCTCCAGCAGTTGGCCAGAGTGATGGCGGATGCCTCCATCTGCGGTCTGGGCCAGGCAGCACCCAATCCGGTACTGAGTCTGTTGCGAGACTTCCGCAGGGAACTCGCGAGCAGCAACCTGATCGCCAAAGGTTAGGGGAGGCGGCCATGAGCCAAGAGAAAACAGCCATGAGCAATGCGACCACAAGCTTTACCCTGACACTGGACGATGTTGAAGTTCAGGCCTACCCTGGCGAAACCCTGTGGCAGGTGGCCAAGCGCGCCGGCGAGACCATTCCGCACCTTTGCTTCAAAGACGCCCCGGGTTACCGCGCGGATGGCAATTGCCGCGCATGCATGGTGGAGGTGGAGGGCGAACGGGTACTCGCTGCAAGCTGTATCCGTGAGGCCGCGCCTGGCATGGTGGTGCGAAGCGCGGCTTCCGCCCGTGCCCAGGATGCCAGGACAGCGGTGCTGGAATTGCTGCTGGCCGACCAGCCTGAGCGAGCGCAAAGCCCGGACCAGTCCAGCCATCTGTGGCACACGGCGGATCAGCTGGCCATAGATGCCAGTGCCGTGCGCCAACGCCTGCCGGCCCGAGCAGAGCGCGCCGAGCCAACGGTTCACCATGTTGAGCCGCGTTCGGGCTCGCTGGCCCATGCCCGCGGGCATGATTTCACCCATTCTGCCATGAACGTCAATCTGGACGCCTGCATCACCTGCGGCTTGTGCGAGCGTGCCTGCCGCGAAGTTCAGGGCAACGATGTCATTGGCCTGGCGCATCGTGGCGCAGCGTCGAAAGTGGTGTTCGACTTCGATGACCCTATGGGCGACAGCACCTGCGTTGCCTGCGGCGAGTGTGTGCAGGCCTGTCCGACCGGCGCGCTGATGCCGGCTAGCCTGATTGATGCTCAGGGGTGCGGAGACTCTGCCACCGCTGACCGCACCGTGGATTCTGTTTGCCCCTATTGCGGTGTGGGCTGTCAGCTGACCTATCACGTGAAAGACTTGCCTTCGCCTGCTGGGACAGAGGCAGGCGAGCATCGGGGCCGCATCCTTTTTGTTGAAGGCCGAGATGGGCCGGCAAACCAGGGCCGGCTCTGTGTTAAGGGGCGTTTCGGCTTTGATTATCCGTCGCACCCGGCTCGGCTCATCCGGCCACTGATCCGTCGGGAGGGTGTGCCCAAAGGGCTCGACCCTGACTTTGATCCCGCCAATCCGTTAACCCATTTTCGAGAGGCAAACTGGGAAGAGGCACTGGATCTTGCGGCAAGCGGATTAACCCAACTTAAAGTACAACACGGACCGGATGCGCTCGCCGGTTTCGGAAGCGCCAAGTGCTCCAACGAAGAAGCCTGGCTGTTCCAGAAACTGGTGCGCACCGGGTTTGGCTCCAACCATGTTGATCACTGCACGCGGCTATGCCATGCCAGTTCCGTGGCGGCTTTAATGGAGTGTCTGGGGTCTGGTGCAGTCACCGCCTCCTTTATGCAGGCGCTCGAGGCCGAGGTAGTGATCCTCACCGGCTGCAACCCGGCGGTAAACCACCCGGTGGCTGCCACCTACTTTAAGCAGGCAGCACGCAACGGTACCAAACTGATCATCATCGATCCCCGGGGCCAGGCGCTGGATGCCTATGCCTGGCGCAGCCTGCGTTTTTCACCTGGAGGCGACGTGGCACTGTTCAGCGCTATGCTCCACGTGATCATCGACGAGGCACTCTTTGACCAGGCCTACATTGATACCCACACCGAGGGTTTCGAGGCACTGGCATCAAGTGTTGCCGATATGTCGCCGGAGGCAATGAGCCCGCTCTGTGGTGTTGAACCAGAGCTCATTCGCGAAGTCGCCCGGGCCTACGCCGGGGCCGACAGGGCGATGAGTTTCTGGGGTATGGGCATTTCCCAGCATGTGCACGGCACCGATAACGCCCGCTGCCTGATCTCAATGGCCCTGGCCTGCGGCCACACGGGCCGGCCGGGTACAGGCCTGCATCCGTTGCGTGGCCAGAACAATGTGCAGGGTGCCTCCGACGCCGGGCTGATCCCCATGGTTCTGCCCGACTACCAGCCTGTGGGGGACGCCCAGCTGCGGGCCGCTTTTGAAGAACTCTGGGGCACCGAGCTGGCCCCGGAGCCCGGGCTCACCGTAGTAGAGATTATGAATGCCATCACGGCGGGCACGATAAAGGGCATGTACATCCTCGGCGAGAACCCCGCAATGTCAGACCCGGATCTGACCCACGCCAGGGCAGCTTTGGCCACTCTGGAACACCTGGTGGTGCAGGACCTGTTTGTCACTGAAACCGCCCAGTTCGCCGACGTGATCCTGCCGGCGGCTGCCTGGTCGGAAAAATCAGGTACCGTCACCAACACCAACCGGCAGGTTCAAATGGGCCGTGCCGCGCTGTCGCCGCCGGGGGAGGCAAAACCTGACTGGTGGATTATTCAGGAAATTGCCCGGCGTTTCGGGCTGGGTTGGGACTATCATGGCCCCGAGCAAGTGTTCGCTGAGATGAAGCTGGGTATGCATTCACTGGATCATATCTCCTGGTCCCGACTGGAACGCGAAGGTTCCGTGACCTATCCATGTTCCGCCGATGATGCGCCAGGACAGGACGTTGTCTTCTCGGATGCCTTCCCGCGGGCCGGGGGCCGGGGCAGATTTTCGCCGGCCCGGCCACTGCCGCCGGACGAGCCTGTGGATGAAGCCTATCCTACCGTGTTGACCACTGGGCGACTGCTTGAACACTGGCACACCGGCGCCATGACCCGTCGCAGCCGGGTACTGGATGAACGGGAGCCCGAAGCGGCTGCTTTTCTGGCATTAGCGGAATTGGATCGTCTGGGCGTAACACCGGGTGATGCCATTAACATTGCCACCCGGCGGGGCAGCATCACCCTGACGGCGCGGGCAGATCAGGCTATGCCTGAGGGTATGGTGTTCGTGCCCTTCGCCTTTGTGGAGGCGGCCGCCAACGTGCTCACTAACCCTGCGCTGGACCCGGACGGGAAGATTCCGGAGTTCAAGTACGCAGCATGCCGGCTGAGCCCGGCGTAGTCCCTCACTTCATAACTCGCCAATGACGCCAGGCGGCGAGCCTCAAAATCAGAGACGCATGTTTCACTATCCCTGCTTATAGCGACAGCGGGTTGCCTTTCCTTTTGCTGTCAAGAAAATGACAATTTTATAACTTCAAAAATGACGTTATTCGCATCATCATCCGGCCTGATTTTATAGAATTTCACAAAGTCGACGGAATAATGGTGCAAATAGCCTATGAAACGCGTCATCAAATTGTCAAAGGCATGGACGGCCGCGTTTTTACTAGGGATTCTGCTCGCCGGCTGTGGCGGAGGCGGTTCCGATGCCGGGAGCGATGCAAATACCTCGGGCTCCAATACCTCCGGTAATGCAGCGTCAGGCCCTTCGGGTATGCAGCCTGATGAAGCCCGCGTGGCTATTCTGAGTTGGTCCGCACCCTCTACCCGGGTCAACGGCGACGGTATTGCCATGGGCGAGCTCGACAAGTATGTGATCCGGTACGGTCAGGACGTTGAAAATCTGTCTGGTGAGGTGATTATTGGTGAAGCCGACATCTACCCGGAGATGAGCTACACCGTGAATAATCTGGATTCCGGCACCTGGTACTTCACCATTCAGGTGCAGGACAAGCAGGGGTTGGTCAGTGAACCCTCAGCGCCTGTCAGCAAGACCATCCGCTCCTGAGGGGTGTGAACAAGACCGGTTACGGCATCGGGTCGGCAATGGGTAATTTCAGTATGAAAGTGGTGCCTTCGCCTACGGTGGATTCAACCGAGATGTCGCCCCGGTGTTTTTCAACTACGGTTTTTACGAAAGACAGCCCCAGCCCGGTGCCGTGAGTACCCGCAAGCTCACTGCGTTTCTGTCGATGGTAGCGATCGAACAGCATGGGTAGCTCTGCCCGGTCTATCCCGGCTCCTTCATCGGCAATGGCGAGGCACGCCAGGTGGCCGGCGCGGTATACCTGAACGGTGACTGCCGACCCTGTCGGGCTGTACTGAACGGCATTGGTCATCAGGTTGATGATGGCCCGCTCCAGCAATTCCGCATTCCCATTCAGCCAGAGGTCTTCGGTGCCAATCACCTGCAGGCTGATCTGTTTTTCCTGTGCCTGCTCACACACACTGTCTCGTGCGTTTTCTGCAATCGCCAGAAGCTCGCACTCATAGAACCGGGTCTCCGTAAGCTGTTCCGCTCGTGCCAGTTGCACGAACTCTTCGGCCAGGTGGTAGCTTCGCCGGGCCAGTTTGCCCAGTTGCTCGAGCTGGCTTTCGTCAATGTGGCTCGGGTCTCGTTTCAATTGTTCAATCAGTGCCAGTTGAGACACCAGTGGCGAGCGAACATCGTGTGAAATAAAGTCGATGGCTTCCCGGTGCTGCCGTTGTTGTTCCCTGAGCTCTGAGATATCCGAAATGTTGGCGATGATTCCAAATTGATTGCTGTCTGGCAATGCGAAGGGTGCCAGGTGAATCAGGAAGTCCTTGTTGTGAATTTTCAGGTCAACGGTTCGGCTTTGCCGAAGGGTCAATGTCTCCGACACGGTTTCATACCAGGGGGCCATTTCCCTCGGATCGTGGCCTTCGAGCAGGCGAGCCAGGGGCAAGCCGCTCAGGCTTGGCATGGGTTCCCGGAACCAGGCCTCAATGTGTTGGTTAGCAAACCGGATAACGCCCAGTTCATCGGTTACGATAATGCCGTCTGGCATGCGTTCGAAGCTGTGGCTGATGAATGCCTGCATCTGGCTGAGGCGCTCGGTCGCGGTTCGTACTTTTTCAATACGCCGGGACAAGTTCTCCTGGGTGCCCGGCTTCAGGGTAGGTGCACTTGGGTCCTCCAGTTTTAGGTTTTGCAAGTACAACTGGATAACTTCCCGGCTCAGATCATCCGGCAGAGTGAGCCCGAGCAGGTACCCGCTGCCGCCACGAATAAGCCGTATCCAACTCTGGTTGCCGTGATGACGCCATTGTCCGGTTCGAACATTGTCAGGTGCTTCGGCCAGTGTCATCCCCTTGACTGCCAGCAGGTCTTTGTCTTCGGCGAGCAGCCAGCCCTGAGGCTGGAGCAGTGCGCACAGGTGTTCAAGAAGCTGGTAGGGGTGCCGGCGAGCGGGTTCCGGCAATGACAATTGCGGCGTCCGGGCCATATCATCCAATTGGCGGTTCAGGAATTGATTGGCCATCGCAAGCCGAAGGCCGCTGGCAACGGGCAGAGCAATCAAGGGCAAAAGCAGGGCATTGGCTGCGGACAGGTGGTAATTCAAAGCGCGCAACCCAACAAAGTAGATGCACAATACCAGGCCAAAACTGACGCTGCAGGCGAGTAGGGTGGCGGCGGGTTTCAATCGTGGCAGGGTGTTGGCAAGGGCAAGCAGGACGGCGAGTGCCAGGGCAATAGCTGCCCAGTCCGGGGCGGCGGAAATCAGTGCGTTCTGGCGACTGGCGGAATAAACGTTGGCGTGGAACTCAACGCCACTCATGGGCCTGCTGAGGCCGGAAAAAGGTGTACTAAGAATATCGCCAAAACCGACCGCGGTGGCGCCAATGAAGACGGTCTTGCCAGCGAAGGTTTCCAGGGGCACCGTGCCGTCCAGGACATCGGCATAGGAATGGGCAGGGATTGTGTCCGCTCCGCCGGCCAGCGGCACAAAGCGGAATTCGCTGCGGACGTTGGTATAGGCAGGCGCATCCGGTGCTTGGCCACTGGGGTTGACCTGATCTTGTGCCGCCAGTGCCAGCGCGGGCCAGCGATGATTGCCCAGGCTGTTGTACAGGTACAGGCCGCGGGCAACACCATCCTCTTCCAGCTCAACATGCACGTGCCCGAGCGCCGACGCGGCCCTCTCCAAAAGTGGTGCAGGCAGTTGTTCCGCCATCCGTTGTCGGTTCGTTGCCGGCGAGTAGTGGACGGGCAGTATGACCCTCCCATGGCGCTCCATGGCGCCAGCAAGGGGCTGGTCGTCGGGGGAGGGCTCGGGAAACAGGATGTCCAGGACTATGGCTTCTGCGCCAGCATCGGCAAGCCGGTCAATCAGTCGGGCATGAAGACTGCGGTCCCATGGCCAACGCCCAAGCACGTCCAGGCTGTGTTCATCAATACTCACCAGGGCCAGGCTATCATCAATGGGTGCGGGCCAGGTGGTAATGGCTTTGTCGTAGAGCCAGAAATCGATGCGCTCTTCAAGGGTGGTTATCTGAAGTAACAGCAGGATGCCTGTGAGCAGGAAGCCCAGAGACCAGGGTGTTGTCTTTAGCGTTAACCAATCCCTTCTCATGGGCCGTGCGGTTCGTTCTTGGTGTGGAGGTGTTTAATCCAGGTAAAGTTCCCTCCCCGGGCCCCACCGGCTTGCCAGCGGACCATCAGAAAGAGCTTTGACGCGCACAAAATACCTTCTTCCGGGAATAAGACGCAAGGCCGCTGTGGTATCTGCCACGTTTGCTTCCTTGATAATGTTGTTGAATCCGGGCTCCTCCGCTAACTGGAGACGATAGTCCTTTGCGGTAGCAACCTTCTCCCAGAACACGCGCACCTGGTTATCGAGATAATTAATACTGATGATTCGCACCGGCGGCAAGGTGCCGTTCACAACCAGCGCCCGGGGTTGTGACGTCGCCACGGAATTGCCACCGGCCTCGCTGACCACTCGCCAATAGTATTGTCCCGGGCTCAGCGGTCTTGAGGGTAATGCGCGATTGTCTGGTGCCCATTCACTATGGGTAATCAGGCGCCGGAACTCTTCATCTTCGGCGATTTCAACTCGTGCCACTTCGTTGGTGCCGTTCAGGCGCCACTGAAATTCTGGCATGTCATCATTTACGCTCTCCCCGGGTTCCGGTGATAGCAGGTCGGGCGTTCGTGCCCGCAGGTCGACTTCGATCGAGGTAATAGCGGGCATTCCGGTGATGCCCTGGTGATCCAGTGCCGCCAGGTGAAGTTCGTAACGTCCGTTGTCCAACTGGCTGATGTCAAAGCGATGGCCGGGCATTTCCCGACTTTGCATCCAGGTGCCCCCCTCTTCCTCAAAGATATCTACCCGATAACGGTTGGCCCCGTCCTGCTGCCAACTGAGTTCTGCCGGTAGCTGTGTGAGAACCGGAGTGATTGGATTGAGTACTGGTGCCGGTGGCAGCCGGCGGATGTTCATGGGGGTGGCACTGGCTGTGGAAACACTGGCGCCGTAACCTGCCGGAATCCGGCGAACCTGGCCTGGCGGGCCGAAATCAACGACGCCTTCTGTCACCTGAACGCTACTGCCAGTGGTGGAGGCTTGAATAGAAAACACAGTGCCGCGAACGGCGGCGACTGCCGACGGCGTTTCGATTTCAAATCGGGCACCATCCTCCAGTATCGGTTTTACACGGGTATGCACCTCGCCACGCTGAAGGCGAACGCGGGTATCTGCCATTCCAGCCTTGCCGTACTGGGTGAGGCGATTGAAAATGAGTCTGGAATTGGGGGCCATGCGCAGTTCGGAGCCATCGGCCAGAACAATGGTGGCGGTGCCGGCAGCGGAGATCACTTCATCACCCACCCGGATGACGGCATTCCCGGTAAGCGACGTTTTCTGGCCGCTGGTACCGGAGACATGAAGAACGTTGCCGCTGACAGAGCTAACCCTGGCGGGCTCGGGCTGACGTTTCAGCCAGGCGAGGGGGATACGGACCTGATCCCCTGCAGACAACCTGACGTTTCCTGGCAGGTTGTTGTAGCGAAGTACCTGCCCAATGGTCACCCGGTCTGCCAGCAACGAATGACTGATCTCGGTGAGTGTTTCGCCAGATCGCAGTGTATACACCCATTCCGGTGAACTGTCAGATTGCTGAACCGATGTGGGCACAGAAGAGCCGCGGGCGACTGATAGTTCAGCGCTCGCCACGCCGGGAATCAGGCTGGCGACAACCAGCAGAAGCAGTCCTGTTAAGCTTTGGCGTTTGCGGTCAGGCATTGGTTGCACTGTCTTCCCGGGGCTCGTCAGCTTCAGTGGCTTTGATCGCTTCCAGGCGATAGCCGCGCTGGTAAATGGTCTTGATGCGGAATCCGTTCTCCGGGTTTACACCCAGCCGACGGCGTAACCGGCTCATGTGGGTATCAACGGTCCGGGTGTTGATATCCCGGGCAAGGCCCCACACGCGTTCCAGCAGCATCTCGCGGGTCAGGAGCCGGCCCTGGTTCTGAAACAGGAACAGGGTGAGGTCGAAGTCCTTGTCGGTCAGGGTAAGCGGTTCACCGTGCAGCAGGATGATTCGTTGCCGGGTGTTAACTTCAAACGGACCGTAAACCAGCACTTCTTTGTCGCTGTCGGGGTTGCTGCGGCGGGCCAGGGCATTGATCCTGGCGGTAAGCTCGGCCGCCCGGGCTGGTTTTGACAGGTAGTCGTCGGCGCCGGCATCCAGCGCCCGGACGATGTCGGCCTCGCTGTCCCGCTGGGTCAGGAAAATGGCCGGAATGGGCCAGTCCAGCTGGGCGCGCACGTTCTCCAGCACGTCGATACCGGTCATGTCTGGTATCTGCCAGTCCAGAATCATCAGATCATAGCTGCGATGCAACACGGCACTCAGAAAGGATTGGCCGGTAGGGAAGCTGTCACAGTGATGACCTTTCTCGGAGAGAACGCTTTGAATGTGTTGCGCTTGTTCGTGTTCGTCTTCCAGCAGAGCAATGCGCATTAAGCTTGGCCCTCGATGATGTTTCCGGTTTCGTGGTCTTGGCACAGCGCGGAGTGAAAATCCGGTGCATTACAGGCCAAGTATCCCAAAAAATGAGACTGCGTTCAGTAGTGATATGTAGATTTCCGTAACTACAGCGCAGGTTTGCCGTTGGCGTCATTGACTGTTTGTCGGCAGGCAGGGAAATTACTGCAGCCCCAGAACCAGCCTTTTTTGCTTTGGCGCCTCACCAGGGGCGAAAAACAGTGTGGGCAGGGAATGGGTTTCTGTCCGGTTCCGTCTGCCGGTGCACTATCTTCCAGGGGGCGCGTACCTTTGCATTTCGGGTAGCGGGTGCAGGCAAAAAAACGTCCGAATTTTCCTTCCCGCTCGATCATGGGCGCCCGGCACTTTGGGCAATGCACAGACGTTTCGCTTGCAGGAGTTCCGGTCGCATCGGGCGCCCGATGAATGAATTCGCGGATCTCCTGCTTTAGCGACTCCAGAAACGCCCTGGGGTCGTCTTCGCCGCGGCGGATGCTCTCCAGTGTTGCTTCCCAGACCGCTGTACGGTCCGGGGTACGGATAGTGTCCGGCAGCGCCGCAATCAGCGCCTTGCCTTTGTCGGTGGCGCGGATGAATCGCTTTTCCCGGTACAGGTAATCTCGCCGGAACAGTGTGTCGATAATGGCGGCTCGGGTGGCTTCCGTGCCCAGGCCATCGGTTTCCCTCAGGGTTTTACGCAGTTCCGGGGCCGCCACGAAGCGGGCGATGTTGGTCATCGCCGACAGCAAGGTGGCATCGGTAAAGTGCTGGGGTGGCTGGGTTTTGCGTTCGGTTACCGTGGTGTTGCTGCAGGTGACCGGCTCACGACTCTCCAGCCTTGGCAGCGGAGGTTTTTCCGGCTCGTTGTTGTTCTCCCGAAGTTTCAGCTCCAGGGCTTTCCAGCCGGGGGTGAGTATCGCCGTCTCGGTGGCCCGGAATCTGTGTTCCTGAACCTGCACCGTCAACTTTCCCTCGCGGTGAACTACATCCTGGGCGAACTGCATCAGGTAGTAACGGCTGATCAGGTTATAGACCTTTTCCTCGGCGGCCGTCAGCTTGCCATTCGGGGTAGGGCGGACGGTTGGAATGATCGCGTGGTGGGCGTCTACCTGTTTGTCGTTCCAGGCCGCGGAGCGCCGGTTGCTGTCCAGTTGCCCTGTGAGCGATTCCAGCTCGCCGGATACCCGGCTAATGGCGCGAATCACCTGCTCCCGTTGATGAAAATGTTCCTCGGGCAGGTAACGGTTGTCGGACCGGGGGTAGGTGATCAATTGGTGCCGTTCATACAGGTTCTGGGCGGTGTCCAGCACGTCTTTCGCACCCATCCGGAACAGCCGCCCGGCTTCTATCTGCAGTGCCGACAGGGACAGCGGCAGGGGCGGTGGCTCGGGCCGGTCTCTGAAGCGGGACTCTACGATGGTGCCAGGCCGACCGTTCACAGCATGGGCAATTTGCTCGGCCACGTCCCGGCTGAGCAGGCGTTTCTCTTCGTCCAAGTGGTCCTGGTAGGCCTCATCCGGCAGCCAGCGGGCGGTAAAAGGGCGTTGGTCTGCGTCTTCTTCCGATGCGTGGAATCGTCCTTCCACGCGGAACCAGGGTTTAGGCTCGAAGTTCTCGATGGTGTTATCCCGCTCAACAACCAGGCCAAGCACCGGTGTTTGTACTCGGCCAACCGAGTAAACGCCGTCCTGACCCTGTTGCTGGTAGCTCAGGGTGTAGAACCGGGTAAGGTTGATACCGTACAACCAGTCGGCCCTTTGTCGTGCCAGGGCGGAATGGGATAGCCGGCGAAATTCCTTGTTGTCTCTCGGTGCCTGAATGGAGCGCGCAACGGCGCTGGGGGTCAGGTCGTTAATCAGTACCCGTTTGACCGGAACGGTGGTGCCAACGTAGCGCAGCACTTCGTCGACGAGAAGCTGGCCTTCTCGGTCGGGGTCGCCGGCGTGGGTGATCACGTCGGCCTGCCGAATCAGGGATTCGAGCACCCTGAGTTGCTGTTTTACGCTGTCTTTGGGGGTGAGCTGCCATTGTTCGGGGAACATGGGCAGGTCTTCCTGGCGCCACTTTTTCCAGGCCGGGTTGTAGCTGGCGGGCTCGGCCGGTTCCAGCAGATGGCCGATGCACCAGCTGACAGTGGCGGCGCCCTGGCCGCTTCCGCAGCGAATCCAGCCCTGGCCTTTCTGGTGCGGGCCGGGGAGGGCGGCGGCGATGGCTCTGGCCAGGCTTGGTTTTTCGGCTATGTACAGGTGCATGGTGTTGGTGGTTCGCTGAGTGGCATCGGAATGTGTCTGTTTGGGGCTTTTGTGTCAAGGGCTTCGGGCTTATCGTTTGTTGTGTAGTAGACTGGTTGTGTTGGGGGAGGCGGCTGTGGTGGAAGCTTTCCCAAAAGACGCCGTGAACCCGTCCATGGGGGCTTGGTGTTGCCATCCCTGGCAACACACACTTTTGGGAAAGCTTCCACCACAGCCGCTTGAGACTCCGTGCACTTCGCCCGGTAGAGAGCGCTTTCGGGCGCCCTGCAAGCCGCCGCGATAGTGCGAGTGGTCATTTGAGAAGTTGGAGCAGAAGATTTTTTATGAAAGTTCAGAACGCAATTGAAGCAAAACTCAAAGACGGTTTTGCCGCGCAGCTGTTGGCGGTGGAGAACGAGAGCCATATGCATTCGGTGCCGCCGAATTCGGAAACCCATTTCAAGGTGACGTTGGTGTCGCCGGATTTTGCCGGACAGATGAAGGTGAAGCGGCATCAGGCGATTTACAAGGTGTTGGCCGATGAGCTGGCCGGGCCGGTTCATGCCTTGGCGTTGCATTTGTATACGCCGGAGGAGTGGGCGGCCAGTGGTCAGGCGGCGCCGGATTCGCCCGGTTGTATGGGCGGTTCGAAGGGCGATGACGCCATGGCCGCGAAATTGGGACAGGGAGTGAATTCATGAGTCAGTTTTTCCAGATCCATCCTGAGAATCCGCAGAAGCGGTTGATCAACCAGGCAGTTGAGATTCTTCGCAAGGGTGGGGTGATTGTGTATCCCACGGATTCCGGTTATGCGCTGGGTTGTCACCTGGGTGACAAGCAGGCGGCGGATCGTATCAAGCGTATCCGGAAGCTGGATGACAAGCATAACTTTACGCTGGTGTGCCGGGATTTGTCGGATATTGGTGTGTACGCCAAGGTGGATAACACGCAGTACCGTTTGCTGAAGACGTTCACACCGGGGCCGTATACGTTCATTCTGCCAGCCACCAGTGAGGTGCCGCGTCGGTTGTTGCATCCCAAGCGTCGGTCTATTGGTGTGCGGGTGCCGGATAACGAGATTGTACGGGAGCTGCTGGGCGAATTGGGCGAGCCGATCATGAGCAGTACCCTGATTCTGCCCGATGAAACGGAGCCGATGACCGATCCCTATGAAATCCGGGATGTTCTGGAACACGAGCTGGATTTGATCATTGATGGCGGGTTCTGCGGGATGGAAGCGACCACCGTGGTGAACTTCCTCGGGGATGCCCCGGAGGTCACGCGGGTGGGTAAAGGTGATCCCGCACCGTTTCAGGTTTAACGGTCAAAGACCAATGCCACCCGGGTATCAGGCCCGGGTGTTCAGGTTGAAGGCATAGCGTTGTGCGCTGTTACCGAAGTCGGGTTGGCCGCTGTTGGCGTTGCGTTTCAGGCTGTCGTAACGGTGGATGACATCCTGTAAGCCGTTGAACTGCTGGTTGTCGCTGAGCAGTGAATCCAGCAGGGAGTTGTTTACCCCGTAGGCCTGGTTCAGTTTCAGGGCGTTGTCCATAAAGTGCAGGGTAGGTTCCGTCACACTCAGGCGGCTGAACGCTTCCCGAAATCCCCGGTTGTTGTTCAGATCCATTTCGATTCTTTCGCGCAGCTCGTCTGGCAATTTCCCTTCCACGACCGCATTCCCGTTTTCGCCTTTTCCCACGCTCAGCGCCGTTGCCGGGTGCAGGTTGTACTCGGCAAGTTTGTGCCGCAGGGTTTCGCGAACAAACGAGAGATCCTGTGCAACGGTTTGCTTGTATTGTCCCAGCGGGAGCTTCCGGGCTTTCAGGCTGCCGGGGTCCAGTTCTGCCTGGCCGGAAGGGGTGAAGCGGTCGTCACCGGGGCTGCCGGTGGCTTCGGGCTGTCTGGCAGCCGTGGGTTGTTCGTCGTTTGGTTTGGTGGTGGGCGCCTGACGGCTGTCCATGGCTTGCTGAAAGCGTGCGCTGGCTTGTATCAGTGATGTCAGCAAAGACATGGTGCATTTCCTCCTCGGCGGAAAAAAACTGCCGGAAATCCGTTAATGGGTCCTGTTGGTTGGTAGTAAGCAGGTTTTGGGCCAGATTGGTCCTGATGTAATGACGGACCCGCTGGAACGAAATGTAAAACTTTGCAACGAGCGTCATAGGGATGATGTCGGGCTGATCTGCGTCATATAAAAATTGATGTATGTCTATAAAGTTATGCCCGAAACCGCCGTCATAACAGATGGTTGTTCAGTTGATCTTCCGTTGCCGGGGTACCATGAAAAAACAACACTCAATCCGCTTTTTGCTGCTGTCGGCCCTGGCCGTGGCGTTCTCTGTCATTCTTGCGTTCACGGTTGTTTACAGCGCCCAGTCCCAGCGCGCGCATCTTGAGGAGTTTAGCCACAAGTACGTAGACGGGCTGGCGAAATCCTACTTTGACGGGCTCAACACCATGATGGTGACAGGCACCATCAACAACCGGGATGTACTGCGTGATCGGGCCAAGGCATCAGAGGATGTTCTGGATATCCGTGTAGTGCGCAGTGATCAGCTGAATGCCATGTACGGTGCCGGTAATGCGGAGGAGCGGCGTCGTGAACCGGAGGATGTGCGGGCACTGCGTGGCGAGCGGGTGGAGCTGTATTCGGCAAATGACCAGGGCCGGGTTTATACACTGATTGAACCGGTTGTTGCGCAGGCGGACTATCAGGGCGTGAATTGCCTTGGCTGCCACCAGGCCCAGGAAGGGGACATTCTGGGGGCTATTCGCGTGGATTACTCCCTGGCCCAGAGCGATGCCCGTTTGCAGCAGCAGTTACTGGTTGGCGGCGGAGTTCAGGTCGTCATTTTTGTGGTGATTTTCTTCCTGACTGCCCTGGTTCTGGGTCGGTTGGTGTTTTCCCGGTTGCGTCGGCTGCACGATCGGATGGATGAGATCTCCCGGAACTCGGATCTGTCGATCGAACTGGATGTTACCCGGAACGATGAAATTGGTTCCCTGTCCCGGGCCTTTAACCGAATGGTCGCGAAGATTCGGGAGAGCATGCATACGGTGATGGACAACGCCGCACAGGTTGAATCAGCGGCTCGGACCATTGCCAGCAAGGCGGAGACCACGGAGCGCGAAGTGCTGGCCCAGCGGGACAATACCGACCAGGTGGCCAGTGCCACCACGGAAATGGCAGCCTCTGCCGTGCAGGTTCGGGAGAATGCAGTCAATACCGCCCGTAAATCTGCAGACACAGCAAAGGCAGCAGAGACCGGTGAACAGTTGGCTCACAACGCCGTGAAAGGCATAGAGACGCTCAACACGGAGGTGCAGAGCGGTGCCCAGCGAATTGAGCAGCTGGATCAGCGCACCACCGAGATGGCGACCCGGCTGGAGCTGATTTCCGAAATCGCGGACCAGACCAATCTGCTGGCCCTGAATGCCGCCATTGAAGCCGCCCGGGCGGGTGAACAGGGCCGTGGGTTTGCGGTGGTGGCTGATGAAGTGCGCGCGCTGGCGTCTCGTACCCAGGCGTCCACCGAGGAAATTCGCCACACCATTGACGGCCTGAAGAAAGAGGTAGTGGATTGCGTGGGCACCATGCGCCACGCCTCTGAACTGGCGCAGCATCAGGTGGAGTCGATTCTGAAAGTCGAAACGGAACTGCAGACCATTGCGGCAGCCGTGCGCGAAATCACCGGCCTGAATGAAGAAATGGAAAGTGCGGCCAACGAGCAGAGCGATGTGTCGGAATCCATCAATCACAACGTGATTGAAATCAGCCGTTCGGCGGAGCAGACCTCCAGCGACGCCCAGGAAACCGCCCGCATTGCCGGTGATCTGCTGGCGATGGCGGAAACTCTGCGCAAGACCATCGAGCAGTTCCGTTTGTCACATAACTGATTCGGACTGCTGGCACCGGGGCTTCAGCCCCGGTGATCGGATACAAACGGATTAGTGGCTCGTTCCTGGCCGAAGGTGGACATGGGGCCGTGGCCGCAGATGAAGTTCACATCGTCCCCCAGCGGGAACAGTTTTTCCCGGATGGAATGAATCAGGGTGTTGTAGTCGCCTTTCGGGAAATCCGTGCGGCCAATGGAGCCATTGAACAGTACGTCACCCACCTGGGCCAGCTTTGAACCGCGATGGAAGAACACCACATGGCCAGGGGTATGGCCCGGCGTATGCAGCACTTCCAGGGTTTCATTACCAACGGCGACGGTATCCCCGTCTTCCAGCCAGCGATCAGGCGTGAATACCTCTGGCGCGGGAAAACCGAACATCTGTGCCTGCATGGCAAGGCCCTGAATCCAGAAGTTATCGTCCCTATGGGGCCCTTCAATCGGCAACCCGGCCGACTTGGCCAGCTCCGCTGTGCCGCCGGCGTGGTCGATGTGGGCGTGGGTAAGCAGGATTTTCTCCAAAGTTACGCCCTCGGCTTCCACCGCCGCCCGAATGCGATCAAGGTCGCCGCCGGGGTCCACCACCGCCGCCTTGTTGGTTTCGTTACACCAGAGCAGGGTGCAGTTTTGTTCAAAGGGAGTGACGGGAATCACGCGGTACTTCAGGGACATAATCTGCCTCGGGTTGTAAACTTTCCGGCAAGTTTACCAAGGCGGGAACAGGTGGGCCATTGAACGACTACCTCGAGAAAATCCTTAAAGGCCGGGCCATCAACTACGAGGCCTTTTTGAAGAAGCTGCCGGATGCCCTACGTCGGCGGCATCGGGAGCTGTTCGCAACGGAGAAGGTTGGCGGCAATCGCTGGCAGGTAACCATTCTTGATGAAGCTGCGTTTGCGGCGTTACAGCGACAGGCCGCTGCGCCCTCTAGCAGGCTAGATGCGGCGAAGAAGGGCGATTCCCACCGCCACGGCACCGATGTGAGTTTCCTGCTGGTGTATCATCACGCCGTGACAGGCAACCGGCCGGATTCGGTGGTGATTACTGAAGATTCGGTGGATATCGGTTTGCGGCCAGCGCCCCGGGTGCTGGTGGTGGAGAATGAGCGGAATTTCTATCACTACCGCCAGATGCTGGCCTTTGCCGGTGACTGCCTGGGCCAGGCAGTAGATCTCACAAACTGCGATGTCGTGCTCGGTGGCGGTAACCGTATTACCCGCGCGGCAGACCTGAATTGGCTGGCCGGTTACGATGAGGTGCGCTGCGCCTTTGATTACGATGCCGGCGGCTTGCAGATGTTTGCATCCGTGCGATCGGCGTTGGGCGACAAAGCCTGCTATCTGCAGCCGGCTGACTGGCAGCCCTGGCTGAGCCGCTTCCGCAAAACCCCGGACACCACCGAAAGGTTTACAAAGGCCATCATGCTGGCGGAAGATCTGGGGTTTGCGTCGCTGGCGCAGGCCTTCCGGGCCACCGGCAAATTCATGGAACAGGAGATGATTCTGGATGAGTGATCCACAGGCGAGCGCGAGTACTTTCACCTTCGGCATACGCCGCCTGATACTGGTGGATTCCGCCGGCTTCTGTTATGTGGAAATTCCGGTGGATAACCACGGCCTGATTCTGGGTCCGGGCAACCTGGGTAAATCCAGCCTGCTCAACTCCCTGCGCTTGTTCCTGTTGCCGGAAAACAACTTCAAAAACAGCCGCAAGAAATTCGCCTTCCGCAACGCCAGCGCGGGTAGTTTCTACACCAACGAAGAAAGCTACCAGCACTACTTCCCCAGCCAGTTCAGCTTCCTGATTATGGAAGCGGAGAACCCGGCGGGTACCCATTGCCAGATTCTGTACCGCGACAACGCCAGTCAGCTCAGCTATGGCCGGGCCTTTGTGCCCGTGAGCTACGACCAGCTGCGGCCGCTGTTCTGGAACGGCGATGATGAAGACGGCATTGGCCAGGCGGTGCCGGAGCTGTCGTTCAGCCGGTTGTCTGAGGCGTTGAAGAAGCTGTCCAAAGACACCCGGCTGGTCAACGACCCCGCCAAACTCAAATCCATGCTGTACAGCAGCGAATTGATGAACGCCGATGCGGTGCGTTATTCCGTGTTGCCCCTGGGTGAGTCGGACGAACGCCGGGTGCAGTCCCTGCGCACCCTGATCCTGCTGCTGTTTGAAATGAAGGCCGACGACCAGGCCATGGCCAATGCGGTGGCCAGCATCATCGAGGCGGACAAGAAGTTCGCCGACGATGCCTTTGACTTCAATATTGATGACTTCCTCAACCGCCATGAACAGTTGAAACAACAGCAAACCCAGCTCAACCGCATTGAGAAAGAGCGGCCAAGGTTTGAAAAACTGAACCGGGATTACCAGGCCTACCAGTCGCTGCTGCGCAGCCAGCACGATTTTGCAGCCTTTCGGGACGGCGTGGCCAGCGCCCTGGCGGACATTGGCGCCAAACGCCGGGTGGCGCTGGAGGCATACAACGAACAGAACGACACCCTGCGCCATGTGCTGCAAACCCTGAAAAAACTGGAACAGGACGCCAGTGGCCTGAAAGGCGAGATCCGCTCCGCAGACCGGCGCATCAAACAGTCCGAGCAGAACCAGAAAGACGGTGAACTGCTGGTCTCGCAATACGGCGAGATGACCCTGCAGGAAATCGAGGACATCCAGAACGAGGAACTTGAAGGCAAGCGCGGGCACCTGGCCGCCCTGAAAAGTGCCGCCCAGGCGGAGATTCGGCTGGAACAGATTCAGCGCAAGAAGCTGGACCTGGAACGACAGCTGGAAAGTCTGAGAGACCGTGAAAGCAAGCAGCAGTGGCAGTTGCAGAATCAGCTGGACGAAGCCACCGCCGCGCCGCTTCGCGCCGTAGACCCCCGGTTGATGATGGCCAGTCCGGGTCAGGATCTGGATGCGGACAGCAAGTCTACTATTGAAGCCTTCGCCCGATTGTTCATACCCAACGACCGGGGCTTCGACTGGTTTGACACCGAATACCAAAGCCAACCCGCTCGCCAAACCAACTTTGCCGAACAGCGGCATCACATTGAAAGTGAACTGAACAGCCTTGAACGGGAACGTTCAGAGCTCGCAGATACTGCCAATCAGGAGCACGACCGGCCCCGGCTGATCGAGCGCACGGAAAAAGAAATCCGCTCGATCGAAAAAGACCTGGAAACGCTACAGCGCTATCCGGCGGCGGCCACCACCCTGAAAGACGCTGCTGAAGAAAAGCAGGCGGCGGAAGAACAGCTCGCCAAACTGGACGAGCAGGCCCGGCTGGAACAGGAAAAACAGGACGCGGTGCAACAGAAAGCCGCCAAGGCCAGGGCCGAGAAAGAGCGCATCGAGGACCGGGAGCGGGAACTGGCGGGCCTGAGCCGTAGCGTGGGCACCGTTGAACACCGCTTCCCGCACCTGAAAACGGTGGAAGCGGAACAGACACTGTCCATTGAGAAAGTCTCGGCTGCGGCGTTTGACGACCTGCAAACCCAACTGGACGACCTGGAAGAACGCCGCCGAAACATCCTCGACCACCTGCGCCAGTTTGTCTATCTGGGCGTCCACGAGGACACCGAAGGCGAATTGCAGAAAGACAGCCCGGCGTCGTCGGTCATTCGCGACACCTTCAAGAGCCTTGCGGACCTGTTCGCCGGAATGTCCGAGCGTTGGCAAGTGTTGGAAGAGCAGATTGCCATCCACAATGAAACAGTGGCCAGCTACAGACAGGCCCTGAAATCCAACCACGAACACATTGCCCGTTTTGAGGCCCAGCTAAATCGCGAACTGGACGGCGTGCGCATCAACGATCTGGTGGAAATTCGGGTGGATATCCATACCGATCCGAAATTCCGCAATCTGGTGGAAGAAGCAAACAACATCGACCCCTATGGCAACCAGCTACAGTCTGATGCCTTCTACGACCGCCTGCGGGTGTTTGTGGCGGACTTTTTCGGAGAGCAGGGCGGCAGCAAGCGCCTGACCATGGACAAGGTGATCACTGGCATCTCGTACCGCACCCGCAAGGAGAACGCCGCCAGCCTGGACAAGAAAGGCCAGTCCACCTCCACCACCGCGCTGATCAACCTGGAACTGGTGTACCGGCTACTCAAACGGGTGTTGTACCCGGGCGTGCAGTTGTCGTTCCCCATGGTGCTGGACGAGCTGGCCAGCGTGGACATCAGCCAGATGCCGTCGTTGCTGGAGCGATTGCGCAAACAGGGTTTCAATCTTTTCTCCGCCGCCACCCACAGTGCCAGTGCCGAAGTTATCTACCTGATTGGTCGACACCTGGAAGTTGGGCAGATGCGCACCGCGCGGCCATACAGCCCCCAGCGTACGCTGGTGTTCTGGGGCGGCGCAGAGGGGTTTACCGGTGGTGAAGCCCTGAGCCATTGGGCCGACCAGACCCAGAACAGCCTGCTGGAGCCGGTGGATGAGTAAACGTTTCAGCACCCTGGATACCACCCGGCTGCTGTTCGAGCACCCGAAGATCCTGTTCCGGATGATCGAACGCATGGACCGCAACGAAGCCCGATACATTCGCGAGAGCGATCTGGTGGCCGAGGTGATGGACTACACCCGCAGCCTTGGCAAGGCCGATAGGGAGCGGGTCCGGCTGGCCCTGAACACCGAGAACCTGTTCCGTAGCGGCCTGATCATAGACATCATCAAAGCCGACGGCGAGCGCCGGCTGGTGTTCCAGGACGCCCTGATCAACCTGATGCGCGCCTGTAACGCCTCGCTCTACCAGGAGCTGACCGACGCCCGCCTGCGGGGCCACCTGGTGACTCTGAGGGATGTGCGTAATCGTCTGGAAACCAGCAGTTTCAGTGAAGCAGACCCGGATTACACCGAACTGCGGGACGACCTGAACGAACGGGTGAGCCAGCTCATCGGCCTTTTGCGTCAGAACGTGCTGCGTATGCAAACCATCAGTGCCCAGCTGGCGGACTTGTCTGGTGATGCCAGCCGGGCACCGGAAAAATACCTGGAATTTCGCCAGAACCTGTTTGAGCAGATCGTGACCCTTTACGACCGGCACATCAAACCCACCCTGGTCTTCCTGAATCCGGACACCCGACTGCCCGATGGCAGCAATTTGTTCGAAACCCTGGAGGCTATGGTGCGGTTGCTGGAGACCAACGACAATCACAGCCTGGCGGACCAGATATTCCGCTCATCCCTCAGCCTGAATGCGCTCTATAAACCCATTCAGGCAGTGGCCCAGGAGGTGGAGCACTTCCTGCGCAAGACCCGCAGGGGCATGGCCCAGTACAATGCCATGGAGCACTTCTATGGCAAGCTGCGAGCGCTCAAGGGGGATACCGAAACCCTCAGCCTGCGCCGCAAGTGGCTGGAAGGTGGGGAGTTTGCCCGCAGCACCGGGTTCCTGGTGGGCCTGCGGGCACAACAGCGGCCGAAGCATTATGCCTTTGGCCAGTCGTCCAGCTACTACCAGCTGTTGTTCAGCGAACTGGACCTGCGCCTGACGGATTTGCGCCGCAAGGCAGAGGTGCCGGTGCTGCAGGAAGTGGATGGCAGCGGACGCCACAGTCGCATCGACGTTCAGCGCATCAACCAGCTTTACCAGTGGCTCGAAACGCTGGAGCTGCGGCCCACGGCCGACCTGGTGCGGGAGCTGCACGGCCGGCTGGATGGTTTCATTCCCGGCTACCGTTTTCCGGATTTGCTGGCAGCCCTGAACCGGCTGGTGAATTCGCCACCTGAGGGAATGCAGGTGGTCACCACCAACCGCTTCCGTACCCTTGAACAGGCACCGGACAGCGAGCAATTCGTCTACCGAAAACGCCGGCTTGAACCCGGCGTAACCGATATCAAACAAGAGCCAAGCCATGCCTGATTTTTCTGACATGACCGAGACGGAAAACAGCCTGAGCGCAGCGCCAGTCGGCAGCTTCGAGCAGATCCTGCCCGCCCACAGCACCGCCATTTACCGTGAGTTTCAGGCCGGCCGGGTGATCGTGCGGGATGTGTGGGACAACAACCGCTCGGAGCTACGGGCCAATCCGCTATACAACCTGTTGTACAACCACTTGTCCCACTTCCGCACCTTTTACGAACATCTGGGTAGTGAACTTGTGTTCAATGAAACCGGCGCATTTTTCTTCCTGAAGGAGAGCAGTGACGACGAAAGTGAAGAGCACGATGAGAATGCGTTCAGGGTGCAGGTGGTGCTGTTGATAATTGGGCGTTACTTTGCCCGCAGCGGGAGGGACCTGGATTATCTGGGGCGTGCAGACGCAGGCCTGAATGAGCAGGACCTTGAAGCCATGGCCGGAGACGACGAGTACCAGGACATTCTCCGGGCGGCCCGGTTCGAGAAGGGCCTCGCTGAAGCCCTGGATTACCTGGAGAAGCGAAATCTGGTGTTCCGGGCCGGTGCCGGGCGGTATTTTCTTAGTTCTGCAGGCCTGTATTTTCTCGGCCAGCTGGTGCAGGAATATGAGCAGGCCTGAGCGGCTTCAGGCGTAGGCCACGGCGTTACGGCCACTGGTTTTAACACGGTACATGGCGGCGTCAGCCTGTTTCAGGAGGTCTTCGGCCGCCAGGCCGTCGTCCGGATAGAGCGCAACGCCCACCGAGGCGCCTATCTGAACGTTGTGTCCCTGGATGTGAAAGGTATCGTTGAGCACGGCAACGATCTTGTCGGCAATAGGTTTGGCATCATCGTCGCCGTGCAGGGGCCCGGTGATCACTACAAACTCGTCACCGCCTCGCCGGCCAACCACATCGCTGCTGCGGATGCAGTGTTTCAGACGCTTGCCAACGTTACGCAGAAGTTCATCACCCACCTGATGGCCATAGGTGTCTTTCACCGGTTTGAACTTGTCCAGATCCAGAAACATCAGGGCAAAGTGGCCGTTTTCCCGGCGGGCCTGTTGAATCGCCTGTTCCAGGTGGTTCTCCAGTGCCACGCGGTTAGGTAGGCCAGTCAACTCATCGAAATGGGCAAGCCGGACCATCTGTCGCTCTGCCTGTACCCGCTCTGTGATATTGCTGAAGGTCAGCACCAGTTGCTGAATCTGGCCACCTTTGTTTCTCACCGGTGACACTGTCATCAGGTTGGGAATGGTGAGGCCTTGATGGCCATTAACCCAGACCTCACCTTGCCAGGCGTTCACCGTGACCAGTTGTTTCCGAATATCCCTCAAAACAACACCCTTGCCTGGCCGGCTGTCCAGAAAGTCTGTCAGCGGCTTGCCACGCAATGCCTTGTTTTCAGCACCGGTAATGTCGGAGAAAGCGGGATTGGCCCGAACGATCACAAAGTGTGCATCGGTGATCAGAATCGCCTCGTGAGTGTGTTCAAACACCTGGTAGGCAAGCCGCAGCTCTTCGGTGGAACGGGCGATCTGAGACGTCTGCTTTACCATCGCGCCGACAATCGGTCTCAATGACTGCCAGACGACCACCCCGGCCAGGGTAGAGAGAACAAGGATGGCCAGTACACTGATCAGGATATCGAAGATGACGTTGGCGAAAACCTGGGAGGTTCGGGTGTACATATGCACTTCCCAGCCATACTCCGCCAGAGGCCGGTGGAACGTGAGCACTTGGGATCCATCATCGAGCGTTGCCCGGAAAGAACCGGGGCGATCGCGGGTGGATAGCCACTGCCTTTCGGCGAGGCAGCCCCCGGGCGCTGCCAACTCGAGCTGATCTGTGTCCGGGTTAAAGGTAAGTCGTTTTGTTCTCTGGCTGTTGAGCAGACAAAGTGATGAGTCCGGATGAATCTGGAAGACCCTCGCCATCGATTCTGGCAGAAATATCAGCTGGTCATAGCCAACGACCTGCCCATCGGCCTGTATGGGGCTTACCGCTTGCAGGAGAGGCCCGCTGGCATCGCCAGACACCAGAGTGAAGGTGTTGATGTCAAGGCTATCGGAGAGGGGAATAGCCGCAGGTAGTTCATTTGCCCAGGGCCCGACTCTGACCAGTTCATTGCCGGAAGCGTCGTAACGGATCAGCACTGCCAGGTCGTCTATGATGCGGGCAGCGTCCTGCAGTCTCGGGCGGGAAAAGGTTTGCACCACACCAGTGGAAACCTCGCCTTTAGCGAATTGGCCCAGCACTCTTGCCAGCTCTGAGCGGCTCGCGGTCTGGCGGGCGAGGTCCTGGTGCTGGTCAAAGACAGCTCTGACGTTCTCGGCTTTCGCATCTGCAACGCCCCTGGCTGTCTGCGCGGCCTGAGTATGAATCTGGTTGATCAGTGGCGCAGAAACCACTGCAGCGATAATAATGCCCGTTAACACCACGGCAACGATGGCGGTGGTGATGATGCGGCGTTTCTGCTCAAGAATATCCATCAACAAGGGTCCGGAAAGCCTTACCTGAGGTTATGGTATCCGTTTCTTGCAAACCGTAAAGTGGTTTCCGGGCCTTTTCTGTAATTACCTGCTACAGGTCAAAGGCTTGCGCTCTTGTTTGTTCTTCGAGGGGAGAACGGTCTGCCGTGTATGACTGCTACGGTGCGGCAGTTCCGTGTAGACTAAAACCTTTCAGGCTGCTGGGGGTGCTCCATGCAAGAGCCCGCGCTGTTCAGAACCCACCGTCGCCGGAGTGCACTCTGGCTGGCGCTGATCGCGCTGGCTGTTGCCGTGCTGGTGGCGCTGCGGTTTCAGCCGTTGCCAGTGGAAGAGCGACTGGTGCGCCTGCACGCCCAGGACGTTTTTGGCGCCCGTTCGGCCGTGCTTGCTGAGCCACTGCCGGTGCAGGCCCTGCTGCTCGACTATCGGGACGACCGCCTGCTGTTGTTGAAGGCCCAGGCCGCGCTTCAAGTGTATCCGGAACACACCCGGTTGCTGATGGAGTTGTTCGGGGAGGAACCCGAGTTTCAGGATGCCCTGAGAGCCCACGGGGAATACCTCGTCCCTCCGGTTATCCATTTCTACCAGAACCCGGTCAGATCTATAGAGCTGATGAATCGCGTGGCCGGAACCCGGCAAACCCTCACGCCCGAGCAGCGCGCCTGGTATGCCATCAATTTTGCCAACAAGGAAGGGCAGGATTTCACCAGCCAGTTTTTAGTGGGCCCGGACGGGAACGTCGAGTGGATCTGGACCGATCGTATTACCGAGGGCGTGACTCAGTTCTTCACCAGTGGCATTCGCACCCTGGAATCCCGCTATCGTACCGACCAGCCCATTCGTGCCAGCGATGTGGGCTGGGCGGCTGTGGATGCCATTGTTATCGGTAGTGCGGTGAAATTTCTGAAAGCGGGCAGGGCGGCAGCCACCACGGCACGGGCTTCTACCGTCACCGCCCGTTCAGCCGCCTACAGCACCCGCCTTGCCCGGGCCGGGCGCATGGCCTCGGTTATGGTCGGCCACGCCAAGTGGCCTGCCGTTGCCGCCCTGGCTTACGTGGCCGTGCGCCATCCCGTCGTGCTGAACGACCTCTTCGCCGGCGCTGCCAAGGTGCTCGGCGTGCCACCGTGGATGGTACAGGTGCCCGGCTGGTTCCTGATCCTGCTGCCTCTCCTGCTGGTCTTACGCTGGATGACGAGAGTTTGCCTGTGGTTCGTTCCTGCCAGGCGCTCCCGGGTACTGCAATAAACTTTGGGGTCAGACCCCAAGACATTTGAAGAGGTGAAATGTTCTGGGGTCTGACCCCAAATTACCAGGCCAGCCAGATGGTGTGGCGTGCGCCTTTGCCGGGGCGCAGCGCGCGCACAACCACTGGCTCCACCGAGAAGCCAGCCCGGCGCAGGCGTTCGGTGAAAGCATGTTCCGGGCCGGCAGACCAGTAGGCCAGGATGCCGTCGTCGCTCAGGGACTTCTGGGCCGCAGCGATCCCTTCTGGAGAGTAGATCCAGTTGTTTTCCTTGCGGGTCAGGCCTTCCGGGCCGTTATCGACATCCAGCAAAATGGCATCCCAATTGCCGTCACCTTGTCTCAACAGTTCGGCCACGTCGCCGATGTGCACCCGGGCTCGCGGATCATTGAGCGGATAGCCAGCCGCCGCGCCCAGCGGGCCCCGGTTCCATGTTTCGACTTCCGGAACCAGCTCCGCCACAGTCACCTGCGCGTAATCACCGGTTGATGACAGTGCCGCCGCCAGCGTAAAGCCCATCCCCAGCCCGCCAATCAGAATCCGTGGCTCCGGCAGATGGCTCAGCCGTTCGCAGGCCAGCGTGGCCAGGGCATCTTCAGAACCATGCAGCCGGCTATTCATCAGTTCGCCAGGCGCCCCAGCAATCTTGATGGAAAACTCGTCATTGCGCTGCAGCAGGCGCAAGCGGGTACCGTTACCGGGAATGGTTGCGGTGCCAATTTCGTTAAAGCGGGCCATAGTTGGTTTCCGGGTAGTGAGGGCAGGAGGCATTCTAACCTGTTGGTACCGGCTACGGCGAAACCGTATCAATCAATTGCTGCTAAACTGCCGCAATCAAACCGTCGGGGTCAGACCCCAGTACATTTCGCCGCATAAAATGTCTTGGGGTCTGACCCCATTTGGGAGGCTGAATTGGAACCAAAGCACAGGGTAGTTCTGGTAACCGGAGGTGCCAAAGGCATAGGGCGAGGTATTGTGTTGCACCTGGCGGCGGCTGGCTGGAAAGTGGCGTTTTGCGATACGGACCAGGCCGCCGGTGAACAGCTGGAGGCCTGCTCGGAACACAACCTGTATTTTGTGCACGGTGATGTGGCCCGCGAACAGGACGTTGCCAGAATTGTATCCGAGGCGGTCAGTTGGGCGGGCGTTCTGGGTGCGGTGATCAACAATGCGGGCATTGCTGATCCTCACACCGGGCCGGTCGAAGAGCTTAGCCTTGCGCAGTGGCAACGCCGGCTGGACCTGAACCTGACCGGGCCGTTCCTGGTGACTAAACACGCGGTGCCTCATCTTCGCAAAACCCGCGGTGCAATCGTTAATATGGCGTCCACCCGGGCCTTGCAATCAGAGCCGGATTCCGAAGCCTACGCGGCCACCAAGGGCGGCGTTGTTGCCCTGACGCACGCCTTGGCTGTTAGCCTGGGCCCGGATATTCGCGCGAACTGCATCAGCCCCGGCTGGATTGATACACGAGACTGGCAGGGTTGCGAAGAAAAAGCCGAGGCGCTGTCTGCTACAGATCACTGCCAACATCCAGCAGGCCGTGTAGGTACACCGGACGATATTGCTGCCATGGTGGCTTACCTGCTTTCCCCGGAGGCCACGTTTATCACCGGCCAGAACTTTGTCGTGGATGGCGGTATGACAAAGAAGATGATCTATGAGGATTGACTCGGGCAGTTCTCGATAAACTCGCGAAAGTCATCCGCAACCTGTTGCTTCCGGTGTTAGGTGTCAGAATATTTTACGGTTTTTCGGCGCGAAGCCCTGCTGGCGTCCTGAAGCCTCGGCAATTCGTGCCATGGTTCGATAATTGCTAAGAATACCTTTGATGGATCATGAGCAAATCGAGGGACTGAAGGCGTGAAGAATCTACTGGTAATGTTGTTTATATGTTTGGCGCCGGCTGCAAATGCCGCGCTGATCACTTACAGCTACGATCATCCCATTATGAACCAGTACGAGAGCCATAATGCCACCGCGATCTTTGAGGTTGATTCGGTGTTGCGCGGCCTGGTTTCAGTGCAGTTTAACAGCGACCCCATTTCGTTCAACTGGGCCGGGCTTGTACCGCTGATGTATGACCAACCGGTGTCCGATACCGGCGCCCTTTACGAGAACGGATTCGAGCCCTTTGTGGCGGGCAATTTCGAGTTTTTCCTTTTTCTCGACCTGTTCTACCTCGAGGCTGGCATGGATATTTTTGAAAACCTGCACCTGACCGCACCCTTTGAGGGTGCACACGTCGGTAATCGGGACTCTGGGGACTACTACTGGCTGACTGGTCGCCTCAAGAAGATGGCGCCGGCCAAGGTCCCCGAGCCTTCCGGTGTATTGCTGTTGCTTGCGGGTTTGCTGGGGATTGCCGGGTACCGATGGGGCAAGTCAATCCGGGGCGTTTCCCGGGTGTCCAGCTAGAGGCGGTTGACCTTCTCCCTCAGGGTGCAAGAGTGTTCAGTAACCGTGGGTAGTAACAACGCTTGAATACGGTTGTTTGGTACCCCCGGCAGGACTCGAACCTGCTACCTTCCCCTTAGGAGGGGGACGCTCTATCCAGATGAGCTACGGGGGCATTTAAGAAGAGGCGGTATGATAGCCGGCAAGGACTTGTGGCTCAAGGGGTGTCCGGTTATGGTTGGGCCTTGTTCTCTTGATCTGTCGCTTTTATGGATGCCAATACCCGGATTGCTTTGTCTTTAAGCGTGGTCGTGCCCGTGTGGCGGGAGGAGGCCGGTATTGAAGAATCTTTGCAACGACTACAACCCATCCGGCAGGCCGGCCACGAGGTGATTGTGGTAGACGGCGGCAGCCCGGATAACACGGCTGATCTGGCGCGCCCGTTGTGTGACCGGTTGCTGGCATCTGAACCTGGGCGGGCAGTGCAAATGAACGCGGGCGCTGCCGTTGCCCGTGGAGACCTGATTTTATTCCTGCATGCGGATACGTGCCTGCCCCCCGATGCCCTCGAGCAATTAGCTGAAAGCCAGCGCCTTGGTCGCCCCTGGGGACGATTTGATGTTCGCCTGAGCGGCCGGCATGCCATGTTTTCTGTGATTGCCTGGTTTATGAACTGGCGTTCCCGGCTCACCGGTGTTTGCACGGGGGATCAGGGTATTTTTGTGCGCAAGGATGTGTTCGAGGCGTTGGGTGGCTATCGCGCCATGCCATTGATGGAAGACGTGGAGTTGTCCAAGCGCCTGAAACTGGTGGCCCGCCCTTACTGTATTTCGTCGCCGGTCATTACCGACAGCAGGCGCTGGGAGCAGGGCGGTGTGTGGCCCACAATTGTGCTGATGTGGCGCCTGCGTTGGCGTTATTGGCGGGGTGACAGCCCCGAAACCCTGGCTGCGTTTTGGCGGAGGAACGTGCGCCATGCAAAATACTGATCATTCACCGGCGGTTCTCATGCAATTTGCCAAGTGGCCGCAGGCGGGCCGGGTCAAAACCCGGTTAATCCCTGCCCTTGGTATTGAGGGTGCGCTACAGGCTCATATCACCCTCAGTCTGGAGGTGCTGGATAATCTGTGTGCCACGGGCTACGACGTCAGCTTCTGGTGGGATCGTCCGTTAGACGAGCCACCGGAGGAATCTGCTGCATTGCTGGCCAATATCGAGGCAGCCGGCCTGTCCCAGTGTTTTCAGCAAGGTGCGGACTTGGGGGAGCGAATGGCCAGGGCGTTGGGGCAGGGTATTGCATCTCATCACCGTGCCGTGGTGATTGGCAGTGATTGTCCCTCAGTAGACCCCGGTTATGTCCGCTCAGCGGTAGCGGCTCTGGAGCACTACGATGTTGTGCTGGGCCCGTCGGATGATGGTGGTTATGTGTTGATCGGTGCTCGCAGGCTGGCGCCCGGTGCGCTGGAAGGCATTGCCTGGGGTACGCCAGAGGTCATGCAGCAAACCCTGGAGAGGATGGACGCTGCGGGGCTCAGCGTTTACCTGCTGGAACCCCGCTGGGATGTGGATGAGCCAGAAGACTGGCAGCGCTTCCGGCGTATGGTTGGCGAACGTTAGCGTTCAATTCCGGTTGGCACAGCATCACGCTGGCGCAGCTGGTCAAGAACCGACCGGCTGTTATCGCCGTCATCACCCGTAACCACCAGCAGCGCTCGTTGGCGCTCTATCATTGTGCTGCGGAAAGTGGCTTTCAGCTCATCCAGGGTGACCTTCTGAATGGCGTCTGCGAGTCGCTCACGGCTGTCGAAGGCGGTGTTCCCACGGTCGATTTCCCGCCAGAAACGGCCCGAAACTTCACTTAACTGTCGGTCTCGTTGAAGCAGTTGACTGATCACCGCCTGCTTCTCCCGCGCCAGCCGTGCGGCGCTCAACTCCGCCAACGGCCCCTCGAATCCCTCAGCGAATTCCATAACCGCCTGATCAATGGCTTCAGCGGTTGCTTCCGGAGATTGTACAACCAACCCAAGGGCCGGTGTTTCCAGTATCTCGAACGCGGTGGCGTAAACGATGTAGCCCAGCTGGCGGTTGGTACGGATGTCCTCATAGAAGGGGCTGCTCAGAATCTGAGCCAGCAGGCGGAACCTTGCCCGCTCCTCATAGGAGGTGTCGCGCCCCTGCAAGTAGAGGGTATAGCCGGTATCCGGATGTTCCAGGTTCAGCGTCGCCAGGGATTGTCCCTGCGGCAGCTGGCGCATGCGCGAGCGGCCTACCGTGGTGCGCTCCCGATTGTTCAATACCATGGCCTGAACCTGCCGTGCCATATTCAGTGTCGCTGCCTCCGTCAGGTTGCCGTGGGCCAGCATTACCGGATCTGTTTGCGCAACCAGGCGGACGCCAAAGGCTTCCAGTTCGTTCAGGGTGACTTCCCGCGCGGCAGCCAGTTTGTCAGGTACCGGGAAGGTACCATCGATGAGGGCCGTCTGAATGAATTCCGAGGTTTGCTGAACCGGTCGGTCTTTGGCTTTGTTTTCAAGGCCATCGATCAATCTCTGCCGGGCAATGTCGAAGCGCTGCTCGGTAAACTTCGGATCCGCAAATTCAAGCAGAATCCGGTTCACCAACTTGTAGAGCTTGTCGTTATAGCCACCCACCCTTATGGCCACACCCCGAAGGTGTGGGTAAATGCTGTAGTCCAGCCCGGCGAGCCGGGCGGAATAAGCCCAGGCGTTCAGGTTGGTATCGATGGCGTCCACGAGCAATTGGGTCAGCACCTCGTTGCGGGCGGAGGATCTCGCCTGCGGCGTGCGCAGGCTGATAAATACGTTTGCTTTTGGCGTGTTGAACTGAGTGTCTCTGGCGTACCACACGGCCAGACCATCCCGTTCCTCCAACTTTACTGGCTGGGCCATGGTGTTTCCGGGCACCAGCTCCAGGTTTTCCGGAATGAAGGGGTTGGCGGCCGGTAGCGCCAGGCCCGCAGCAAGCGCGGGATTGACATCCCTTTTTAGGCTGAATGGCTCTCGTTGCCAGGGTGTCTGATACCACTGCGTAAGTTGCGGCGCCTCGAAATTGCGGTTGGGAGCAGACACCCAGACTTTGAGGTTATCGGGTGTCAGTCGTTCCAGAAGTGCTTTGTACTGTTCCGGAGCGTAACGATCCATCAGCCATGGGGCGCTCAACAGATCTTCCGGTGGATAGTCCCGTAACAGGCTGGATAGTCGCATGGCTTCACGCATTGGCTCACTGCGCTCGCGGAACCGGAAGTCAATCACCGCAAGCTGTTTCATTTCCTCGAAGCGGTCTTCGTTGATTCCGGATTGCCGGATCTTATCGATGTACCGAAACGCCAGCGCGATGATGTCGTCCTGCCGTTCGAGTCCTTCCCGGGTGAGCGACATGCGGATATCCAGAGTGGCATGATCCCCGGTATCCATACCCAGCCCGGCGGACAACGACTCCACCAGGCCGGCCTGTTTGAGGGTGTCAAACAGGCTGCCGGGGCCTTCGTGGCCAAGCAGGTTTGCCACATAGGACGCCGGTTTGGTCCGGTAATTGTCGCGCTGCGACGGGATTGGGAACGACAGCGTCAGGCTGCGGGAGTCTCGAAGGCTCTCAGCGGTGATGCGCTCAGGCAACCTGCTTTCATCGTACAGGGGCTGGGGATGTGTCTTGGCCGTCAGGCCCCGGTTTTCGATGGCATTAAAGCGGTCGCGGACCATCTGCTCCAGTTGGTCCAGGGGCTGCGGGCCATACACCGCCAGGGTCATGATGTTGGCAGAATACTGGTCCTGCCAGAATTGGATCAGATCCGGCCGCAGGGGATTCTCTTCAGTATTCTCGAGGGTTGTCAGGTTACCGACCGCAAACTGACTGAAAGCGTGGTCCGGGTTGCCCCCAGCTTTGAGTACAGACAGGAACCGACGGCCATCTTCCTTGAGCTTGGCCGTGTATTCCGAGTGCACAGCATTGCGTTCCCGGTCGACCAGTTCCGGTGTGAACAGCGGGTGGGAGAATTGCTGGGCGAAGCGGTCAAGGGCGGGCTCCAGGAATTCTGCCTCGACATCAAAAAAATAGTTGGTATCGGCAAATGCGGTAAAGGCGTTATGACTGCCGCCATGGCTGCGAATGAACTGTTGGTACTCGCCTGGGTCCGGGTACTTCTCGGTGCCCAGGAACAGCATATGTTCGAGAAAATGTGCCAGACCCTCTCGGTCGGCGGGATCGTTGCCGCTGCCAACGGCGACATTCATCGAGGCCGCTGCTTTGTCGGCTTCGGGGTCTGAGGCCAGGATCACCCGCAGGCCGTTGTCCAGTTCCAGAAACCGGTATTCGTTAGGGTCGTTAGGGCTTTTGGAGGGCGATGCGCCGGCAGCAGCCAGGGGGCTGAGCAGCACGCTGCACAATAAAAGCAACAGAAGAAACTGGAAACGGTACAGATTCTGGAACGCGCGACGGTCAGCTGTCATGGTGCCTCTTGTGTCCGGTCAAAGTGGGAGTTGTACTCAGTGCATGATTCCGGATTTGGTACCAGCGGGTTGCTGGTCCAGGGTTTTTCGGGCAAGGCTGGCGGCTTGGTCGGCGCCCAGTTCGCCCGACGCGATACGCTCAAGTACGGTCGCCATGATGGCAACGGATTGCCGGTATTCTGAAAACTCGGCCTGGAAGGCTGTGTCGATCGCCTGATAGACCGCCTGGATCTTCTCTTCCCGGCTTCCGCTGTTGGCGGCGGTGTCGTTGATGGCCTTGAGGCAGGCGCGGGCGATGGCAATGTAGCGTTCGGTATTGGGGCTGTCGTTTTGCATCTTGGTTTGGTAGCTCTCGGAATGTTGGCTATTGAGTGACGCCGTCAGGCGAAGGAAGTTCCCGATTATCGCATTGCCGGGCCCGCCTTGCATTGCCCATCGGTAATTGTGGCTGGGAAGCTCGCGGCAGGTGGTTACTGTGCTAATCTCAAATTCAGTGTGTCGGAATCAGGGACATTTTCAGACAGGCGGAAGTCCGGTTTTTAGAGTAAAGGCTCTAACAAAAACAAAGGGTTACAGAGTAAAAGCTCTAAAAAAGTTCGATACATGAAAGTTGCAATTAAGTACAATGCCGGCCAATGGAATGCAGGTAAGACTTTAGTCTTACGTGTGCTGGCGTAATGACAACAACAGAGTAACAGGCAGGATGGAGTACCTATGAATTATTTCCTGACAGGCGGCACCGGGTTTATCGGCCGTTTTCTGGTAGAAAAACTGCTCGCCCGTGGTGGTACCGTGCATGTCCTGGTACGCGAACAGTCCCAGGGCAAACTCGACAAACTGCGTGAGCGTTGGGGTGTGGATGAATCCCGGGTTAAAGCGGTCATTGGTGATCTGACCAGCAAGAATCTGGGAATCGATGCCAAGACCCTGAAATCCCTCAAGGGAAATGTTGACCACTTTTTCCATCTGGCGGCGGTCTACGACATGGGCGCCGATGAAGAGTCCCAGGCGGCCACCAACATTGAAGGAACCCGGGCAGCTGTTCAGGCCGCTGAGGCCATGGCTGCCAAGCACTTCCACCATGTGTCATCGATTGCCGCTGCGGGCCTGTTCAAGGGGACCTTCCGCGAAGACATGTTTGAGGAAGCCGAGAAGTTGGATCATCCCTATCTGCGCACCAAGCACGAGTCTGAAAAGGTGGTACGTGATGAGTGCAAGGTGCCATTCCGCATCTACCGCCCCGGCATGGTGATTGGCCATTCCGAGACTGGCGAGATGGATAAGGTTGATGGCCCTTACTACTTCTTCAAGATGATCCAGAAGATTCGCCATGCCTTACCGCAATGGGTCCCGACCATTGGTATCGAGGGCGGCCGGCTGAACATAGTACCGGTCGATTTTGTGGTGAACGCCATGGATCACATCGCCCATCTCGACGGGGAAGACGGCAAGTGTTTCCACCTGGTGGACTCTGATCCCTACAAAGTGGGTGAGATCCTCAATATCTTCAGTGAGGCGGGCCACGCGCCGAAAATGGGGATGCGTATTGATTCCCGGATGTTTGGCTTTATTCCTCCGTTTATCCGCCAGAGCATCAAGAATCTGCCTCCCGTTAAACGCATCGCAAGTGCCGTTCTGGATGACATGGGCATTCCGCCGTCGGTGATGTCGTTCATCAACTACCCGACCCGTTTTGATGCCCGGGAAACTGAAAGGGCTCTGAAAGGCACCGGCATCGACGTGCCGCGCCTGCCAAGCTATGCGCCGGTGATCTGGGACTACTGGGAGCGTAACCTGGACCCGGATCTGTTCAAGGATCGCACTCTGAAGGGAACCGTGGAAGGCAAGGTGTGTGTTGTCACCGGTGCCACTTCCGGTATTGGTCTGGCAACTGCCCAGAAGCTGGCGGAAGCCGGTGCAATCCTGGTGATTGGCGCCCGCACCAAGGAAACCCTGGACGAAGTGGCAGCCGATCTGGAAGCCCGTGGCGGTAATATCCACGCGTATCAATGCGACTTTTCCGACATGGAAGACTGCGATCGCTTTGTGAAGACGGTTCTGGATAATCACGGCCATGTAGACGTACTGGTGAACAATGCCGGCCGGTCTATTCGACGCTCGCTGTCCCTGTCGTTTGACCGTTTCCACGATTTCGAGCGCACCATGCAGCTGAACTACTTTGGCTCCGTGCGCTTGATCATGGGTTTTGCGCCGGCGATGCTGGAGCGTCGTCGTGGCCACGTGGTGAACATCTCCTCCATTGGTGTGCTGACCAACGCGCCCCGTTTCTCTGCCTATGTGGCGTCCAAGTCTGCACTGGATGCGTTCAGTCGCTGTGCCGCGGCTGAGTGGTCTGACCGCAACGTCACGTTTACCACCATCAATATGCCGTTGGTGAAAACGCCGATGATTGCGCCGACCAAGATTTACGATTCGGTACCCACGCTGTCACCGGATGAAGCGGCGCAGATGGTCGCGGATGCCATCGTTTACCGGCCGAAGCGTATTGCGACCCGTCTGGGGGTCTTTGCCCAGGTTCTGCATGCCCTGGCGCCGAAAATGGGCGAGATCATCATGAACACCGGTTACCGGATGTTCCCGGATTCTCCGTCTGCCGCGGGTAGCAAGTCTGGTGAGAAACCCAAGGTGTCGACCGAGCAGGTGGCGTTCGCGGCCATTATGCGAGGTATCTACTGGTAAGCTGTCTCCAGGCAAGAAAAAACCCGCTTCGGCGGGTTTTTTTGGTTCTGGTGGTCAGCTTGTGGCTTCTTCCTCTGGCTCTATGAGCGGCGGCGGAAAACCGCCCAGCTCCTTCCAGCGGTTCACAATGCCGCAAAACAGGTCGGCCGTTTTTTCTGCATCGTAGGCTGCGGAGTGGGCTTCCTTGTTGCTGAACGGGATACCTGCCAGTTTACAAGCCTGAGCCAGCACCGTGTGGCCATAGGCAAGCCCGGCCAGAGTCGCTGTATCAAAGGTTGAGAACGGGTGGAACGGGTTCCGTTTGATGTCGGCCCGCAATGCTGCCGCAAACACAAAATTGTGATCAAAGGTAGCGTTGTGGCCGACCAGTACCGCGCGCTTGCAGTCGTGGGCTTTCACCGCTTTTCGGATCGGGGAGAAGATTTCGCTCAAGCCTTCCCGCTCAGGAACCGCTTCACGTTCCGGGTTCCAGGGGTCGATGCCGGTGAAGTCCAGGGCAGACTGCTCCAGGTTGGCGCCTTCGAAGGGGTCAATCTGCTGTACGTGGGTTTCCCCCCGGCGCAGCAAGCCATCGTCGTCCATGGTCAGTATGACGGCGGCAATTTCCAGCAGGGCGTCCCGCTCCGGATTGAAACCGGCGGTTTCAACATCGACAACCACAGGCAGGAAGCCACGGAAGCGTTGGGACATAGGATGTGGCGGCTTGTTTTCTTCTGACACTCGAACTCCGATGTTCGCGTTATGAATGAATAGTGAGTTACGCCATGCGCCAGTGAACGGTTTCACCAGCCTTCAGGGGTACGATGTGACCGTCGGCCAGTGGCAGCTGTTCTGGCATGGTCCAGGGTTCACGTACCAATGTAATGGTGTAGGTGTTTCGTGGCAGACCGTAAAAGTCGGCTCCGTTGAAACTGGCAAACGCTTCCAGTTTATCGAGAATGCCCAGTTCCTCGAAGACATCGGCGTACAGGCCAATGGCTCCGTAAGCAGAATAACAGCCAGCACAGCCACAGGCTGCTTCTTTCCTGTCGCGGGCGTGGGGCGCGGAATCGGTTCCCAGGAAGAAGCGCGGGTCGCCACTGGCTACCGCCTCCCGCAGCGCCAGCTGATGTCTGTTCCGTTTCAGGATGGGAAGGCAATACAGGTGAGGACGGATGCCGCCCACCAGCATGTGATTGCGATTGTACATCAGGTGCTGGGGTGTCACGGTCGCGGCCAGATTGCCGCCCGTGTGGGCCCGCACAAACTCGGCGGAGTCTGCGGTGGTGATGTGCTCAAGCACCACTTTCAGCGTCGGGAAGGCCTCGATGGTTGGGCTCAGTACCCGTTCCAGAAACACTTTTTCCCGGTCGAAGATATCAATGTCGGCGTCCGTCACTTCGCCGTGAACCAGAAGCAGCATGCCGCACTCAGCCATGGCTTCAAGAACCGGGTAAATATTGCGGATATCGGTAACACCGGACTCGGAATTGGTGGTGGCGCCCGCGGGGTAGAGTTTGGCAGCGACAACGCCGGCGGCCTTGGCTTCCCGAATGGTTTCGGGGGTCATGCTTTCCGTCAGGTACAGTGTCATCAGCGGCTCGAAGCCTGTGTCGCCGGCAGCCGCCAGGATACGTTCACGGTAAGCCATGGCCGCTGCGGCGTCGGTAACCGGGGGCACCAGGTTGGGCATAATGATCGCCCGGCCAAAGCAGGCGGCCGTGGCCGGCACCACGCTGTTCAGTACAGCACCGTCGCGCACGTGCAGGTGCCAGTCATCGGGTCGGGTGATGGAGAGCGTTGTGGTCATAGTGGTATCCGCAGAGCAGCCAAAAAATTTTGCGGATTATATCAGAAGGCGGATGTGAATGTTTTTGCTAATCCGGTCACTTTGCGGCTCAAGTAATCATTCGGATCGCCGTTAAACAGTCATGTTGAAAACAGACCCGGTTTCCGAGGCGCTCTCATAATGACTTCTTCGCTTCGCCATTTGGTTCATAAAAAGCTGGCAGCCGCAGGTATGTCGGCTTTGTTTGCGGTGGCAACCGCGCCTGTGTGGGCGACAAGCTATGGTGCCGGTATTGAGAACAGCCAGTGGTATCTGTCGGAATCCGTATTTGAGTGTTCCCTGGTGCACGAGGTGCCGGGATACGGCAGGGCAGTTTTCCGTCATCGAGCCGGCGAGGCGCTGAGTTTTTATCTGGAATCCGAGATTCCGTTGATGCGCCCCGGCCGCGGAGAGTTAGTGGTGGAAGCGCCTGCCTGGCGCCCGGGAGTGGCGCCGCGTGCCATCGGGGCGGTGACCGTGTCTGACCAGCCCCGAGCGGTTACGGTCAGCAGTCGCGAGGCAACGCTGATGACACAGGGTTTGTTGCAGGGAATGCAACCAACGGTCACCCGTGCAGCTCGCTACGATGATCGTCCGGTACGGGTTCAGATCTCCAATATCAATTTCTCCGGCCCCTATTCGGGATACCGGGAATGCGTCTCCAGCCTGTTGCCGGTGAATTACGACCAGATTCGCCGGTCACGGGTTCCGTTTGCCAGCGGCAGCACCAGCCTGTCCGAGGCTGACAGGCGACTGCTGGATAATATCGTCACCTACGTGATGGCAGATTCCACGGTCGAGCGGGTTTTTGTGGACGGCCATTCAGACAGCGTTGGCAGCCGGATCGATAACCGGGCGCTGTCGGAGGAGCGGGCGAATGTGGTGGCAGACTACCTGAGATCCAGGGGGATCAATGATGACCTTTTGATCGTTCGGGCTCATGGTGACCAGTTTCCTGTGTCACGGCGGCATGCGGATAATCGCCGCACCACCATCCGCCTGCAGCGTCAGGGAGAGCGCCCCGAGTTACAGCAGGCGAACGGCCCGGGCATGGATTTCTCGGGTTGATATTGGGTAAGGTTGCTGTCAGTAAACCGTGCTGAGCAAGTCGAGATGGGCGGTCACGCTCTCCGCCAGGGCTCTCAGGTGATAGCCCCCTTCCAGGGTTGATACAATGCGGTCATTGGCGTGGTCATGGGCCACGCTGATCAGCATTTCCGTCAACCAGCGATAGTCGTCCACTTCCAGATTCAGTTCTGCCATCGGGTCGAGTTTATGGCCGTCAAAACCGGCGGAAATCAGTACCAGCTGCGGGCGGAAATCCTGCAATTTCTTAAGCCACGCTGCTTCCACCGCTTTACGGTAGTCCAGAGCCGAGCAGTTGGCCTCGATCGGCGCATTGATAATGTTGTCCGCCTGGCGATGCACATGGGAGTGTGGATAGAAAGGGTGCTGGAAGCTGGAGCACATCAGGATGCGTTCGTCTCCGCTAACGATGTCCACGGTGCCGTTGCCCTGATGCACATCGAAATCAACGATCGCAACCCGTTCCAGGTGGTGGAAGGTGAGGGCGCGCATGGCTGCCAGTGCCACGTTGTTATAGAAGCAGAACCCCATGGATTTGGAGCGCTCGGCATGGTGCCCGGGTGGGCGGGCGCAGACAAACGCGTTGGTCACCTGACTACTCATTACCATATCGACCGCCTGGATATTGCCGCCGGCGGCCAGTCGGGCGGCGCGCAGGGTATCCGGCATCATGGCGGTGTCCGGATCGGTAAACACCCGGCCCCGGGTAGGCTGCATCATATCTAGCTGTTGAAGGTAAGTCTCGGGGTGCACCGTTAACAGCTGGTCACGGGTAATTTCTTCCGGTCGAACCCAGTCCAGATCCCGTTCCAGGTGAGTGTCTGCCAGATACGCGAGTATGGTGGAGATTCGCTCAGGGCATTCCGGGTGCTCCGGGCCCATATTGTGCTTCATGCAGTCATCGTGGGAGAAAAATGCCGTGGTCATACGTCTAGCCTGAACCCGAATATGCTTATTTTTCAGGCCATGTTATCAGGGAAAACCGAAGTTTGTCGTATTTCTTTGGTCTAATGGTTGTGATACCGGATTTACATCAGGAAATACCCATCTAAGATAAGGTATACATTGATAAATATGCTGTTTTATTGAGATTCTTATCCATATCCTCTTCGCCCATGGTCAGGGAGAGTCACCTTGAGTACCCGCTATCTGGAAAGCCTGTTCAATCCTGAATCCATTGCTGTGATTGGTGCTTCCGAACGGGCAAACAACCTGGGCGGGATGGTGCTTCGCAACCTGCTCGGTGGCGGGTATCCCGGCCGTCTGGTGGTAGTCAACCAGACCGACTACGACAATGTGCATGGGGTTCCCTGCGTCAAGAAAGTCTCGAAGCTGGATTTCAGCCCGGACCTGGCCATTATCTGTACGCCGCCGGATACCGTGCCGAAAATGATTCGAAAGCTCGGCGAATGCGGTGTGCGTACCGCCATTGTGATGACCGGTGGTATGTCCCGTACCCACAGTAAAACCGGCCAGCCGTTGATGTATTCGGTGCGGGATGCGGCTCGGGAAACCGGTATTCGGGTGCTTGGCCCCAACACCATCGGGCTGATGGTGCCGGCGCGGCATCTGAACGCCACCTATGCCCACATGGGCGCCATTCCCGGGCGGGTGGCGTTTGTCGGGCAGTCCGGCACCATCGCCAGTTCAGTCATTGACTGGGCTTTTGCCCGCGGTGTGGGTTTTTCCTACTTTCTGACCCTGGGCGATGGTATGGACATCGACCACGATGATCTGATCGATTACCTGGCCCAGGATTCCCAAACCCGAGCCATCCTTCTGCACATCGAGAATATTCCCAACCCGCGCCGGTTCATGTCGGCGGTGCGGGTGGCTTCCCGGACCAAACCGGTCATTGCCGTCAAATCCGGCAGGGTGCCGGAGTCGGAGTGGTTCGCCCATCAGTTACCGGCGGGGCTCAAGCGCAGTGACCCCATCTACGACGCCATGTTGCAGCGAGCGGGTGTGTTGCGGGTGGACGGCCTGGGTCAGATGTTTGACGCCCTGGAGACCTTGACGCGCATGCGACCCTTGCGTAGGGAGTCTCTGGCGATTATGGCTAATGGGGTTGGCCCCGGTGTGCTGGCAGTGGATCGTCTGGCAGACCTGGGTGGCGAGCTGGCGGAGCTGTCAGAGCAGTCCATCGGAGCTTTGGCAGAGTTGCTGCCGCCGTACTGGACCCGGAAAAACCCGATTGACCTCAACTACGACGCGACGCCGGAACTCTACGGCAAGGCGATCAAGATTCTCGCCAAAGACCCGAACGTGGCCAACGTGCTGGTGATGTATGCGCCTACTCTGATTGAGGATAGCCTCCAGATAGCTGATGCAGTGGTGCAGGCCTCCAAGGGTACACGGCTGAACATTTTTACCTGCTGGCTGGGCCAGAGCACCGTGATGGATTCCCGGGAGGAATTCTACCGGGCCGGTTTGCCATCGTTCTTCAATCCTGAGAAGGCGGTCATGGCCTTTATGCAGCACGTTCGTCATCAGCGGGTGCAGAGGTTGCTGACTGAAACGCCGGAATCCTTCACCGACCATTTTGCCGATCGTGCCAATACCCGCAAGCTCGTAGCCCGAGCACTCAGTGATGGCCGCAGACATTTGTCCAACCGCGAAGCCCGAAGAGTGATCTGTGATTATGGAATCAACACCATCGACACCGTTTACTGTGACGATGTGGAAGAGGTGCTTGAGGTGTTTGCGGTGGAGCGCCGGCCCATCGATATTACCGTTGTGCATGAACAGGGCTGTTTCCCGTTCCTGGACCTGAGCCCCACTCAGCGTCGCTACAAGGGCACGGTTAAAAAGCTCAATAGCGAACAGGCCATCATTGATAGCTGCCGCTTTCTGATGGAAGAGTACAGGGAGCATTTTCCGCGTAGCGGGTTTCTCGGGTTTGCCGTGCAGCGCTCCTATCAGCATGTGGGGGGCATTGAGTTCAGCGTGGGGATCACCCGTGACGAATTGTTTGGCCCGTTGGTGGTGTGCGGTGCTGCAGGAGCCCAGATCAACATCATGACTGACCGGCAAATTGCATTGCCACCCCTGAACATGGTGCTCGCCCGCGAACTGCTGCGCCGCACCTATATGTACAAGCTGTTAAAAGAGCATAGCCTCAAGCCTGAGGAAGACATTCGTGCTGTATCGGAGACACTGGTGACCCTGTCTCAGATTGTCATCGACATCCCGGAAATTCGGGGGTTGGAGATTGCGCCCCTGTTATTCAACGAGCAGGGCGCCGTAGCGGTCAACATCGCCATTGATCTGGATGACCGGGCGGGCAAACCCATCATCCAGCCTTATCCGCGGGAGCTTGAAGAATGGATTGTGCTGCCAAAATCCGGTCGGCGAGTCATTATTCGTCCGGTGCTGGCGGAAGATGAGCCGGCCCACCGTTCATTCCACGAACATCAGTCACCGGAGTCCATTCGTTACCGGTTCTTCCAGTACCGGAAGCATTTCTCCCGGGAAGACGTCGCTCAGATGGTGCAGATTGACTACGACCGGGAAATGGTGTTCATCGCTAATGCGCCGAGACTGGACGGTGAGGGTGAGGAAACCCTGGGTACTGTCCGTACCTGGACTGACGCCGACAACTTGCGCTGCGAATTTGCCGTGATGGTGGATGATCGGATGAAAGGCGAGGGCTTGGGTGTGGCTCTTATGCAGAAGATGATCGATTACTGCCGCGCCCGGGGCACCATGGAGATGATTGGTAATGTGCTGCCGGATAACCGCCCCATGTTGAAGCTTGCGGAGCATCTGGGCTTTGAAACCAAGTACAACCCGGAAGAAGAGGTCATGGACCTGCGGCTGGTGTTGAATGAGCCGGTAAAAGACTGGCAGAAGGAACGGTTGGGTAAGGGGGGGCACCTGTAGGCGCCCCCTCTGCTTCATTCCTCGACGATGGCGGAGCGGTCTTCGCCACCGAGGGCTGCCAGCAGCCCTGGAATCAGTCGGGACAGCTCCAGGGTCATCAGGGTGAAAGCGGCATCAAACTTGGCCACGGCGTCGTCCACATCGACATCATCCAGTTGGTCCTGCAGGGTTTCACCGAACTTCAGCCGGCGAATGCCCAATTCTTCATCCAGAACGAACGAGACGTTGTCGTCCCAGGTCAGCGCCAATTTGGTCACCTGCATGCCGGTTTCCAGGTGGTTGCGGATCTCGTCGGCTTTCAGGTCCAAACCTTTACAACGCACCACCCCGCCGTCTTCCGAGGGGTCCTTGAGTTCGCATTCGCTGCCCAGAACGATATTGGCCGGGTGATCGATGGTTTCCGTCAGCCAGCCAGTGAAGGTAAAAGCGGGTGCCTGCTCGACCGCCGGTGGCCTTACCGGCAGCGAGCCCAGGCTCTTGCGCAAGGTAGACGCCAGGTCTTCCGCCTGCTTGGCTGAGCCGGCGTCGACCACCAGCACACCATCCTGCGGTGCCAGGTAGGCATAGCAGCGACGATTCCGGGAAAAGGCCTGGGGCAGCATTTCCAGCATCACCTGCTCTTTGATTTCCTCTTTTTCCTTTTTGCGGACTTTGCGGCCCTGGTCGAGCTCAATGGCCTCTGCACGCTCTTCTACAGCCTCTTTTACCACGGGGCCGGGGAGAATTTTTTCTTCCTTGCGCAAGGCAATCAGGTGGTAGCCATTGGCACTGTGAACCAGTTGTTCGCCATGCTTGCCTAGTGGCGGCACCCAACCCTGGCGGGCGGTTTCTTGCGGGCCGCAGGGCTTGAACGCGTCGGCTTGAAGCTTTTCTTCCAGGGCTTCAGCGGTAATATCAAAGGGCTTTGTGAATCGGAAAATGCGAGCGTTACGAAACCACATGGGGTCTGAATCCTTGGTATTTGTTTGGAGCGTTGCAAAAGGGGGAGGGGATATTACGGCCACACGGTGGTGGCCGTAAAGTGACGGGTGTCCGGACAGATCAGATCTGCATGATTTCTACCAGGACGGTTTTCACGATAAAGCCGACAACGCCGGCCCCTAGCACGGAAAACAGGGCAATGGTGCCAAATTTTCCGGCCTGGGATTTTTTGGCCAGATCCCAGACAATGAAACCCATCCAGACAATAAGGCCCGTCAGAAACACCAGCATGGCGATCTGGGAGAAGACTGCTTCGTTCATGGTGACTCCGATATCAACAGGTACGGTTACTGTTCATCCCGCAGGAAAACCCAGTTGTTTTTATCGGATTGGTCTTCACTGAAGTAATAGCCCTCAAGGTTAAAGCCCTTGAGGTCGTCAGCCTGGGTGATCTCGTTCTGAATCGCGTAGCGACACATCAGGCCCCGGGCTTTTTTGGCGTAGAAACTGATCATCTTGTATTGGCCGTTTTTCCAGTCCTTGAACTGGGGGGTAATCAGGCGGCCGTCGAGCTGCTTTTTTTGCACACTCTTGAAATACTCGTTGGAGGCAAGGTTAACCAGCACCTGGTCGTCTTGCGCCAGCACTTGGTTCAGGGCCTCGGTAATCTTGCTGCCCCAGAAAGCGTAAAGGTCTTTGCCTCGCTGGTTCTCGAACCTGGTGCCCATCTCCAGGCGATACGGTTGCATCAGGTCCAGTGGCTTGAGCAGGCCGTAGAGGCCGGAGAGAATGCGCAGATGCTTCTGGGCGAAGGCGAAATCCTGTTCAGAAAAACTTTCGGCGTCCAGCCCGGTGTAGACATCGCCCTTGAAGGCCAGAATGGCCTGGCGGGCATTGTCTGGTGTAAACGGGGTATGCCAGGTACGGAATCGGTCGGCATTGAGCTGGCCGAGTTTGTCGCTGATGCTCATCAGGTTACTGACCTGATGAGGTTCCAGTTCTTTAAGCTGGTCAATCAACTCACAGGCGTCGTCCAGAAAATCCGGTTGTGTATAGGTTTCCGTCGCCAATGGACTTTCATAGTCCAGGGTCTTGGCAGGGGAGATGATCATCAGCATATCAGCGGATCCTCAATGCAGAAACGTGAGTAACTGGTCTCTGGTGAATGGCCAGTCGAGCTCCGCACCGGTGTCGTTGCGGCGCAGCACCGGAATGCGCATGCCGTAACGCTCAACCAGTTCTTCAGACTGGGCTATGTCTACCACGTCCACAGGGATCGGCTCCGGCATGGGCGTGCTGACCAAAAGCGCCTCGGCCAGTTCACACAAATGACACTGGGATGTGGTGTAAAACAGAAGTTCCATTATTTCTTCGGCTGTGCGTCAATTTGCTGGCCGTTGATACCCTGGCTGTCTTTGCCCATCAGGTACAGGTAAACCGGCATCAGCTCTTCCGGAGCCGGGTTCTGGTTTGGGTTTTCCGCCGGGTAAGCCAGCACTCTCATATTGGTACGGGTAGCGCCCGGGTTCAGACTGTTCACCCGGATGTTGTGGCGGTCATCGTCCAGTTCGTCTGCCAGCAGCTGGCTCAGTCCTTCTACAGCAAACTTGGATACCGCATAGGCACCCCAGTAGGCCCGGGCCTGGCGGCCAACACCGGATGACGTAAAAATCATCGAAGCATCATCGGATTTTCGCAGCAGGGGAATCATCGCCCGGCTCAGTAAAAACGGCGCTATGGCATTTACCTGCATCACCTTGTTCCAGGTTTCCGGATCGTACAGCTCCACCGGGCTTCGGGAGCCCAGAATACCGGCGTTATGCAGCAAGCCATCAAGCCGGCCAAAGTTTTCTTCCAGGGTCATGGCCAGTTCTTCGTATTCCTTGACCGCCGCACCCTCAAAATTCATCGGAACGATAGCCGGTTGCGGATGCCCGGCCGCTTCAATTTCATCGTAAACTTCTTCCAGCTTGCCCACTGTGCGGCCAACCAGGATGACGGTGGCGCCATGGGCGGCATAGGCTTTGGCGGCGGCGCGGCCGATGCCGCTACCGGCTCCGGTTACCATGACAATGCGGTCTTTCAGAAGATCGGCGGGTGCCTGGTAATCTTGCATAACCTGTCTCCGTGTTCAGGCGGTTACTGGCCAGCTCGGGGCCGGTAAGGAAAATAAATCGGCCGCTATTGTAACAGCTTTGCCAGGTCGCTGACGGTATCGACAATGATATCAGCTTGCCACAGGTCAACCGACTCCGGTTGCTCTATGTAGCCGTAGCGAACGGCGATGGTCTGCATACCGGCGTTCCGGCCAGCCTCAATGTCCCGCTCGTGGTCGCCCACGTAGATGGCCTGTCGCGGCTCGGCGCCGATCTCCCGGCAGGCCAGGAACAGCGGTTCCGGGTGTGGTTTGCGCTCGGCTACATGGTCCGGGCAGACCAGTGTGGCGCATCGTTCCGCAAGCCCCAGGGCTTCAATCAGGGGAACAGCAAACCGGGCGGGTTTGTTGGTGACAATGCCCCAGGGAATAGACCGCCTCTCCAGGCCAAGCAGTAACTCGTCCATGCCTTCGAACAGGGTGGTTTCGATGGCTACACCCGCTTCGTACAGGTCCAGAAATGCTGCGTGTTTCTCCAGGTAATCCGGGTGTTCAGGCTCAAGGTCAAAACCGATTCGGATCATTGCCCGGGCACCGTTAGACACCGAACGCCGGATAAACTCGGCCGGCAGCGGTTCCAGCTCGTGCTGTTGCCGCAGCAGGTTCAGGCAGCGGATGAAGTCCGGCGCGGTATCAATCAGCGTTCCGTCCAGATCGAACAATACGGCTGATGGGAGAAGGTCAGTCTTCACGAATATCCCGCGCGTGCATCAGGTAGTTGACGTCTACATCCCGGCCCAGTTTGTACACCTTGGTCAGCGGGTTGTAGGTCATGCCGGTGAGTTCCTGGACTTCCAGGCCGGCATGGCGCAGGTAATCCGACATTTCAGAAGGCCGGATGAACTTTTTCCACTCATGGGTGCCCTTGGGCAGCATATTGAGCACGTATTCCGCGCCGACAATAGCAAACAGGAAAGATTTGGGATTCCGGTTGATCGTGGAGACAAACATGTGGCCGCCCGGGCGCAACATGGCGGCGCAGGCACGGATAACCGAAGCGGGGTCCGGCACATGCTCCAGCATTTCCAGGCAGGTGACTGCGTCGTACTGGCCGGCATGTTCCGGATCACGCGCCAGCTCTTCGACGGTGGTTTGCCGGTAATCAACATTCACACCCGATTCCAAACCGTGCAGTTTGGCCACTGACAAGGGCGCTTCACCCATATCGATACCGGTTACATGGGCACCGCGCAGGGCCATGCCTTCCGACAACAGGCCGCCGCCGCAACCGACGTCCAGCACCTTTTTGCCGGCCAGGGCTACCCGCTCGTCAATGTAATTCAACCGCAGGGGATTGATGTCGTGCAGCGGTTTAAACTCGCTGGTGGGGTCCCACCAACGGCTGGCCAGGGCCTCAAACTTGGCAATCTCGTTCTGGTCTACGTTCTGGTTGCTCATGGTGCTACACCTGGGTGAAAAGGTTAACTGAGAATCTGTTGCCGCCATTCACTGACCCGAAGCATCAGATCAGGTACGTCGATACGGGTCAGGCGACCGTCCTGTAATTGAGGTACGCCGTGAATCCAGCTGTGGCTTACTGCCCGGCCATGGTTGCTGTAAACTAGGTGGGATGCCGGGTCGTAGACCGGCTGCAGGAAAGGATCGCTCAGGTCCACGGCAATCAGATCGGCCAGCTTGCCTGCTACCAGGGAACCCAACTCCTGTTCCCTGCCGAGCGCGCGGGCACCGCTCAGGGTGGCCATTTCCAGCGCCCGGTGGGCGGACAATGCCGAGGCATCCCCGGCCACCACCTTGGCGATCATGGCTGCGGTTTTCAGTTCACCGAACAGGTCCAGATCGTTGTTGCTGGCGGCGCCATCCGTGCCGATGGTGACATTGATACCGTGGTCCATCAGTTTCTGCACCGGGCACAGGCCGCTGGCGAGTTTCAGGTTGGATTCCGGGCAGTGCACGATGTGGGCGCCTGAGCGCACCAGCTGTTCCAGGTCCGAATCGTCAATCTGGGTCATGTGCACGCACTGGGTATTCCTGCCAAGAACCCCCAGCTCTGCCATCCGGGTAACGGGGCGTGAGCCCGTGGCTTTCATCGCTTCATCTACTTCGAAGGCGGTCTCGTGCAGGTGCAGCTGGATGGCCGCTCCGGTTTTTCCGGCCAGGGCGACGGCGTCTTTCAGCGGCTGGTCAGAGACCGTGTAGGGGGCATGGGGGCCAATCGCCGGCATGATGTATTCGTCGCCCTGCCATTGTTCAATCAGGGCTGCCCCTTTGCGGAGATATTCGTCCGGCCCGGAACCCCATACGGTGGGCATATCCATCAGCGGAAAACAGACCTGGGCTCGCATGCCGGCGTCGTGGGCCGCTTGGGCGGTGACTTCGGGAAAGAAGTACATGTCAGAGAAGGTGGTGGTACCGGTGCGCAGCATTTCCGCCATCGCCAACCGCGTGCCGTCCAGTACAAACTGCTCACTGACGAACCTGCCTTCGGCCGGCCAGATGTGGTCGTTCAGCCAGGTCATCAGCGGCAGGTCATCAGCCAGGCCCCGGAACAGCGACATGGCGGTGTGGCCGTGTAAGTTGATCAGCCCGGGCAGCACCACATGCTGGTCAAGGTTAACCGTCTCGCGAGTACGGTATTTCTGGTCTGCTTCAGATTGCGGCAGCACGTCGGCAATTCGGCTGCCCTGAAGGATCACCGCCTGGTGTTCCAGCACAACGCCGAAGGGTTCAATGGGGATCAGCCAGCGAGCGTTGATCCGACTATCCGCTGCAGTGATGGTATCTGCCGTCATTAACCTGCCTTTGTGTTGTGGGGTTTGCCCAAGCCCTGGAATTCAGCTGCAAAGTATAACCAGCTGCCGATGGCAGAACTACCCCGACGGCAAGCTCGCGCCGTGCCAGAATTGCGTCGTGCTCAAATCGCGCAGGCAAACGGGCGCCGTGGCGTTATACTGGCGGTTTTCAGCCACCGGAACGGAGTTAACTATGGCAAAACACAATGCCAATCGATCGATGGGCACCGTTGCCATGCGCTGGCATGGTGATAGCATCGAGTTGCTGGACCAACGCCTGCTGCCTGCTGAAGAGCATTGGATTAAGGCTGAAGGTGCTGCCGGTGTCGCCCAGTGCATTGCTGATATGGTGGTGCGCGGAGCACCTGCGATTGGCATCAGTGCCGCCTACGGTGTCGCCCTGGCCGCCAGGCACGCGGGAGCTGGTGATTGGCGGGCAGAAGTGGGCAGGGCCATCCACGAGCTGGCGCAATCAAGGCCAACGGCGGTTAACCTGTTCTGGGCCCTGGAACGCATGAAAGGTGTGCTCGAGCGTTGTGAATCCCTGTCAGAAGCAACCCGGCAACTGGCCGTCGAGGCAGTGCGAATTCATGAGGAAGATCTGGCAGCTAATCTTGCCATGGCGGACCATGCGCTGGAAGTCATGGCGCCTGAAAAGGCCATGTCGGTGCTGACTCATTGCAATACCGGCGCCCTGGCGACTGGCGGTTACGGTACGGCCCTTGGTGTGATTCGCCGGTTACACGAGGAAAAGCTGCTCAGCCAGGTATACGCGGACGAAACCCGGCCCTGGTTGCAGGGAAGCCGGCTGACGGCGTGGGAGCTCACCCGTGACCATATTCCGGTAACCCTGAACGCCGATGGCGCCGCGGCGGCCATCATGGCATCCGGCAAGGTTAAGTGGGTGATCGTCGGAGCTGACCGGATTACTGCCAACGGCGACGTGGCGAACAAGATTGGTACTTACAACCTGGCGGTTCTGGCCCGTCATCACAAAGTGGGCTTCATGGTGGTGGCACCCTCCAGCACAGTGGATATGGCGCTGGCGTCTGGCCAGGATATTCCCATCGAAGAGCGCGATGGCACCGAGGTTCGGGAAATTCGGGGGATTCCACTGGCACCGGCGGGCGTCGAGGTGTTCAATCCAGTGTTTGATGTGACGCCAGCGAGTCTGATTGACGCGATTGTCACGGAAAAAGGCGCTGTCAGGAATCCGAATATTACCGGAATGCGCGCGCTATTTGCCTGAGGGTGTTTTTTTCTCTTGGGTTCCGGAGGGCTGCAGGCTGGCCTTCAGCTCCTCCATCTCCGCTTCCTGCTGCTCGACAAAGTGCATCGACATCTCGAAGCTGTGGCGGGTGAACTCCAATACCTTGCGGAACCCTTCGTCCGAGAGATTGCGGGCGTCATCATGGCGCCGGAAGATGTTGATAAATTCCCGTTCCCGTTCGAACTGCAGCGGGATGCGGCCTATCCCCCAGTCGTTCAGAATCTGCCAAACTTCCGGGTTATAGTTGCGGGTGGTTCGCATGATGAACGGAATGGGGTCGTTCCTGGCGATCAGCGCCGCCAGGCGCAGAATCAGTTCAAAGGACAGGGTAGAGGTGCCGTTTTCGATGGCCTCAAGCAGGGACTTATCCTTGAGGTTCAGTGCTTCGCTCATTTCAGACAGAGTGAGCCCGGCAACCTCGCGGATGTCTTTCAGGGACTGACCCGCAGCGAGCATGGTTCGCAGCTGGTCCTGGGAATTGACCAGGGCTCTGCCCACCCGCAATGAGGTATCGGTGGCCCGGGCACCCAGGCGGAGTGCCGAGCCGGTAAAGCCAGCAATGCGGTCGATGATGCTATCGGAGGCTTTGTTCCTGCCGCCGGGCTGTTCAATGCTTTCCACCTGCTCCATGGAACGCATGGCATGGAGGGCATCCAGCAGCATGTCCTGCAGGACTCGGGCCCGTTGGCTGCTTTCCGGTTGCTCCTTCGTTGCCCGGTCAGCCATGCGATTATCTGGCCTCAGCCTTGGCGGCAAATTGTGTTGGCTTCAGGATAGACGCGGTGCGCTGATCAAGCTCGAGCAGGTCGGCCATGATATGACCGCCCTCGCGGATCACGAAGTCGAGTTCGTCGTCTGTGTTGTCAAGATCGGCGGCCTGCTCCTCTTGCCATTGTTCTAACTCGTCCAGGTTCTTGAACGGAGTTTCACCGCGCAACTCCCGACGTGCGTTGGCAATGGTCAGTCGGGTCCGTTCGATCTGTTTGTGGTGCGCCTTGCGTTCATCCATGTTCAGGCTGACGTAAGTCATCTCACGCTGTTTGGTCAGGAATTCAATTTCCTGCTCCAGCAGGCTGAATTCTGGACTGGCAGAAAATCGGGCTTCATGGCGCTTGCGCAGTTCATCAATCACACCGCTGAAGTCAAAGTAACGGGTGTGGGGCACCGCTTCGATCTGGTCCCAGGGCAGGGCATGATCCAGCGCGTCTTCGCCAATTCGCGACGTGTCGACCCGTGACGGAATCTCGATATCCGGAATCACGCCCTTGTGCTGCGTAGAGCCGCCAGACACCCGGTAGAACTTGGACTGGGTAATTTTTAGCTGGCCATGATTGAGTGGCCGCACCGCTTGCACTGTGCCCTTGCCGAACGTCTGGGAGCCAACCACCAAGCCACGGCCGTAATCCTGGATGGCGCCGGCAAAGATCTCAGAGGCCGAGGCGCTCATGCGGTTCACCAGAACCACCAGAGGGCCGTCATAGGCAACCAAGGGATCTTCGTCGTTGAGAATCTGCACGTCGTTATTGGCGTTGCGAATCTGTACGGTCGGGCCCTTGTCGATAAACAGGCCTACCAGATCATTCGCTTCATGCAGGGCACCGCCACCGTTGTTACGCAAGTCCATGACCACGCCGTCAACGCCCTGTTGCTTGAGCTCATCCAGCAGCCGGCGAACGTCTCGCGTGGTGCTCTTGTAGTTGGGATCGCCGGCCTGCATAGCCTGGAAATCGGCGTAGAAGGTCGGGATGGTGATGACACCAACCCGGTAGGTTTCTCCGGACCGGTCCAGCTCGATGATGTCTTTGCTGGCACTTTGCTCTTCGAGTTTGACTTCATCCCGGCTGATGGCAATGGTGCGGGTTATGCTCTCGTCGGCGGCATTGGCCGGAATGACTTCCAGTGTAACGGTAGAATTACGGGGGCCACGTATCAGGTCAACCACTTCGTCCAGGCGCCAGCCAATGACGTTAACCGGCTTTTCGCCTTCCTGGGCTACGGAGATAATGCGGTCTGCCGTTTGCAGTTGGCCCTGCTTGGCGGCCGGGCCGCCCGGCACCAGGCGAACCACTTTGGTGTACTCATTGTCGGATTGCAGCACCGCACCAATGCCTTCCAGTGACAGGCTCATGTTGATGTTGAAGTTTTCGGAAGTGCGCGGCGAGAAATAGGACGTGTGTGGGTCCCACATCCCGGCAAAAGCATTCATGTACGCTTGAAACGCGTCTTCGCTACGGGCTTGATAGGCGCGTTTGAGCTGGCCTTCATAACGGCGACGCAGATTGTCTTTGATGGTGTCGTCTTCAGTGCCGTTCAGGCGCTGGGCCAGAACCGCATTTTTGATTCGTTTGACCCACAGGGCGTCCAGGGCCTCCTGATCAGGCTCCCAGTCGGCTTTGGAACGATCCACCAGAATGCGTTCATCGGTGTTGAAATCGAGCTCATCCAGGCCGTTGTCAATCATATTCAGGGCGAACTGAAGCCGCTCGATGATGCGCTGCTGCACCAGATTATAGATCTCGAACCCGGGTTGAAGCTGACCTGTTTTAAGGGCAGAACCAAGCCTGGCCTTCGCCCTGGCGAGCAGGTCGATATCTTGCTGGGACAGATAAATCCGCTGGCCATCAAGATATTTCAGGTACGCATCGAACACATCGCCAGACAGTTCATCACTGATGCCGAGATTACGAAAATGTGTGAATTGCAGTTGGCGGGCAATCAGGATGTTGGCCCTGGCCTGGTCAATGGTCGGGGCTACGGGCTGGTAAACCGCCGTATCGTCAATCTTTGCCTGCGCGACTGACATCCCTGACATCAGCAACGAGAGTGTCAGTGCTGTGCAAGCGCCCACCCTCCTGCCTCTGGATGGTTTGGCGTGACGCTGCATGAATTTTTCTGCGATGGCCATAAATGCATACCTGACGATACTGGGCGGCTGAATACTATCGAATCAGCCTAACATGTTCAGACACCGATGACTGTGACGACGGCTCTGACCCGTAATGAATTTATTGTAGGCAACCGCTACACCTGTTGCCATAGGCCAGGGGTATCGCTTCGTGACAATATGTCCATATACGTTGCTGCCTATCTTTTTAGATTGGGGCAGGTTGCAGGAAGTAAAGGGAGGGGGCGCGGTGGGGGTAAAGCGGCCGGAGAGAATTCCCTCCGGCCAACCGGATCAGGCGAAGTTTTCGTTATTTTCTGCCTTTTGCAGCAACAGTGCCGGCGGGGCGAACCGTTCACCGTATTGGTCTGCGAGCTGTTGTGCCCGCTCGGCAAAGGCGCGAACCCCGTACTGGTTGACGAACTGGATGGCACCGCCGGTCCAGGGCGCATAGCCTATACCGAAGATGCTACCAATGTTGGCGTCTTCCACGGTTCTCAGTACGCCTTCCTCAAGGCAGCGGATGGTCTCGATGGCCTGCATGAACAGGATGCGGTCTTTCAGGTCCTGCAGCTGCACACTGCGAGCCTTGTCCTTGTCCACGAACAGGTTCTCCAGTTCCGGCCACAGGTACTTCTTGCCCTTCTCTGGGTACTCGTAAAAACCGGCGCCAGCGGCTTTGCCCTTGCGGCCGTGGGTGTCCACCATGGCATCAATGATCGCCTCGGCCGGGTGCGGCTGCCAGGTGCCGCCGGCGGCTTCGGTGTCTTTCTTGCTCTGGGCGCGAATGTGCTGCATCAGGGTCATGCTGACTTCGTCGGAGATGGCCAGCGGCCCTACCGGCATGCCGGCCAGCAGCCCGGCATTCTCAATGCTGGAGGGGTGAATGCCCTCAGCCAGCATGCTGATGCCTTCGTTGACAAATGTGCCGAATACCCGGGAGGTAAAGAAGCCGCGGCTGTCGTTCACTACAATGGGAATCTTGCCGATTTGCTGCACGTAGTCGAAGGCTCGGGCCAGGGTGTCGTCGGAGGTTTTCTCGCCCACGATGATTTCCACCAGCTGCATCTTGTCGACCGGGGAGAAAAAGTGCAGACCGATAAAGTTGTCGGGCTTGGCGGAGGCGTGGGCCAGCTGGGTAATGGGGATGGTGGAAGTGTTGGAGGCAAAGATACCGTTGGCCACCATCTTTGGCTCGGCTTCCTGGGTTACCTTGGCTTTGAGATCGCTGTCTTCGAACACGGCTTCGATGATCAGATCGCAACCTTCCAGATCGTCGGCGGAAGCCGTGGCTTTAATGCGGGCCAGCACCTCGTCTTTCTGGGCTTCGGTCATGCGGCCGCGGCTGACTTTCTTGGCCAGCAGGTTTTCGGAATAGCTTTTGCCTTTCTCCGCGTTTTCCACGGAAACGTCTTTCAGCACCACCTCAATACCGCGGCTGGCGGTGGCGTAGGCAATGCCGGCGCCCATCATGCCGGCACCCAGTACGCCCACTTTCTTGAAGGTTTCTTTCTCAACACCGTCCGGGCGGCTGCCGCCGGCCTTGATGGCGTTGAGCTGGAACCAGAAGGTGCCCGCCATGTTCTTGGCCACCTGGCCGGTGGCCAGCTCGGCAAAGTAACGGGTTTCAATCAGGCTGCCGTTATCGAAGTCCACCTGCGCGCCTTCCACGGCGGCTGCAAGAATCCGCTCAGGGGCAGGGTAGCAGCCCTTGGTTTTCTGCTTCAGCATGGCCGGTGCGATGGCCAGCTTCTGCGCCATGGCAGGGTGATGCGGTGCGCCGCCGGGGAATCGGAAGCCTTTTTGGTCCCAGGGTTGCTGGTACTTGGGGTTGGCTTCGATGAAGGCCCGGGCCTTGGCGATCATGTCTTCCGGTGAGCTGGCCAGCTCATCCACGATGCCGGCTTTAAGGGCGGCTTTGGGATTCACCTTCTTTCCTTCCATCAGGAACGGGAAGGCGGCTTCCAGACCGATCATCCGGGGCAGGCGTTGTGTGCCGCCACCGCCGGGCAGCAGGCCCAGTGTCACTTCCGGCAAGCCCAGCTGGGTGCGATCGTCATCAATGGCGACTCGGTAATGGCAGGCCAGGGCGAGTTCCAGTCCGCCACCCAGGGCGGTGCCGTTGATGGCCGCCACTACCGGTTTGCCACAGGTTTCCAGCACACGCATATCGGCTTTCAGGCCGTTGACCATGTCTTCGAATTCCTTGGCCTGCTCGCGGGTGACTTTGTAGAGTTCCTTCAGGTCGCCGCCAGCGAAAAAGGTTTTCTTGGCAGAGGCGAGAATAATGCCCTTGATGTTGTCGAGGTCACCTTTAACCTTGTTGACGGTGTCGCTCAAAGCGGAGCGAAACTCGCCGTTCATGGTGTTGGCTGACTGGCCTGGCATGTCGATGGTCAGGGTCAGAATCTGGTCTGAACCCAGGTCGTATTTAATGGCACTCATGGTCGGTTCCTTTTATTTGAAAGTGGGGTTCAGACGCGCTCGATGATGGTGGCAATGCCCATGCCGCCGCCCACACACAGGGTGGCCAGGCCGTAGCGCAGTTCGCGGCGTTCCAGTTCATCCAGCAGGGTGCCAAGGATGATGGCGCCGGTGGCACCCAGCGGGTGGCCCATGGCGATGGCGCCGCCGTTGACGTTCACTTTCTCGTCCGGAACGGACAGTTCTTTCTGGAAACGCATGACCACCGAGGCGAAGGCTTCGTTCACTTCAAACAGGTCGATCTGGTCCGCGGTCATGCCGGCTTTCTCCAGCGCCTTGCGAGCCGCCGGGGCCGGGCCGGTGAGCATGATGGTGGGGTCGGTGCTGGTAACCGCTGTGGCGACAATGCGGGCGCGGGGCTTCAGGCCCAGTTCCTTGCCCTTGGCTTCGCTGCCGATCAGCATGGCGGTGGCGCCGTCGACAATGCCGGAGGAGTTGCCGGCGTGGTGTACGTGGTTGATCTTTTCCACGTAGTGATATTTTTCCCGGGCCACACCATCAAAACCCATCTCACCCATCATCTGAAACGAGGGCTTGAGGCCGGCCAGAGACTCCACGGTGGTGTTACCGCGTACATGCTCGTCCCGGTCCAGGATCACCACGCCGTTCTGGTCGGTGACCGGGACGATGGATTTGGCAAAGTAGCCCTTTTCCCAGGCGTTGGCGGCTTTTTGCTGGGATTTTACGGCAAAGCCATCGACATCTTCGCGACTGAAGCCTTCCAGAGTGGCGATCAGATCGGCACCGATGCCCTGGGGCATGAAACCGGTGTGCAGGTTGGTTTCCGGGTCGGTTGCCCAGGCGCCGCCATCGGAGCCCATCGGAACGCGAGACATCGCCTCTACACCACCGGCAACTACCATGTCTTCCCAGCCGGAACGTACTTTCATGGCGGCGAGATTCACGGCTTCCAGGCCGGAGGCACAAAAGCGGTTCAGGGTGACGCCGGCCACTTTTTCGTCCCAGTCGGCTGCGAGTGCGGCAGTTTTGGCGATATCCGCGCCCTGATCGCCCACGGCGGTGACACAACCCATCACAATGTCGTCTACCTGGGCGGTGTCCAGTTGGTTACGTTCCTGCAAGGCCTTGAGTACAGTGGTCATCAGGGAGATGGGTTTGACGCTGTGCAAAGAACCATCTTTTTTTCCGCGGCCGCGGGGCGTGCGGACGGCATCGAAGATATACGCCTCGGTGGTCATGGTTGTTCCTCTGTTGATTGTTTTCCGGGCACGTTGATTCAGAGCAGTAACCATAGCGGTTACTCGCTGCGCTGGGTAATGACAGGCGCTGCCAATCCCATTGGCTAAATTGCTCAGGCACAATGACAGCAGGGTGTTCGCCTTCTATGTTGAAGAGTAGAACATCAGCAACCAGACATAGGTGTGGTCATGTCACTGAGAGACGCTATCGACAATTTCTACGAGCGGTTGGTGCTGGACGCCATTGATGCCACGCGTCAGGAAACGGACACGGCGGACTACCTGACAGACGTGATCTGTGTGGCTTTGAACAGGTTGCCCGCCCGCTACTATCGGCACACGATTGATATGATGTTTTATCTGGCGGATGAAGAGCTGAAAGAGATGAAACAAAAATCCCTGGCCGCGGTGAAACAGGCCAGGGATTTTGTCAGTGAGCACCAGCGGGATTGACCTCAGTCTGATTTGAACAGGGTATCCAGTGCACGGTTCAGGCGATCGGCGTTTTCCGGAGTTATGCCGTCGTCGCCGGGCTGGATACACCACAGGGCAACCAGCCTTTCCAGTTCCTTGAGCGGCGCTTCAGTCTCGCCACTGCCAAGCCCGTCTGCCAGCCTCTGAACCTGAATTTCCATCCGGCGTTGTTGATCCTGTTCTGGGGTTGGTGCGCCCGCCAGAATCTCGGCCCGGATAGCCAGATCCTGCCCTGCCATTCGGTCGGCACCGTTGCACAGTTTGACCCAGTGGGGAGGCAATGCATCTTCAGCCAGTCGCCCCTGGGCCTTGTCGCTGACCAGCAATTTCCACGCGTCGAGGGTATTGGCCATTTTTCTGGCCTGGGTGATCCTGTCAAGCCGTTGCCGGAGCTGCTGAACCTGCTCTTTTACTTCCGCCGATAGCGCACTGCCGGCAATCTGCTTTACTGCGTCCCGGGCTTCGTCCAGAACCGCGTCATCGGTTGATGCATCCAGTTGCTGGTATTGGGCCAGCACTGCCTGTGCCGCCTGGTCTGCCTCTTCTGATGCCTGTTGGCGCGCCGAACGCTGGGCATCCCGGCGTGCGAAGATCTGGTCACAGGCTTTTCGGAAGGCCTGCCACATCTTGCGATCTTCCCGATGGCGGGTAATGCCGACGGCTTTCCAGTCGGTTTGCAGGGCCTTCGCCTGTTCCATGGCGTCCTGCAGGGGTTCGTGCTCAATCAGTGCCCTGGCGCGGTCAACAATGGCCTGTTTCAGGGCTTCGTTCTTCAGACGTTCCTCGTCAAGAGGGCGTTCCAGTTGTTTGAGCAGCTCGTCGAAACGTTTCTGAACCTGCCGGTTGTCCTTGAAATCCACCGGCCAGGCGCTTTTCCATTCCTGGCGGGCGGTTTGGTGAATGCGCTCGGCCGCCTTCCAGTCGATGGTCGACCAGTCGGCATTGGCCAGGAAGTGTTCCAGTTGGTCACAGATCGCTTCCCGCGTGTGCAGGTTGGCCTGTTTCAGGTCCGATTTTGCTTCAAAGTAAGCTTTACAGGGCTCGTAAGCTGTATCAGACGCCGCTTTGAAACGGCTCCAGAGCGACCGGTCGGATGAGCCGCCCAAGTCGCGCCATTCATTCTGCAGTTCTTTGATGCGCTCGGCTTTGATCTCCGGCTCAATGGGCTGGTCTGCCAGGTGCTCCATCTGTTCACAGAGGGCGAGTTGTTTGGGTTCTGTCGCAAACCCTTGCCAGTCGCTCAGCTCCCGGAACTGGCCGGTGAGCAGTTGCATTCTGGCCTGGAGCTGTTTGCGCTGGCGACCGTCCAATTGTTGGAACTGGTTCTGGGCAAGCTTGAGCAGCTGCCTGGATTCTTTGAACTGCTTGGCCTCGAGGGCCGATTCCAGCTTCGGAAGGGTGTCATGCAGTGCCTCGGCGGCGGCTTTCTGCTTGTCCCGGTTGTCGCCGGCCGGATGCGCTGGCCGTGGTTTGCCCGCCAGTTTGCGAACCGGCCCAAGCTCTGCTGGCTGCGGGAAGTCTGAGGGCCACTCAATCTGTTTCAGTAATTCCGAGGCTTGCTGGCGATGCTCCTCGTCTGGGTCGCTGGTATCTGCCACCTGTGCCAGTCCGGAAAGAACGTCTTTGGCCTGGGTGAACCTGCGAACCGCACTGAGATAATTGCGCAGCGCCAGCATTCGCATTTCGTAGTTTTTCTGTTCCTGTTTGTCTACCTGGGTGTCCCGGGTCGCTTCAAGCCATCGGTTTTCCTGGGTCTTCTGCAGGGCATCCAGGGCGGAGAGGGATGGCAAGGCACTAGACTCCTGGGAAGTCAGGTCGTTCAGGGTCTGCTCCAGCAGTGCCAGTGTCTCTGTGCGTTGAAGCGCCTGCTCCCGGTGGCGTGCCTCTTCCCGCTTTGCCTGTTCTATCTGTTTCAGGCGCTCACGACACTGGTGCACGGCTTCCAGGAACTGCTGAGCCTGTTCTGCTGTAGCGCTGGCCTGCACGGCACTCCAGTTTTCCTGCAGCGCTTCCAGGCGGGCCTGGTAGAGTTTCAGATCTTCACTGGCGGCCTGATCTTCAGCCTGTCCGATTAGGGTTTTGATTCTCTGGCGGACGGCGGCTTCGGCGGCTTGCTGTTCCTTCAGGCTTTGAAGGGCCTGCTTGACGGTTTGGTAAACGCTCTTGTCCCGTCCCTTGGCCTGCTTCTGGACTTGCTGTAGCTGGTGCTCATCGGTGAGAGCTGCGGCCGCCTCAAGGCGGATGGCCGCGGTCAACCCGTCAATCGCCAGCGAGGCCAGTTGGTTTTGGTCAGGACTGCTTTTAAGCTGCCGCTCCTGCTGTTCCTTCAGGTGTTGTCTGGTTTCTTCCTGTGAGGGTTGACTGGGTTCAGATTTTGCCGGTGTCCGGGGTGCGGTTGCCGGGTTGGCCTTGCGAGACTTGAACAGTTTCTGAATGAATGCAGCCATGTAAAGGTATCCTTCGGGATTGAAACCAGTCAGCAGTGGCGGCAAAGTGGGCCGCCACCGTTCATCGGCTCACAGGCGTGGGCCGGGTAGTTGAAAGAATCGGCCGCTAGTCTAGCGTTTTGGATGCATTTGCGGGAAGGGGCTTTATGGCAAAACACGAAAAAGATCAGGACCCGGAATACAAAGCCCGCTCTGTGGCGCTGCGCTTGCTGGCCCGCAGGGAGCACAGTCGTTACGAGCTGGCATTAAAACTGCGCCAGCGTCGCATTGAAAGCGATCTGATTGACAGGGTCCTCGATGAGTATGAGCGCGAAGGCTGGTTGGACGACAACCGGTTTGCCGATGTCTATGCCCGGCAGAGGATGGACCTTGGCTATGGACCATTGAGGATTTTGGCGGAGTTGCAACAGCGCGGCGTACACCAGAGCCCGGAGTGCCTGTATGGCGCCACAGAGGACGACTGGTGCCGGCGGGCTGTGCGTTTGCGTGCCAAGCGGTATGGCCTGGGGCGGCTGGATGATGATTTGCCAGAGAAGTTACGGCAAGCCCGTTTTCTGAGTCGCCGAGGTTTTTCATCGACTCAGATAGACCGGGCGCTGGAGGCGCGTGAGGATGAATGGGGCGACGGGCTGCTCCAGTAACTCCGGTGGCTTGCTACAGGGTAGGCGGAATCATTCCCAGCTCCGGTGGTAGCGCTGCCCGCAGATCCGGGCCAGAGCTTGCCGTCTCAGCCGAATCGGCGGGCGTTTGCGCTTCTTCATCGGGCTCATCAAACCAGACCACTGCCTGATTAGCCTCAGGCTTGGGCTGATCAGGTTCCGTAATGCGGGTCAGAACGTCGTAATACCGGCGAATGTTCTGCACGTAAACCACCGGTTCGTGCCCGCGGGCATAGCCAAAACGGGTTTTGGTGTACCACTCTTTCTGGGCCAGTAGCGGCAGAAACTCCTTAACGTCCATCCAGCGATCCGGATCTCTGCCGGCGGACTCTGTCAGCCTTCGGGCATCTTCCAGATGGCCAAACCCGACATTGTAAGACGCCAGTGCAAACCAGGTGCGATCCGGCTCTGGAATGCGCTCGGGAATCTTGGCGTGAACCATCTTGAAATAGCGGGCGCCACCTTCGATGCTCTCCTCAGGATCAAGGCGGTTGTTGATCCCGATGTAGCTGGCGGTGGTGCGGGTGAGCATCATCAAGCCCCGAACCCCGGTGGGTGACACCGCATTCGGGCGCCAATGGGATTCCTGGTAGCCGATTGCAGCCAGCAGTCTCCAGTCAAGGTCAATGTCTCGTGCGTAGTCCTGGAACAGTGACTGGTATTTCGGCAGCCGGTTTTTCACGTGGTGCATGAAAGTGCGCGCGCCCACGTAATTCAAGCGGTCCAGATGGCCATAGAAGCGCTCAGCCAACTGCGCCATCGAGCCATCATCCCGGGCTCGATCCAGGAAGTCCGTCACAGCGTTCGCGAGTGTTTCATCCTGAGCAATTGGGAGCAGCCAAACTAGGTCTCTGGGTTCCCCCAGTGCGAACCCTTCCTTGACCATAGGGAAATAGACATGGTTCAGGTCCAGCTCATTCGATGAAACTGCGGCATAGGCAATCTCTCCGGTTTCCACTCTCGCCAGCAGACCTGCCGCATCCAGTCCAGGGTGAACCTGCCGGTGAACCCGGGCAGCGGCGGGGTCATCGGCAACCAGATGTTCATGGTTGCTGTCAGCAAGCAAGTGCAGGGTTTCACCGTCAAGGTCGGCCAGTGAGGATGGCCGGGCAAATTCCCGGTTATAAACCACAACCGATTGCGCCTGCACGCCAATGGGGACAGCGCGATACCGGCCTTCAAATTCTGGCTGCTCTACCATGCCGGCGAGGCCGATATGGGCATAGTTACGTGAGAGCACGGAAAGGATTTCGGTGTTGTCTTCCGCCACCCGAACACGGAGCTCTACCCCCAGTTCTTCGGAGAACCGGCGCGCAAGTTCGTAATCGTATCCGGTTGGCGCATCGCGCCCTTCATAATATATAGAGGGTGCTATGCGAGTAATGACATGTAGCACACCCTCATCCCTGACTTCCTGAAGGGTAGTAGGGCGAGAACATCCGGTCGCGGCCAATGCTGAGGTCAACACTAACGCCAGCGGAAGACTGGTACTGCGAAGATGCCTGAAAAATCGCGACAAATCCCTGATCTCCATATAGCTCAACGTTCAGGAGGTTGTGACCGGGTCACTGTTTTTCCTGTCTTATGATGCCTGAGGCTTTCCTTGCGCCAAACTTATGATCCCCTGAGACTTCGATCGGGTCAATTAAACTGACTAATTACTGTGCAAAACAATGTTAATTGTACAGCCATCAAAGAACCGACCTTACGCTGTATCCTGAGGTCGGTTTCAAGTATCATGGCCGCCTTTCAGACGTCCCCCGATTCGCGCGATACAGGTTGATATCATGCTTGAACTTCGCGGCGCACCCGCGCTCTCGCCTTTCCGTTCCAGAAAGCTGCATTCCCGGATTCAGCAACTTGTTCCTGATGTGGAGCATGTATACGCAGAATTCATGCACTTTGTGGATCTTGATGACGACCTTTCCGATGCGGAACAGGCAATACTTGACCGCCTTCTCACCTATGGCCCCAGCGTTGAGCTCGAACAGCCAGAAGGCGTACTGTTCCTGGTAGTTCCGCGCCCGGGAACGCTCTCGCCATGGTCCAGCAAGGCCACCGACATTGCCCGCAATTGTGGCCTGCGGCAGATCCGCAGAATTGAGCGTGGTATCGCTTACTACGTGCGGTCTTCCAGCAAACTTGGCCTTGAGCAGCGCGAGAAAATTGCCACCCTTTTACATGACCGGATGACCCAGAAAGTATTTCATGAAACGGGTGGGGCTGAGTTGCTGTTCAGCCATGAAGAACCCAGGCGTCTTGGCCGGGTACCGGTGCTGGCTGGCGGCCGGGGCGCTCTGGTTGAGGCGAACGGGCGCCTGGGCCTGGCCCTGGCAGATGATGAGATTGATTACCTGGTGACAGCATTTACTGACCTTGAGCGCGATCCGACTGACGTCGAGCTGATGATGTTTGCCCAGGCAAACTCGGAACATTGTCGCCACAAGATTTTCAACGCGTCTTGGGATATCGACGGCGAAGGCCAGGAAAAGTCTCTGTTTGCAATGATCAAAAACACCTTCGAGATGAACAGTGAGGGTGTGCTCTCCGCCTATAAAGACAATGCCGCGGTGATTACCGGGAGCGAGGCGGGCCGTTTCTTCCCGGCGCCGGAAACCGGTGTTTACGGTTATAACCGGGAGCCGGTGCACATTCTGATGAAGGTGGAAACCCATAACCACCCGACGGCCATCTCTCCGTTTGCCGGCGCCGCGACAGGCTCCGGTGGCGAGATCCGAGATGAAGGGGCAACCGGCCGTGGCTCCAAGCCCAAGGCGGGCCTTGCGGGCTTTACCGTTTCCAACCTGAATATCCCGGGCGACGAGCAGCCCTGGGAGTTTGGTTATGGCAAGCCGGATCGCATTGCCTCGCCGCTGGACATCATGATTGAAGGTCCTATCGGTGGTGCCGCGTTCAACAACGAGTTTGGCCGGCCCAACCTGGCAGGTTACTTTAGGACGTTTGAGGAAAAGGTTCCCGGGGCGGCAGGTGAGGAAGTGCGTGGTTACCACAAGCCCATCATGATCGCCGGCGGCCTGGGTAACATTCGCGAGAATCACGTCGAGAAGGGCAATATCCCGGTCGGTGCCAAACTGATCGTGCTGGGCGGCCCGTCCATGTTGATCGGACTTGGAGGTGGCGCTGCGTCCTCCATGGATTCCGGTTCCAGCAATGAGAACCTGGATTTCGCTTCGGTTCAGCGGGACAACCCGGAGATGGAACGCCGTTGCCAGGAGGTAATTGATCGCTGCTGGCAGATGGGGGAAGAAAACCCGATCTGCTTCATCCACGATGTGGGCGCAGGTGGTCTCTCCAACGCCATGCCTGAGTTGGTCAAAGACGGAGGCCGGGGGGGCAAGTTTGAATTGCGTGACATCCCGAGTGACGAGCCTGGCATGTCGCCCCTGGAAATCTGGTGTAACGAATCCCAGGAACGCTACGTGATGGCCGTTGCTCCGGAAAATCTCGACCTGTTCGATGCCCTTTGTCGTCGTGAGCGCTGCCCTTACGCCGTTATCGGTGAGGCCACTGAGGCCCATCACCTGGAACTGGGTGACTCCTACTTTGACGACAAGCCGGTCGACCTGCCGATGGAAGTGTTATTTGGCAAACCGCCGAGGATGCATCGCAGTGTTGCCCGGTCATCATTTACCAAACCGATTTTTGATTCCACCAAGATTGACCTTCATGACGCTATCCGTCGCGTGCTTCGGTTGCCATCAGTCGGCTCCAAGAGCTTCCTGATCACCATCGGTGACCGAACCATCACCGGACTTGTCGCCCGTGACCAGATGGTTGGTCCCTGGCAGGTGCCGGTCAGTGATGTGGCGGTTACCGCGGCATCGTTTGACGTACGCACCGGTGAAGCCATGGCCATGGGCGAGCGCACGCCGCTGGCGGTGATTGATGCCCCGGCCTCGGGCCGCATGGCGGTCGGTGAAGTAATTACCAACCTGGCAGCAGCAGCGATTGGTAAACTTTCTGATATTCGCCTGTCGGCTAACTGGATGGCCGCTGCCGGTCACCCCGGTGAAGATGAAAATCTGTACGAGACAGTCAAAGCCGTGGGCATGGAGTTGTGTCCTGCCCTGGGTATTACGATCCCCGTGGGCAAAGACTCTATGTCCATGAAAACCACCTGGGAAGAGGACAACGGCGAACAGAAAAGTGTTACCGCGCCACTGTCTCTGATCGTCAGTGGTTTTGCGCCGGTAACCGATGTTGCCCGTACACTCACGCCCCAGCTGCGATCCGATGCCGGTGAAACCGACCTGATCCTGATTGATCTGGCGGCAGGCCAGAATCGCCTTGGTGGCTCGGCGCTTGCGCAGGTGTATCGTCAGGTTGGTGCGGTAGCGCCTGACCTGGACGACCCTGAAGATATCAAGGCTTTCTTCGCGGTGGTGCAGGGTCTGAACGCAGACGGCAAACTGCTGGCTTACCATGATCGCTCAGACGGTGGCCTGTTTGTCACTCTGGCCGAAATGGCGTTTGCCGGCCGGACAGGTGTGGACATCAAGCTCGATGGTCTTGCGGAAGACAGCTCCCAGTTTGCGCGTGAACTGTTCAACGAAGAATTGGGTGCGGTGATTCAGGTTCGCCGTGACGACACCAGTTTTGTTCTGCAGCAGTTCTCCGCCGCAGGCCTTGGTGACCATACCAGCGTTGTGGGCACGCTAAATGATAAAGATCGTGTTCGCCTGACGTTTGCTGGTGACACCGTAATCGATTCGTCCCGGGCAGAGCTGCAGCGCCTGTGGGCGGAGACCAGCTTCCAGATTCAGTCGCTGCGCGATAACGCGGACTGTGCCCAGGAGGAGTTCGATAACCTTCTGGACGAACAAGATCCGGGCCTGAGCGTCGATCTTGCATTCGACATCAATGAAGACATTGCAGCGCCGTTTATCAATACCGGTGCACGGCCCAAAGTCGCGGTGCTTCGGGAGCAGGGCGTTAACGGCCAGGTTGAAATGGCCGCAGCCTTTGATCGGGCCGGGTTTGAGGCGGTAGACGTTCATATGAGCGATCTGCTGTCTGGTCGCATTACGCTGGAGGCATTCCAGAGCCTGGTTGCCTGTGGTGGTTTCTCGTATGGGGATGTACTGGGTGCTGGCGAAGGCTGGGCCAAGTCGATTTTGTTCAATGATCGGGTGCGTGATCAGTTTGCCGCCTTTTTCAACCGTCAGGATACCCTGGCGCTGGGTGTATGCAACGGCTGCCAGATGCTGTCCAACCTGCATGAACTGATCCCGGGGAGCGAGGGCTGGCCGCGTTTCGTGCGTAACCAGTCAGAGCAGTTTGAGGCACGCATGGTCATGGTGGAAGTGGCGCCGTCGCCCTCTGCCTTCCTTGACGGCATGGCGGGTTCCCGCATGCCTATTGCCGTTGCCCATGGTGAGGGTCGAGTTGAGTTTGCCTCCGGCAATTCGGCTCAGTCCCTTGCTGACAACGAGTTGGTAGCTCTGCGCTATGTGGACAACAGGGGCCAGCAGACCACGCGCTACCCCTATAACCCGAATGGTTCCGAGGCAGGCATCACAGGTGTTACGACCCGTGATGGCCGGGTCACCATCATGATGCCGCACCCGGAACGTGTATTCCGTGCGGTGCAGCACTCCTGGCGGCCAGATGGCTGGCAGGAAGATGGTCCCTGGATCCGTATGTTCAGGAATGCGAGGCGCTGGCTTGGCTGATTAACCGCGCAAATTCGGGCGTAGAAAAAACCGGTCTGTAGGAGGCCCCTGGAGGGGTGTTTCTCAGGCCGGTTTTTTCGTGCCCTGCGGTGAGGCTTGCTGGGCAAAAAGTGAGCAAATAAAATCGCTGGAAAGCCCTGAAATTTGTCAGTCAAGGCCTTGACTGGAGAACTTTATGCACATTCCTGGTGCTTTACTGGCTGAACAGTGAACAAAGTCCAAGAATTGCGTTCACTTTTTGCTCTGGCATCATAAGCGACTGAAAAATAACATAAAAATCAAATGGGCGATTTTGTCGCCAATTTGAGGGGAGGTCAGTAACTATGGGGCTTGGAGACGGATTCCCCAAAACTTTCCCCAGAGTTATCCACAGATTCTGTGGGTAAGTATGTAATGCCTTGTTCCGGATAAAAGTTGACCAATTTGAGGGTGTCTATGTACAAGCTTTGCTACTTCGTACCAGAAAGTCATCTTGAGCAAACAAAACGGGCTTTGTTTGATGCCGGCGCGGGAAAAATCGGTGATTACGACAGTTGTGCCTGGCAATGTTTAGGAGATGGCCAGTTCCGCCCTCTGGCGGGAAGCGATCCGTTTTTGGGCAGTCAGGGTGAGCTTGAGCGTGTTCGGGAGTACAAAGTTGAGCTGGTGTGCAGCGACGAACTGATCAGGTTCGCCCTTGATGCGCTCAAGCAGGCTCATCCCTACGAAGAGCCTGCTTATGAGGTGTACCGGCTGGAAGCGTTCTGATCAGGCTTTTTTTGCCATTGGATGGCGAATATCCGTGACATGAACTCCGTAGGATTCGGACGTCATATCCTCAAGGAACAGTTCCAGCGTCTTGCGCACGGTTGGGAAAGATATTTCATCCCAGGGGATATTGTCTGGCGCAAACAGCTTTGATTCCAGAGATTCTGCTCCGGCGCCGAATAGGCCGTCTTTAAGTGTGGCACGGTAGAACATGTGGACCTGGTTGATGTGAGGAACATCGATGATGGAGTAAAGCCCCTGAATGTCCACTTCCGCCAGTGCTTCCTCGCGGGTTTCCCGGGCTGCTGCTTCTATCGTCGTTTCTGCATTTTCCATGAAGCCGGCCGGCAGAGTCCAATAGCCATACCGGGGTTCGATGGCTCGGCGACATAGCAGGATTCTGCCTTCCCATACGGGAACCGTACCGGCGACAATCCGCGGATTCTGGTAATGTATGGTCTCGCAGCTGATGCAAACATAACGGTGCCGATTGTCGCCTTCTGGAATGCGTTGCTCAACCGGTTGGCCGCAAGTGCTGCAATACTTCATTGTTTTCCCCGTATACTGAGTGTCCGTTGGTAGTCAGTTTAACGATCCGGACTGCCTGTGTCTCACTCAATATCAGGAAGTTGCCGGAGCAAAGAGTGCAAGACCTGTTAACCGAGCGATTGTCGAATTACGCGCCCAGACAGCTGGCACTGGACTACCCTGAAGCCGGTATCCTGGTGCCCATTACGGATAACGCGCGTAACCCGGAGATGATATTCACTCTTCGGTCATCCAACCTCAAAACGCACCGGGGCCAGGTGGCCTATCCAGGCGGTAAGCGGGATCCGGAGGATACCTCCCTGATTGCAACCGCACTACGCGAAACCCACGAAGAAATCGGGCTGCCCCCGGATCAGGTGAAAATCATTGCACCGCTAAGCCAGGTCATGTCCTTGCATCGTATTCTTGTCACACCATACGTGGGGGTTGTGCCAGGCGATCATCCCCTGGAGCCGAACCCCCATGAAATCGAAAGCGTTTTCCGTGTTCCGATATCCTGGTTGCTGGAGGATCGAAGGGAACGCACCGACACCCTCAGTTTTCTGAACAGCACGCTGTATGTGCCATGCTATCGCTGGGAGCATTACCAGATTTGGGGGTTGTCTGCGGTGGTGCTGGTCGACTTTCTGAATGCTGTGTACGATGCCGGAATCGATATTCTGGAGCCACCCCGTTGAATTAGCCGGAGAGACTGATGTTTTACAGAATTGATCAGCACCAGCCAGAGAAAGAAGGCGATGGCCAGTTCGTTGCCCACAGTGCCACGGTGATCGGGCGCGTGAAACTGATGGAAAAATCGAGTATCTGGTTCAATGTGGTCATCCGTGGCGATAACGAACTGATTACGATCGGCCCCGAAACGAATGTGCAGGATGGCTCAGTACTGCACACCGATCCCGGTATTCCCTTAACCCTCGGGCGCGGAGTGACCGTCGGCCACAAAGCCATGCTGCACGGATGCCAGATCGGCGACTACAGCCTGGTTGGGATCAATGCGGTGATTCTGAACGGTGCAAAGATTGGCAAACATTGTCTGATCGGAGCGAATACTCTGATTCCAGAGGGTATGGAAGTGCCGGATGGCTCGATGGTAGTGGGTTCGCCCGGGAAGATTCGGCGCGAATTGAATGATAACCAGAAGAAGATGCTCGAGTTCAGCGCAATGCACTATGTGAAGAATGCCGAGCGATACCTGGCGACCCTGACAAAGGTGGATATTTGAACATGAAAGTGGCCGACAAGGTTCGCTCGCCGTGCGTTAATGTTTGCGCGCTGGACGAAAATGACGTGTGTATCGGTTGCCAGCGCACGGGCGATGAAATCCTCCGCTGGACCACTATGAGTAATGACGAACGGCGGGAAGTTCTGCTTAAAGTGGCAGAGCGGGAAAAGCAGGTCGCACTCTGACAGCAACAGGACATAAAACTATATGACTGGTTCGAACAAAACGGTGCGTATCGGTACGCCCCTGAAGCCCTCTGCCACCCGTGTGCTTTTCTGCGGCGCGGGAGAACTCGGTAAAGAAGTGGTTATAGAGCTGCAACGTTTCGGCATAGAGGTGATTGCAGTCGACCGTTACGAGAATGCGCCCGCCATGCAGGTTGCACATCGTTGCCACGTTATCGATATGCTCGATGGTGAAGCGTTACGCGCCATCGTTGAGGCGGAAAAACCGGACCTTATCGTTCCGGAAATTGAGGCGATTGCCACCGGGGAGTTGGTGCGGCTGGAGGAAGGAGGCTACAACGTGGTGCCAACTGCCCGCGCGGTCAATCTGACCATGAATCGAGAAGGTATCCGCCGGCTTGCGGCGGAGGAGCTTGGGCTAAGTACATCAAAGTACCGTTTTGCCGGGACCAGGGAAGAGTATCTGGCTGCCATTGATGAAGTCGGGTTGCCATTGGTGGTCAAGCCGGTCATGAGCTCCTCCGGTAAGGGGCAGAGTACGGTGAAGAGTGCAGCGGATGTAGAGGCTGCCTGGGAATACGCCCAAACCGGTGGCCGGGCTGGCAAGGGCAGGGTGATCGTCGAAGGTTTTGTGGATTTCGACTATGAAATTACCCTGCTGACGGTCAAGCATCGCGATGGTATTTCATTCTGTGATCCGATAGGTCACAGGCAGGAAGACGGCGATTACCGTGAGTCATGGCAGCCGCACCCTATGTCCGATGCTGCGTTTGCGCGAGCAACCTCGATTGCTCGGGCGGTGGTTGAGAATCTGGGCGGCTACGGTCTATACGGTGTGGAGCTGTTTATCAAGGGTGATCAGGTATGGTTCTCCGAAGTTTCGCCGAGACCCCACGATACTGGCCTGGTCACACTGATGTCGCAGGACCTTTCCGAGTTCGCGCTGCATGCTCGCGCCATTCTGGGGATGCCCATCCCAGCCATTCGCCAACAGGGTCCAACCGCCTCGGCGGTCATTCTCCCGGAAGGAGATTCCGGTAACGTAGTATTTTCCGGCCTGGAACATGCTTTGGCGGAGCCGGATACCCAGGTTCGCCTGTTCGGCAAGCCGGAACTGAAGGGGCGTCGTCGTATGGGGGTGGCTCTTGCAAAAGGGAGCACGATAGAAGAAGCGCGCGAGCGTGCGATTAAGGTGGCACAGCAGGTTAAAGTGGAGCTAAACTGAGAGGTCTTAAGAGGTGCATCGGTAGACCGGAAAATGTCCCTCTGAAAAAAGTTTGAATATACCGTTGACTCCTCGGCTGAGGTCTGTAGAATGCGCATCTCGCTTGAGGGGCTGGCCACTGAGAAGAGGCAAAACCTAAGCGATAACTGCTTGAAAGCACTGAAGAAAAAGTTTGAAAGATTCTTCAGGAAGCGGTTGACAGGAAGGTGTTTCAGTGTAGAATGCGCACCTCGAAACAAGCAGTAGGCCGGATGATTTTTCGGCGGTTTTCGGAAGCGGAAACGGCGGAAAATAAACGGTTGACAGGGCGGCGGAACGATGTAGAATACGCGGCCTTGATTGAGCAACAGCTCAAACGCTCTTTAAAAAGTTAACCAAGTAATTCGTGTGGGCGCTGGCCGAGGT
>NZ_JBEPPY010000017.1:0-102665 GCF_040547575.1 Marinobacter sp. MBR-99 | reverse complement strand
TGGTAGTGTGGTTCGCCCATGTGAGAGTAGGTCATCGTCAGGCTCCTAATACCGAAAGCCCCAGCATCTTTGATGCCGGGGCTTTTTTATTTGTGTTTTTGAAAGAGCATGTCTGGATGTTGAAAACAGCAGGCTGTCTTTACAGAAGGCTGTCGTTACAGGTAGAGGTATTCAGGGGAGCCAGATCTCAAAGACACCGCCGCCGTACTTCCCACCATTGTGCAGTTTTATTGAGCCGGTTCGATCGCCTTCTGTATGCAACCTGGCAACGGACGAGGCAAAGAAAAGGCCAAGGCTTGTGCTGCCACTCTTGAAGTCAAGGGATTTGAAGCTGAGGGTTCCGGTGTGCTGCATGCTCTCGGGATAGCCTTTGCCGTCATCCTCTACACCGACTATCAGATAACCGTCTTGCTCACGAGCGGTCAGTCGGATTCTGCTTTTGGTATAGCGGATGGCATTATTGATGGTGTTGTTAAGCACCCCGGTAAGCAGATCATCATCGAAGAAACCATTTATGTCTTCCGCTTCGATGGCGTACTCGATGCCCAGTCCATCAAGCAGTGGCACATGTCGTGCCATATGCTCGGAGAGAAAATCCGGAACAAAGTGTTCGTCAATGTGCGCTGACAGGTTGTTCTCACCCAGCCGATAGATACCCAGTAGTTGCACAAGGTCATTGTGCATCCGTTCGGCTTCGTACTGCAGCATATTGAACTTGCTTGAGCCGGCTAGCGTGCTCTCGTGCTCGGTACGGAGTTCATCGACGGTGTTCAGCAGCATGCCTAGAGAATTCTTCATGTCATGCACGGCGGACGCCAGTACCATTGAAAAGTCGATATTGTGGTCAGTCATGCATTCAGTCCTTTCAGTTTTCTGGCCAGTGCGGTGTACCGGCGGTACTGTCTGTGTTGCTCGGGCAAGCCTTCAAGCCGTTTCAGTCGCTCCTGGCAGGTGGCAATAAGGTTAAAGTCGGAGGGTGCCTGATCGTGTTTTCGCAGTAACACCTGAATCAGGTTGAGGTTCAGGGCTGCATGGTCTGGAACGATCGTCAGTGCATGATTGAAAGCCTCTACCGCGCCATCCAGGTCGCCAGATTCGAACGCTTTGATGCCTTCCCGGTTGTATCCGCGGGCCTCTATTTTCTGGCGGAAGCCGACGGGTTCATCAAGGAGGTTTTCGATTTTCTGAAGGGTGTCGGGATTATCGCCATAACGGGCAGCGAGATCGGAAAGCAGGGTCTTTGCCTCTTCATCCCGTCCCAATCTGAACAGGGTCTTGGCGTAATCAAGGCCAAGATCTGAGGGGATTTCCTCGAGCGTTTCCAATTCTGCCTTTAAACCGGTTAGTAGCTTTTCAGCGGCTTTCTGTTCACCCTGTCCGGCATGCACCCGGCACTGTACGATACGACTTTTCAGGGTGATGCCGTCTTCGTTCGAGAAGCGCTTTTCCATTTTTGAAAGGACACTCAGCGCCTCTGCCGCTTGTTCCGCACCTTCTGCTTCCGGGTGCCCTTCACTGAGATCGGAGAGGCTTTGGGCCAGGGACAAGTAATGCTCAGAGTTGTCGTGGATCGAGTAGGTTCCCAGTGTTACGGTCTGGCGCCAGGCCTGTGAAGCGGTATCGATGTCCTGATTGGTGCTGGCCAGTTGCGCCAGGTGTTTCTGGCGGAGTAGGGCGTTTGGTGAGTGTTCTGCCGCCTTTTCCAGGATTTGTTGTGCCTGTACGGATTTGCCTTGCTTTTCCAGCCCTTCGGCGAGCAGATCGTAGGCCTCCATATAATCAGGGTGTTTGGCGATCAGTGCTTTGAGGCCTTCCACAGACTCATCAAAATTTCGGTTGCCAAGCAGCACCTTGCAGCGGCCAAGTCGAGCCCAAGAAAGCTCCCGCTGCGCAAGTACCTCGTCATAAACTTTCAGAGCGTGTGAGAGGTCGCCGACGATGAAATACAGTTCGCCCAGGGTTTTCATCAGCCAGGTTTTGTACCTTGGTTGTTTGGGCAAAAGCTGCAGGCATTGCGAGATGGCCTCAGGGTAGTTCTCCCGGTCGATCTCACGGGTGATCGGTAGCAAAGCATTACGTTGCTGAACGAGTGCACCAAGGCGCTTCTCCAGCATGGCACGGTTCAGCGGCTTGGTCAGGTAAGCATCCGGCTGGTATTCACGGGCACCCATGACCATCTCTTTGGAGGTTTCAGCGGTCACCATCAAGAACAGCGATGAGCGGCTTAGCAGCTTCTTGTGACGGAGTTCTTCAAGGATATGCTGGCCGTTTTTGCCCTCCCCCAGGTTGTAATCACACAGGACAACGTCCACATGGTTGTAGGTGCAATACTGGATCGCCGGGGTAGCGTGGGCAACCAGTTCGATTCTATCGGCGCCACAGCTTCTGAGCATCTGGCGCATCGATAGACGGAAGTTCTCGAAATCATCAACCACCAGAAAGGTGAGTTTTCCAAAGGGGTTGATCGCGTCTTTCCTCTCGGTCTGGTTCATGCGCGCTTCTGTTTAAGTAGTTTGTTGACGAGCGCTCTCAGTGCGGCCGGTTTGACCGGCTTGTAGAGAACCTGATAGCCACGGTTTCCGGCGTCCTCGCGTACCTCTGGCGCCATATACCCGGTAATCAGGATGCCCGGTATGTCATGGTCAAGTTTTTCTCTGAGGCTGTCCATGGCATCCAGTCCATTACGATTGTCATCAAGCTGATAATCCGCAAGTATAATATCCGGTAGACGGTCTGCCAGTTTTTCCAGGGCATCTTCCAGGCTGATAGCTGCTGTTACATCGCATTTCCAGTTGCTCAGTAGTGCCGTCATGCCCTGCAGGATGGCCGGGTCATTGTCAATGCACAACACATGTAACCCACCCAGGCTAGAAACCCGCCGTGCGCTGGCACTGGGCTTGCTCGCATCGGCGCGGCTAAGATCCGGTGGCGCGAGTGGCACAGTAATACCAAAAACACTGCCTTTGCCTTGAACCGAGTGCACGGTGACCGGGTGGTTCAGCATGCCGCTGATCCGGTCGACGATGGCCAGCCCAAGTCCCAGCCCCTTCTTGTCTCGGCCATGCTGGAAGCGGCGGAACTCTTCGAAAACGTGGGTGAGCTGGTCCTCGGACATCCCGGGGCCGGTGTCCCAGATTTCAATGCGAAGGTAGCCTTTGAGTCTTCGGCAGCCCATCAGTATCTTGCCACTGGCGGTGTAGCGAATGGCGTTTGACAGGAAGTTCTGCACGACCCGGCGCAATAACTTGGCGTCAGATCGCACCCAGGCGCTGCTTGGAACAACGTGCAGGTCCAGCTCCTGGTCCTTGGCGATGGCAGAGAATTCCGTTGCCAGGTGGCGGAGCAGTTCGTTGACCGGGAACACACCGATATCCGGCTCCAATGCACCGGCGTCCAGTTTGGAGATGTCGAGCAAGGTGCTGATAATTTCCTCAGCCGCTCCCAATGAGCTGTCGATGTGCTCTACCAGTTCACGGGTATCACCTTCAATAACCTTGCCTGATAGGGCTGAGGTAAACAGTCGTGCTGCATTCAGTGGTTGAAGCAGGTCATGACTGGCCGAGGCAAGAAACCGGGTTTTGCTCTGGTTGGCCTGCTCGGCAACAGATTTGGCTTTCAGCATCTGTTCGTTGATCACCTGCAACTCCTGGGTTCGCTCCCGAACCCGTTGCTCCAGGTAGATATTGGTCTCCTTCAGTGCCTGCTCAGTGCGACGCATGGCTGTGATGTCCTGGAAGGTGGTGACATAGCCACCCCCGGGGATAGGGCTGCCATCCACCCGAACAACGGTGCCGTCCGGTCGCTGTCGTTCATAAGACATGGGCTTGCCGTCGCGCATACTGTTGCAACGGTTGTCGATGATGTCGTCTATACGCCTGGCTGAAAGGTTGGCGTTGGTCAGGTTGTAGCGCATGAGGTCTTCAACTGGTCGGCCAACCCGGACAAATCCTTTGGGATAATTGAACAGCTCGAGGTAGCGATGGTTCCACACCACCAGCTGTTGCTGATGGTTAACTACCGATACGCCCAGGCTGATGTTCTCAATGGCCGATTGCAGCAGTTCCCGGCTGAAGGTCATGGCCTGGGAGGCTTCGTCAACGATGCTGACCACATCTTCGATCTGCATATCCCGCCCGGTCAGAGTCGACTCCAGGACCACCCGGGCGGTGGAAGCGCCAATCACCGAGGCCAATTGGCGTTCGATGTATTTCATCAAGTGGGTGGAGGCAGGCCGGTGCGGGTATAGCCTGATGGCGTTGCGGCGCTCGTAATTACGGAAGACGCTCTCGGAGCGTTCCTCACCCATGAATCGATCGGTCAGGGCCTGGAGATCAGAGGTCAGAACCTCGCCCTGCCAGCTTTGATGCTGTGCACTTTCGGGTTTGGGCTGTGCCTCATGGAAGAAGGCGGCAATCTGGATCCGTTCACGGATGCGTTGTCGGGTCACCAGTGACAGCAGGATGTAGGTACCGGTGTTAATGCCAAGGCTCCAGAGAATGCCATGGCTGATCTGGTCCAGGTCAGAGCCGAACAGGGCGGTCGGGCGAGTCCAGTTGAGGCCGAACAGACCGTGTTCGATCAGGGTGTCTGAAATCCAGCCAGTGGACACGAGGGCCGGCAGCAGCAGGGTGTAGCACCACATCAGGAAGCCAAGACCAAGTCCCCAGGCGGCCCCGGTAAAATTGCCGCGGCGCCAGATAATGCCGCCCACGAGGGCGGGCCCGAATTGGGCCGCTGCGGCGAACGAGAGCAGGCCGAAGGCGGTAAGGCTGTATTCTGCTCCGGCCATTCGGTAGAAACCATAAGCGGTAAACAGCACCACAAAGATTGCTACCCGGCGAATGGTAAGCAGCAGAAAACTGAGGTCCGCTCTTCGGTTCATGCCCGGTCGGAAGAACCGTAATAGGCCGGGCATTATGATTTCGTTGCTGACCATGGTGGCAATGGCGACAGAGCACACAATAACCATGGCTGCCGCAGCCGAACCACCACCGAGGAAGGCGAGCACTGCCAACCACTGTTCACCCGCTACGATGGGCAGTTGCAATATGATGATATCGGGGTCGCCACCAGCCAGGCTGGAGTTGAGCAGCCCGGCCGCGGCAATGGGCAGTACGAACGCGCTGGCGATGACGAGATAGATCGGCATGGCCCAGCGCGCTGTCTCGAAATCCCGGGGGTCCGCGTTTTCTACCACCATGACGTGGAATTGCCTGGGAAGACAGACAATGGCCAGCATGGCGACCAGGGTTTGGGTAAGAAACGCCGGTGTCTCAAGAGAATTTGTGGTCAGGGTGCCGACCAGGTCGGCCTCTTTTACCCGGCTGAAGAGGTCGCCAAAACCGTTATAGAGACCGTAACCGACAAACAGTCCAACCGCGACGAAGGCGACCAGCTTGATCAGGGACTCAAAGGCAACAGCCTGAATCATGCCGCGATGGTGCTCGGTCGACTCGAGGTGCCGGGTGCCGAACAGCACGGTGAAAACGGCCAGGGCGAGGGTGATGTACCAGGCGGAATCGTTCCAGGCGGCGGTACTCAATTCCTGATAACTGACACCGCCCTCCGTCAGCACGTTAAAACCCAGCGCAATGGCTTTGAGTTGCAGGGCAATATAGGGAACGCTGCCAACAAGGGCAAAAATGGCCACCATGGCAGCCAGTACTTGGGACTTACCGTAACGGGAGGCGATAAAGTCAGCAATGGAAGTGCTGTTGTTGCGTTTGCTGATAAAAATGATACGTCGCAATAGCGGCGCAAAGAACAAAAATACCAGCAGGGGCCCCAGATAGATGGGCAGGAAGGCGAAGCCTTCCTGGGTCGCCCGCCCGACCGCGCCGTAGAATGTCCAGGAGGTAAAGTAGACCGCCAGTGACAGGCCGTAAATATGCGTTCGCGCCAGCCTGCGGCGATACAGCCCCGGATGCCGGTCGCCGGCCCAAGCGATGACGAACAGCAGGGAAATGTAGCTAATGGATATAAATATCAGCAGCCAGGCGCTAATCATGCTTTGTTGTTATCCGTTTATCCGATATCAGTTTCCACACACTGTTCTGTACAGACGGTCGTTAGCGGTCAGCAACTTCATATTGTCTACTCGTGGAACACCATCTGAACCAAGAGGCACCAGTTCCCGGCTCTGGCAATGGATCAGGTGAGCCCGATGTGACACTGAGTCTGTCACGGTTTGCTCAAAACGATAGAGGGTGAAGCGAACAATATCGTTGTCGTTGGTATCCCGACGGAAATCACTGGTGTCGACGGTGGAGAAGGCGGTGACATAGGGAAATACGAAGGTCCAGGGACGGAAGAAAATCTTCTCCTGCTCAGTCGCCACGATAACCGCTTCATCAGGGAGCAGTGATCGCTTGTGGTCGTACCAAGTGTATTCGCCATAAACAAGGTAGCCGAGCATGCCGGCACCTGCAAAGACTGGAATGATCCATCGGGGGGCGCGCTTTGCGGTGGCAGCGCGGATGCCCATGGCGATGCCTGCAGCCCCGAGACCGCAAACAATAGTGGCAACAAAAGTCCAGAACATTGGGTTTGATTCCTTAATTCAAAAAAGAACGGGCTCCCTCAGTGAGGAAGCCCGTTCGGTCTCAACCCGTCATTAGGATCAATGAATCAGGCTGTCTTTCAGCTTAGTGGTCTTGAGCGCTACCGGCACCGCGAGGGTAACGTACGCTTTCAACCAGCTCCTGGATTTCAACAGGCGGCTCGGCAGTCACTTTCGATACCCCGAAGGCTACCGCAAAGTTGACCAGAGCACCAACCGCACCGATGGACAGCGGGGAAATGCCCAGCACCCAGAACTCAGCGGTATCCGGCAGGTTGTTGGTTCCCGGAATGAAGAACCAGCCCTTGTAGATGAAGATGTAGACCAGTGTGAAGATCAGGCCAGACAGCATACCCAGAGTTGCGCCAACGTTGTTCACCCGCTTGGAGAAAATACCCATCATCAGTGCGGGGAACAGGGAAGCCGCAGCGATACCGAAGGCCAATGCCACAACCTGGGCCGCAAAGCCTGGAGGGTTGGCGCCTAGCCACGTCGCTACCACGATGGCAACAGCCATGGAGATCCGTGCCGCCAACAACTCGCCTTTATCGGTAATATTGGGGTTGATTCGGCCTTTGATCAGGTCGTGACTGACCGCCGAGGAAATAGCCAGCAACAGACCTGCTGCAGTGGACAGAGCCGCAGCCAGACCGCCGGCGGCAATCAGACCAATGACCCAGCCGGGCAGGTTGGCGATTTCCGGGTTGGCCAGTACCAGGATGTCGTTGTTAACAGACAGCTCGTTGCCTTCCCAGCCCCGCTCAGCCGCAGTGGCTGCGAAATCGGCATTGCCGTCGTTATACACCTGGATGCGGCCATCGTTGTTCTTGTCCTCGAACTTGATCAGACCGGTTTCTTCCCAGGTGGCAATCCAGCCAGGACGCGCATCATATTCGATGGGCTGGGCTGCGGTGCCTTCCGGGTAGATGGTGGTCATCAGGTTCAGACGCGCCATGGAGGCAACAGCCGGAGCGGTCAGGTAGAGCAGGGCGATGAAGACCAGGGCCCAGCCGCCGGACCAGCGAGCGTCAGCTACCTTGGGAACGGTGAAGAAGCGGATGATAACGTGGGGCAGACCCGCTGTACCGATCATCAGCGACAGGGTGAACAGAACCATGTTCAGTTTGTTGTCGATGTCTGCGGTGTACTCTCTGAAACCAAGGTCGGTAACCACCATGTTCAGTTTTTCAAGCAGTGGCAGACCGGATTCGGTGTGGGTAGAGAACATACCGAACATCGGAATCGGGTTGCCAGTCAGTTGCAGGGAGATAAACACCGCAGGAATGGTGTAGGCAATGATCAGAACGCAGTACTGGGCCACCTGAGTGTAGGTGATGCCCTTCATGCCGCCGAGTACGGCGTAGATAAAGACCACAACCGCGGCAATCATAAGGCCGTTGGTGGCGTCTACTTCCAGGAAGCGGGAGAAGGCAACACCGGCACCGGCCATCTGGCCGATAACGTAGGTGACGGACGCAACGATCAGGCAGATAACGGCGACCAGACGCGCGTTGGCGCTGTAGTAACGGTCACCAATGAACTCTGGAACCGTGAACTTGCCAAACTTACGCAGGTAAGGCGCCAGCAACATGGCCAGCAAGACGTAGCCGCCGGTCCAGCCCATCAGGAAGGTGGAATTGGCATAACCACCGGCAGCAATGAGGCCCGCCATGGAAATGAAGGATGCCGCAGACATCCAGTCCGCACCGATGGCCATACCGTTAGTGACCGGGTGAACGCCGCCGCCGGCAACGTAAAAATCACTGGTGCTGCCGGCCTTTGCCCAGACAGCAATCAGGATGTACAGGAGGAACGAGCCCCCAACGAAAAGCAGGTTGATTGCAAATTGGCTCATGGTGTCTTACTCCTCATGTACGCCGAATTGCTCGTCGATCTTGTTCATGCGCCAGGCGTAGAAGAAGATCAGGGCAATGAAAGTAAGAATCGAGCCTTGCTGGGCGAACCAGAAACCCAGATCGGTGCCACCGACCGGAATCCCCGCCAGCATGGGACGTAGAAGAATTGCGAAGCCATAAGATACCAGGGCCCAGATGATCAGGCTCCCGAATATCAGGCGGAGGTTCGCCTTCCAGTAGTTTTCAGCGTCGTAGCTATGACCTGACATACACATCACTCCTGTATTGTTGTTGTGGAGGTTGGGTGGATTGCTTGTGGGATGTTTCGGATAGAGAATTTATTATTCATGTAGTACTTCTCCGACTTGTTGTCCTCTCCGACTTTACTGGTCAATGGAATTATGGATATTGGCAAATGGTCTAACTCTCAGTGACTTGCCTTGTAATTGGTCAAGGACATCAGGCGCCGGAATGGGTTGTCAGTAGCGGTGCATGTTCTGTAAACGGCGCTGATAATGCAGCTTTTCAGCGAGTTCCTTCAGGTTCTTGACGCCATTTTTTTGTGCTCTGTTCAGCGCCATGATCGTCAGTTCAGCGGTCACCATGGCATCCGCAGCAGCGTGATGCCGTTCACTAACCTCGAGTTTGAAGTAGTCCGACCAGTGGTCGAGGCTTCGGCCTTTAATGTCTGCTTTGGGGAAGATTGCCGGTAGCAGCTCGGCGACGTCCATCCAGACGTGGCTGGCGGTATACCCGAGCTGGGCTTTCAGGGTTTTCTCCAGGAACTTCTGGTCGAATGCAGAGTGGTAGGCGAGGATCGGGTCGCCGTTCATCCATTCCAGAAGGTAGAGCAGGGCATCTTCGGTTTCATGGCCCTGGGTCAGGGCCTCCGGCCCGATACCATGGATCAGCACGGTTTCCCGGATATCGAGCTCCGGTCGGCGCAGGATCAGATCAAACTGATCATTGAGGTGAATAACCCCGCCCTCAATAGCCACAGCGCCGATGGCGATAACTTCATCTTTTGAGGCATTCAGTCCGGTGGTTTCGAGATCCAGTACAATCAGACGGCATCGGGACAGTGGCTGATCGCTCACTGTTTTCGGTGTGGGCAGATTGTCGGGGTCGTGATTGCCAACGGCGCCGCCCCTGCGCTGTGCCAGCCATTGCTTGATGTAGTCGAGCATGGTGATTCGTGACCTAGAGTTGGTAAGTGACTTCCAGCTTTTGCTGGAGCCTTTGAGCCTGGCGGAAAGACTCCCGCAAGATGCGTCGGTCGAGCGGGTTCAGGTCGTCCGGATCAATGTAGTTGGTCAGCTCTTCACCCCTGTCGAGCATTTCCTGGTGGGCCCTCATGCGGATGGCTTGAATCAGGCTGTACGCCTCTTTCCATGCGTTTGCGTCTTTGGCATCGAAAACGCCTTTGCGGGACAAGGCGTCCATTCGCTCCAGAGTATTGGCGGCTTCAACACCGTGGGCCAGGGCGAACACCCGGACAGATTCGACAAACGGCGCCAGGCCTTGCCGTTTCAGGTCCAGAGAATGCTTTTTCTCGTCATTCAGATAGCGAAAGTTCCTGAACATGGTGAGTGGTGGTTTGCGTTGCAGCGCATTGCCCGCCAGCATCTTCTGGAACAAGGCGTTCTTGCGAATCCTGTCCAGAACTTTCTCCAGCAATCGGTGCAATGGCTCCGTTGGCCCGAATACTGAGCGCATATCCAGGAAGATGGATGAGTACACCAGATTCTGGGGGGTGGAGGCGTCTATAAACCGAACGAACCAGTCATCCCACTCACGGTCGCTCAGACACAGCTTGGGATTGCTGGCCATGATGTTGCCTTTACACAGGGTAAAGCCACACTCGGCCAATTCATCATTCACCTTGCGCGCGAACGGCAGCAGTTTTTCCCTAACCTGCTCCTCGGTCATGCCCTCGGGCGTCTCGAACAGGATACCGTTGTCCTGGTCGGTCAGCAGTGTTTGCTCCTGCCGGCCTTCGCTGCCAAAGGTCAGCCAGGTAAACGGAATGCCCGGGTCGTTCTTTTTCAGGTTCAGTTCCAGCACCCTGCGGACGGTCACGTCGTTCAGGGTGGTGATGATCTTGACCACCTGCCCGGAGTCGGCACCGTGGGCCAGCATCGAATCCACCAGGCGGGAAACGTCGGTGCGCAGGCTCACCAGCGTGCGCAGGTGGGTAGCTGTACCGATAGTCCGGGCCAGGTTGACCAGGTCCACGCGCTGGAGGGAGAACAGGTCCCGCTCGGAGACCACCCCAATCAGATGATTTTCCTCATCGACCACGCACAGATGTGCAAAGTGGTGCTCGGCCATCAACATGGCCGCTTCAAAGGCATCGGCCGTTGAGGGCAAGCAGCAGGGATCGGCAGTCATGACCTGCCGGATCGGGGTGTCGAGGGGGCCTCGCTCCTCGGCAACCATGGTGCGCAAATCGCGCAACGTGAATATGCCCTTGGGATGGCGGTTGTCGTCGGTAATGATGATGCTGCCGACATTGTTTTCATGCATGCGGGCCACCGCCTTGCGCACCGGCAGGTCTGGCGAGCAAACGATGGGGTTGCGCAGTGCGTAACGTTCCAGGGGGGTGTCCAGGCTGTTGCTGGAGCCGATAGACGCCATGGCCTTGGACTGGATGCGCTGGTTGACCTGGTCCAGCAGGCTGCTGACACCGCGCAGGCAGAAGTCACGGAAAGGTTCGCTTTCGGAGAACAGGGTGATGAACGCCTTTTGTTCAATGCTCAGGCAGAAGGTATCTCCGGAGGCCCGGTGCAGGGTGCGGGTGGGGCGCTCGCCAATCAGGGCGGCCAGGGGAAAGCACTCGCCCTGGCTGATTTCAAACGTGGTTTCGGCCCGATCTTCTTTTTCGTTATGGCGTTCGCCCCGGATACGACCCTGTTTGACGATATAGAATCGCTTGACCACACCATCGTCCGGGGATAGCACCACATCATCATCGGCGTAGAATCTCAGGGTGGCATGCTCGGCGAAATGGGCCAAGTGGGTGTCATCCATGCTGGAGAAGGGTGCATGCTCCCGCAGAAATGTCATGATGGCTCGGGTGTTCTGGGGGCGGGATGTGTCCTGGTTCGCTGCTGCCATATCGCAATCCGTCGTGGGTCGGAGTTGGTCGGCCTTCGCCGCTGTTCCGTAGTTATTGGTGTCCGCTTGCAGTGTAGTTCAGCGGAGCCAAATTGTGCCCTACGATTTTGGTCGCAAAGTGTCTCAGGGCTTTTCTTTATGGTAGCCCGGCACGGTGGTAGAGTTCTGATACTCGTCAATCCAGAAACAGATAGCTCATGACCAGTAAAGATGAACGCCTGGCGTTTCTAGAGGAAATGAAGGATGTCCGGCGCATTCGGAAACCCAATCGGGCCGAAGTATCGACCCCCAGGGAACTGACGCCCGGGCATCTGGAACGGCAGAAAGCGGCCGTTGAAAAGCCGGTTCGTGATCTGAACCCGCTGACCTCTGACATGGTTGAGCCCCTGACGGCCCACGACGTGCTCAGTTGGATGCGCCCCGGAATACAGCACGGCGTATTCCGCAAACTCCGGCTCGGTCAATACCCGATAGAGGCCAGGCTGGATCTGCACCGAATGACCGTTGAAGAGGCCCGCCGGGAGGTGTTTGCTTTTATCAACGATTGCGTGCGCTATGGCTTGCGTTCGGTGATCATTCTGCACGGTAAGGGTGAGCGCAATCCCGATGGCGTTGCCCAACTGAAAAGCTACCTGGCGAAGTGGTTGCCGGAACTGGACAGTGTGCTGGCGTTTCATTCGGCCCAGAAACACCATGGTGGAACCGGCGCGGTCTATGTCATGGTTCGCAAGAGTGACAGAGACAAACAGAATAATCGGGAACTGCATGGTCGCCGGTGAACAAGGTATCACCGGCGGCACTTCAAACAGCTGATGAGGTTATCAATGATGAACAAGGGTTCTCTGTTAGTGATTGTTCTGGCCGGCCTGTTTACTCTGGTGGGTTGCAAAGACCGGGTGATCTGGGACGACAACGGTAAAGTGGAGAGTGCCACCGAAGATCGGGAAATCTGGGATTCCAAAGGGAAAATGAACACCGGTGATCGCAAGATCTGGGTAGACAAGGATGGCAAAGAAGTCATCAAGTAAACGAATTCGTCTTCAGCAAATAACTTTGTTTTCAGCAAATAAAAAAGGAAAGGCCCATGGCATTCAGCCTCACGATTAACGGCCAAAGGCACACAGTTGATGTTGATTCCGATACGCCTCTGTTGTGGGTCATTCGGGATGAAGCAGGGCTTAAAGGCACCAAGTTTGGTTGCGGCGCCGGCTTGTGCGGCGCTTGCACGGTTCATGTTAACGGTCAGCCAGCGCGCTCCTGCTCAACGCCGGTGGCCTCGATAGACGGCGCCATCGTGACCACCATCGAAGGTTTGTCAGAAGACGGCCAGCTGCACCCGTTGCAGCAGGCCTGGATTGATCAGGGCGTTCCCCAGTGTGGTTACTGCCAGTCAGGCCAGATCATGACCGCGGCCCACCTGCTGAACAACAATCCGTCGCCATCCCGACAGGACATTGTGACCGCCATGACCGGAAACCTGTGCCGATGTGGTACCTATTCTCGCATTGTGTCCGCTGTTGAGGCGGTTGCCGGTGCTGTTGGCCATTACGAGCCCGCCGGGGAGGATGCCTGACATGACCATGAATCGCCGTGATTTTCTGAAAGTCAGCACGGGTGCTTCAGGCAGCTTGATACTGGCGGTATCCATTCCGGGGTGTGCCACGGTACAGACCGGGTTTCAGCCCGAAACCGGTGAGTGGAAGCCGGATATCTGGCTGGAATTGACCCGTGATGACGACATCCTTTTTACCCTGGCTCGGGTTGAAATGGGGCAGGGTACCTACACTGGGTTGACCACATTGGTGGCCGAAGAGCTGGATGTGGAGCCCGGCAGGATCAAAGTCAAATTTGCCCCGGTGGCGCCGGAATACCGAAACCCCCTGTTTGGTTTGCAGCTAACCGGCGCAAGTACCAGTCTGGCCACAAGCTGGGAACCATTGAGGGTAGCCGGGGCGCAGGCCCGACAGATGCTGGTTATGGCGGCTGCCCGGGTATGGGAAGTAGACGCGGAACAGTGCAAGACCCAGGATGGTCGGGTAGTGCATCCTAACGGCCTTGATTCGTTGCGTTACGGCCAATTGGTGGAGTTGGCGGACCGGGAGGTTATCCGCGGTGAGGTACCTCTCAAGCCTCGCTCTGAATGGAAGTACATCGGCCGCATGGGCAGCAGGCTGGATGCCCGGGCCAAGGCAACGGGTACCGCCGTCTACGGAATGGACGTTGAGCTCCCCGGTATGGTCTATGCCGTTATGACTCGCAGTCCCAGGTATGGCGGCAAGGCCCGCAGCTTCAACCGCGATGACGTCATCGGCATGCCAGGTGTAACCGATGCGTTCATCACAGAACGGGGAGTGGCCCTGGTGGCTCAGCGTTATTGGCAGGCAAGAAAGGCCCAGCAGCAATTGCAGGTGGAGTGGGATTTCTCGGAAGCGCTGGATACCAGTACGGAAGCTGTTTTTGAAGGCTACCGACAGGCCGCCAGTAAAGATCCCGGAGCGAAAGAACGCAGTGACGGCAATGTTGATAGGGCGGCTGCGCGGGCCAAACAGGTGGTAGAAGCCGAGTATGAGCAGCCCTATCTGGCCCACGCCACCATGGAGCCCATGAACGCGACAGCCTGGTACCACGATGGCGGCATGGATGTGTGGGCGCCGACCCAGGCACCAGATCTGGGGCGTATTGCCGCGGCGCGGCATACCGATCTGTCACCCGGTAAGGTCAACATCCACACCACATTCCTTGGCGGCGGTTTCGGCCGGCGCCTGACTCAGGACTATATTGAAGAAGCTGCCGCGGTGGCCTACCAACTGAAGGTTCCGGTCAAGCTGATCTGGTCCCGGGAAGAGGATACGCGTCACGGCTTCCTGCGCCCTGCTATGTTGCACCGTATGAAGGGCAGCCTGAACGACGGTGAGCTGACCGGCTGGCATCATCAGATCGTTGGCCCGCAAATTCTGGATTGGTATGTGCGCAACGCCGCACCGGCACAGTATCCCTGGGCGCCCAAGTTCCTGTACGACACCCTGGGGCGGGTAGGGCTGATGGCGGAGGGCATTGCTACGCCAAAAGATATTTCGGCCATTGAGGGCGCGACTGAGTACCCATACAAAGTGCCGAATGTGAGTGTTCGTCATACCCATACCGACCCTGGCGTACCCATTACCTGGTGGCGCTCGGTGGGCTATTCTCACAACGGGTTTGCGGTGGAAACCTTTATGGATGAGCTGGCCCATGAGTCTGGTGAGGATCCACTGCAATTCCGCCTGAAAATGCTGGATGCCGAGCCGCGTCACCGCGAGGTGCTTGAGCGCGCAGCCAGGCTGGCGGATTGGGGGCAGCCCGCACCGGAAGGTCGGGCCCGCGGACTGGCCCTGTTCAAGAGTTTTGGCACCTACGTGGCGCAGGTGGTTGAAGCTGGAGTCGAGAGCGGTGAAATCCGGGTGTACAAAGTAACCTGCGCCGTGGATTGCGGCCAGGTGGTTAACCCCCGGATTGTGGAAGACCAGATTGAGGGGGGTATCCTCTTTGGCCTGACCGCCGCGCTCTATGGCGAAATCAACTTCGATAACGGCGAGATCCGGCAGAGCAATTTCCACGATTATCGCCTGATGCAGATGCATCAGAAACCGGAAGTGGTGGTGGATATTGTCGACAGCGAGGCAGACCCGACGGGTGTGGGCGAGCCGGGCGTGCCCCCTGTCATTTCCGCCCTGGGCAATGCCCTGTTTGCCCTGACTGGAAAGCGCCAGCGCCGCCTGCCGTTGACGGCCTGAGCCAAAGCGGTTTTCCGGGAGCGATGGCCGTCCTATAATGGCGGCCAACGCGTGCCCGGAAGGGCGCGTTTCAACCGGGAGAATGCGTGTGTTTGATGTAGCCCAATACGCCACAGCGGCCCAGTCTATCGTGGACGCAGGTCAGTTCCTGTATGGCCGTGGCTGGTCGCCTGCCACCAGCAGCAATTATTCTGCGCGGATAGACAGTGACCACGTGGCGATTACAGTGTCTGGCCGCCACAAGGGCCAGCTGACCACCGCAGACGTCATGGTGGTTGATCTTGACGGCCGGCCGGTCCAAAGCCAGTGTAAATCCTCCGCAGAAACCCTGCTGCATACCGTGCTTTATCAGGTGTTCCCGGAGGCCGGCGCGGTGTTGCACACCCATTCTGTAAAGGCCACGGTGTTAAGCCGTTTGATTGCTGCCGGTCAGCCGCTGGAGCTCGAAGGCTACGAATTGCAGAAGGCGTTTTCCGGCGTCGAGACTCATGAGGGTGCGCTGAGCATTCCGGTATTCGACAATACTCAGGATATTGCGGCACTGGCTGAGGATACCCGGGCCTGGTTCCTGGCCCATCCGGAACAACCGGGTTACCTGATTCGCGGCCACGGCCTGTATACCTGGGGCAAGACCATGGCGGATTGCCTGCGCCATGTGGAAGCCTTCGAATTTCTCTTTGAATGTGAACTTGAAACCATGAGGGTCCGCCCATGACTACCCTGAGCATATTCCACCAGAGCCAGCCGGACGAGGCCCATACCGTGATGACCGACCCAGGGGCTATCGGTGACGCCCTGGCCCGTCACGGTGTTCGTTTCGAACGGTGGCCAACCCGTGATTTGCCGGCGGATGCCAGCCAGGAACAGATCCTGGAGGCCTACAGTGAGGAGGTTGAGCACCTGAAACAGGAATGCGGGTTCCAGACCGCCGATGTGGTCAGCCTGAACCCGGACAACCCGCAAAAGGAGGCGTTTCGTCAGAAATTTCTGGACGAGCATACCCACAGCGAAGATGAAGTGCGTTTCTTCGTGCGGGGCCAGGGCCTGTTTTATCTGCACTTTGGTGACCAGGTGTATGCCCTTTTGTGCCAGAAGAATGACTTGATCAGTGTGCCGGATGGCACGCGCCACTGGTTTGATATGGGCCCAGAGCCGCAATTCACCTGCATTCGGTTGTTCACCAATCCGGAAGGCTGGGTTGCGAGCTTTACCGGAGAAGATATTGCCAGTCGGCTGCCCCGCTACGAAGGGCTCGCGGGAGTGGCAGGATGATTCGGGTGGTTCTGACCGATATCGAGGGCACCACCAGCTCGATCTCGTTCGTGCACGATGTGCTGTTTCCCTACGCCAGCAAACACTTGCCCGATTTTATCCGTGCAAACCATCACACCACACCAGCGGTGGCTGAGCAGGTGGCCCTGGTTGCTGAAAAAAGTGGTGTGGACCGCAAAGATGTGGAGGGCCTGATTGAGGTCCTCCAGACCTGGATAACCGAAGATCGCAAAGAAGGCCCACTCAAGGCACTGCAGGGCATGATCTGGGAGCAGGGCTACCACAGCGGAGAGCTGAAGGGTGATATCTACCCGGATGCGGCGGATTATCTTCAGCGCTGGCATGATCGGGGGCTGAGGCTGTTCGTATATTCCTCTGGTTCCGTGAAGGCCCAGAAACTGATCTTCGGTTTCAGCAATGAAGGTGACTTCACGCCGTTTTTCTCCGGATACTTTGATACCGGTGTGGGCGGTAAAAAAGAAGCGCAGTCGTACCGCAATATTCTTGCGGAGCTGGGTGTAGAGCCTGCTACCGTTTTGTTCCTGTCGGATGTGGAAGCCGAGCTTGCAGCGGCTGAGGAAGTGGGCCTGAAAACTGTCTGGTTAGTGCGTGACGGAGATCTTCCGGACACTGGCCGGCCTGTTGCCCGTGATTTCGCGGAGGTAGACGCGCTATTGCGTAAACGTTAGGAGGTGGTCGAATGCCCGGTAGTGCATGTCTGAAATGGCTGGTTCCGGGTATCAGTGCCTTGTTTCTCGCTGGCTGTAATCCGTTCTCCGAAGCCGAACCGATGATGGAAGAGTACCTGGAGCGTCTGGGCCGGGTACTGGATACGCCGTCGGTAGCGGTTCCCTCTGATCTCCCCCCCGCCTCTACGGTTCCCCGCCGCCGGGACCGTGTGCTTGATATGCCTGAGCTGGATCTGGGCATCTTGGACTTTCTGTCGCTGTACGGGTGTGAACTGCAGTATGTGGTGGGCGAGCGAAATTCGGTGATGGGCCGGGTGATGCAGCCACTGAACCGGTTACGTTACGAAGTTCGGTTTATTCGCGCCGCGGAAGACTGCGTGGAAGAGATCGACGACGAGCGCCTTGAGAAGGCCTTGCAAGACGCCATCGAGAGCAAGCGGGCATCGCTGCCGGTGGCAATATGGAATGCTACCTGGGGCACGGAAGAGATCGAGCGCTTGCTGACCCTGTCCAAGGGGTTTTATCCGGTGGCGGCGGAGGGCAACCCGGTGTCTGATCTGGTACGGGACCTGAGCCAGTTAAACCAGGCTGTGTCGGATTTGTCGGACCAGCGGCTCGATGTTCCCCTCGATACCCTTGGCGGAGTGCACCAACGGTGGCAGTCGGAGTTTCGTGCCGGACAAGTGATCAACAGTGCCCGACTATTAATTGCAACTCTTAACGCGGGGTCGGAGACCCTGAGAGCGCGCCTTGACGGGCGCCCTCTGTGCTTGAATGGCCGGCCGAACAATCAGTCGGAAATCGTCAGGAATTTTTTCTTCAATGTCTACATCGGTGAGGTCCAGCCCTACATGAGTGATGTCAGCCGGGCCCGGGATTCGCTGATCGGGGCTCTGGCCGAGCTGGCGGATCAGCAAACCACCGTTATGCCGAAGAGCTTCCAGGACTGGTACCAGCGCCATTTGTCAGCCGATGCTGAAGTCAGCCTCTGGCGTGAGCTGGACCAGGCGATGATGCAGCACACCCGCCACTGGCAGGAACTGCTGGAGCAGTGCGGTCTGCGCCCGGGTTGACGCGGGTTTAGCGCTGGCTTTCGGGGGTCACCCGCAGGATTTCTTCCACGGTGGTCTGGCCGGCGGCCACTTTCTGTGCACCACTCAGGCGCAGGGATTTCATGCCTTCCTTGTAAGCGTCCAACCTTAACTGCTCAAGTTCGCAACGGTCGTTGATCTGGCGGGTCAGGTTTTCGGAAAGTGTCATGATTTCATAGACACCGGCTCGGCCCATATAGCCGGTATTGCGGCATTCCAGGCACCCTACCGGATGATAAAACTGGCGCGGTACCGGGGCTTTCCAGGGGCGAGTCAGTGTTTGCCAGGCCTGCTCGTCGGCCTCTCCCGGAGCCTTGCAGTGCGGGCAAAGTGTGCGGGCCAGGCGCTGGGCCATCACCCCCAGCACCGTCGCGCGAATCAGGTAGGGCGGAATGCCCAGTTCCATCAGTCGGGTAATGGCGCTCGGGGCGTCATTGGTGTGCAGGGTGGAGAGCACCAGGTGGCCGGTTAACGCTGCCTGTACCGCCATCTCCGCGGTTTCCAGGTCGCGGATTTCACCAATCATGATGATGTCCGGGTCTTGTCGTAACAGGGCCCGAACGCCGTGGGCGAACGTCAGGTCGATATTGGTCTGCACCTGCATCTGGTTGAACGCTGGCTCCACCATTTCGATGGGGTCTTCAATGGTGCAGATATTCAGTTCCGGCGACGCCAGCTGTTTGAGGGTGGAGTACAGGGTGGTGGTCTTGCCGGAGCCTGTGGGCCCGGTCACCAGTACGATACCGTGAGGGCGGGCGGTCATGGTTTGCCAGCGTTCCCGGTCTTCCTTGCCAAAGCCCAGTTGCTCGAAAGATTTCAGCAACACCTCCGGATCGAAAATCCGCATCACCATCTTTTCCCCAAAAGCGGTGGGCATGGTGGCCAGGCGCAACTCCACCTCGCTGTTGTCCGGTTTCCGGGTTTTGATCCGGCCGTCCTGAGGTCGGCGTTTTTCTGCCACATTCAGGCGCCCCAGAATCTTCAGCCGGCTGGTGACAGCCACTCCGACATGTTCAGGAAACTCGTAGACGTTGTGTAGCACACCATCAATGCGGAAGCGCACCTGAGTGACCGCCCGGCGTGGTTCAATGTGAATGTCTGATGCCCGCTGGTCAAAGGCATACTGCAACAGCCAGTCGACAATCTTGACCACGTGCTGGTCATTGGCATCCGGGTTCTCATTGGAACCTATGTCCAGCAGTTGCTCGAAGTTCTGGTTGCTGGCGGCACCCGGGGCCTGGCTGCCGCTGGCCTTGCTCACGGAATTGGCGAGCTGGTAAAACTCCACCGTGTAGCGCCGGATATCCTCCGGGTTGGCAACGACACGGCGAATGTCCTTGCGAATGGCCTGCCGAAGGTTGCTTTCCCATTCGGTTTTGAAAGGTTCTGTACTGGCAACCAGGACCTCATTCTGGCGTATCTCTACCGCCAGAATGCCGTGGCGCTGGGCAAAGGCGTAGGACATTACCCGGGCGATGGCCGGCGTGTCGATCTTGAGCGGGTCGATGTGGTAGTAGTCCTGGCCCGCCCATCGGGCCAGCCAGTTCGTCAGCCGATCAAGATCCAGGGTTCGGCCATCCCTGAGGCTGGTAATGCCAGCAATGGCAACCAGTTCCAGGGGGTGTCGCGGAGAAGTTCGTCCGTCCTGGGTAGCGGCCCCGAGGTTGGCCGTGAGCACCTTTTCAGCATCCTGCTGGCTGATTTCGCCGCTTTCCACCAGGGCAGAGCATATGTCCCTCAGGGTGAGGGTGTGCCGATGAGGTGGCGCTGGCATGGGGGGCATTTGATCAGCCATTGTTGCACTCTCCGGGTGTTGTGGGCACTCAGTTGGCAACCGGCCGGTTTACTTTCAGGTGAACCATGGCGACGGTGAACAGCAGAAATGTAAGCACTGTGAGAATCATCGGGCCCGGCGCTCCTTCGCTCAGCCAGGCGGAGACCACGGCCTGGGTGAAGTAGAAAATCACCACAAAGGCCATCCAGATGTACCCGCGATTGTGGCCCCGGAACACCGGTACGGCAAACGCCAGCAGGGGCAGCAGTTTGACGGTCAGCATCAGGGGAATGGAAACGCCTTCCACCGGCGCTGGGTAGAACGTCGTCACCAGCAAGGTAGCCAATACCGCGAGGTACAGGGCAATGGTCAGGCGCGCCGTGGTTTTTGCTTTTTCATTCTTGATCATAGAGGGTTCCGGGTGGTTGAAAATTCGGGAGTCGCTGGCGACTAACTGGCGAGTTTGAGCGCCAGCCGGGCGATGCGCTCGCCAAAGGCCTGGCACAGGGCCTTTTCATGGTCACTCAGCGCCTGTTGTGCACCCGTGCCTGCCCAGTGGGTGGGGCCGTAAGGGGTGCCGCCGGTCGAGGTTTCATTCAGGGCGCTTTCGGAGTAAGGCAGCCCGCACAGTACCATGCCGTGGTGCAGCAACGGCATCATCATGGTCAGCAAGGTGGTTTCCTGACCGCCATGCAGGCTGCCGGTAGAGGTGAAGGCGCCGGCAGGCTTGCCCACCAGTTTGCCGTTAAGCCACAAATCGCCGGTACCATCAAGGAAGTGTTTCAGCGGGGCCGCCATATTGCCAAACCGGGTAGGGCTGCCCAGAGCCAGCCCGGCGCAGTTGGCGAGGTCTTCACGGGTGACGTAAGGGGCGCCACTGTCCGGCACCGGGGGCAGGCTGGCACTGGTGTCTGGTGATACTGGCGGGACCGTGCGGATTTTCGCCTCGATGCCCTCCGCTCTCGCAACACCGCGGCCAATCTGGTTGGCCATTTCTGCGGTCTGGCCGTTGCGGCTGTAGTAAAGCACAAGAACGTACGGTGTTGCGTTGCTCATGTCTGCTCCCGTGGTTGCCTCAAAGAATGTCCAGTACGTTCTCTGGTGGCCGCCCGAGGGCTGCCTTGCCATTGGCCAGAACGATGGGGCGTTCGATCAGTTTAGGGGTATTTACCATGGCCTTGACCAGGTCTTCCCGTGTCAGTTCCGGGGCGTTCAGGCCAAGTTCTTTGTACTCGGATTCCTTGGTGCGCATCAGTTCGCGCGGTTCGCAACCCAGAAGATCAAGAATGTGTAACAGTTCCTGCTCTGTCGGTGGTGTCTCGAGGTAGCGTATAATCTCCGGCTCGATACCCTTTTGCTGAAGCAGCTCAAGGGTCTGGCGTGATTTTGAACACCGTGGGTTATGGAAAATACGGGTTGGTTCTGTCATGGTCATGCCCGGTTAACAGTGATGAATACGGTCTTTAATGAGGGCCGTAGTCTAACAGGAGGATTTACCTTGCAGTACCCTCGGTACCCGTCCGTTCCCCGTTCAGCGATTTCAGATTGGCCCAGGCGCCTGCTGCTGTTTCTCACGGCTATTATGGTGCTGGCCCTGGCCGGTTGCGAGAGAACGGAGCTGCAACGGGCCGATGGTGTGGCGGTAGACTGGGACAGTTACCGTGGCCAGTGGGTGCTGGTGAACTACTGGGCGGAATGGTGCAAGCCTTGCCTAGAGGAGATTCCTGAATTGAATCACCTCGACAAGTCACCGAGGATTTCGGTACTTGGCGTTAATTTTGACGGTGTTGAAGGCGCTGCCCTTGTGGATCTGGGCCAGAAAATGGGCATCGAATTCACCATGCTGGGCCAGGACCCGGGCCCTGACTTTGGCTGGAGGACGCCGATGGCACTACCCGCCACTTTCGTGGTGGACCCGGCGGGAAAACTGATAGAAACACGCTTTGGTCCCCAAACCGAAGAAGATCTGATGCAACTGATCGGTAGCTGACCATGGCACAGACGTTCGTACATCTTCGCGTACACTCCGAATACTCCATGGTGGATGGCCTGGTAAGGGTCAAGCCGCTGATTAGTCGGGTGGCCGAGTTGGGCATGCCCGCCGTGGGTCTCACCGAACAATCCAATATGTGCTCGCTGGTGCGTTTCTACAAGGCGGCCATGGGTGCTGGTGTGAAGCCGATTATCGGTGCCGATCTCTGGCTGGAGAACCCGGATGAGCCGGAAAATCCGTTCAGACTGACTCTGCTGGCGCGGGATGAAAAAGGCTACCTGCACCTGACCGAAATCATTTCGCTGGGGTATACCGAGGGCCAACGTTACGGCAAGCCGATTGTCCGGAAATCCTGGCTGGAAGCCCGTGCGGCCGGACTGATTGCGCTTTCCGGTGCCAAAATGGGTGACGTGGGCAAGGCCCTGCTGGCAGGCAAGCCGGAACTGGCCAGGGAGCGTGCTCAGTACTGGAAGAATCTGTATCCGGGAAGCTACTACCTGGAACTTCAGCGTACCGAGCGGGCAGGTGATGAGGATTGTCTGCACCTGAGCGTCGAGCTGGCGGCTGAATTGGGCCTGCCGGTGGTGGCCACCAACGATGTGCACTTCCTGACGGCGGACGATTTTGAGGCCCACGAGGCCCGGGTCTGTATCGGTGAGAGCCGCACACTGGATGACCCCCGCCGGGACCGTCGATTCAGCGACCAGCAATATCTTCGCAGTGCAGAAGAGATGATTGAGCTGTTCTCGGACATTCCTGAGGCCGTGGAGAACACCGTCGAGATTGCCCGCCGCTGTTCGGTCAAGGTCCGGATGGGCGAATACTTCCTGCCGAACTACCCGATTCCTGATGGCATGACCATGGACGAATACTTCCGGCATGTGTCGGAAGAAGGTCTGGAGATGCGCCTGGAAACCATTCTCAGCAAGGATGACCCCGAGTATGATCAGAAGAGGGAAGAGTACTACAAGCGCCTGAAGTTCGAGCTGGACATCATCATTCAGATGGGTTTTCCCGGCTACTTCCTGATCGTTATGGACTTTATCAAGTGGGCCAAGAATAACGGCGTGCCGGTAGGCCCCGGCCGGGGTTCCGGTGCCGGGTCACTGGTGGCCTACGCGCTGCTGATTACGGATCTTGACCCACTGGAATACGACCTGCTGTTCGAACGGTTCCTGAACCCGGAACGGGTTTCCATGCCTGACTTTGACGTCGATTTCTGCATGGAAGGCCGGGACCGGGTGATTGAATACACCGCTGAGAAATACGGTCGGGAAGCGGTTTCACAGATCATTACCTTCGGTACCATGGCGGCCAAGGCGGTGGTGCGGGACGTGGCGCGGGTGCAGGGCAAGTCCTACGGCCTGGCAGACAAACTGTCCAAGCTGATTCCGTTTGAAGTGGGTATGACGCTCAATAAAGCCATCGAGCAGGAGCCCCAGCTCAAGGAATTCCTCGAGCAGGACGAAGAAGCCCAGGAAATCTGGGAAATGGCCCTCAAGCTCGAGGGTGTGTGCCGTAACGCCGGCAAGCACGCCGGTGGCGTGGTAATTGCGCCCACCAAGATTACCGATTTCTCGCCCCTTTACTGTGATGACGAAGGCGGCAGCCTGGTCACCCAGTTTGACAAAGGCGATGTGGAAGACGCGGGCCTGGTGAAGTTTGACTTCCTGGGGCTGCGGACCTTGACCATCATCAAGTGGGCCTTGCACATGATTAACCCGCGCCGGCAGGCGCAGGGTGAATCAGAACTGGACATTGCCACCATTCCACTGGATGACAAGCGCTCCTTCGAGTTGCTCAAAAAGGCGGAAACCACCGCCGTCTTCCAGTTGGAATCCCGCGGCATGAAAGACCTGATCCGGCGCCTGCAGCCGGATTCCCTGGAAGACATGATCGCCCTGGTGGCTCTGTTCCGTCCGGGGCCGCTGCAGTCGGGCATGGTGGATGACTTCATCGACCGTAAGCATGGCCGGCAGCCGTTGTCTTATCCACACCCTGATTATCAATATGAAGGCCTGAAGCCGGTATTGGAGCCCACTTACGGGGTTATCCTCTACCAGGAGCAGGTCATGCAGATTGCCCAGGTGATGGCAGGCTACACCCTCGGTAACGCCGACATGCTGCGCCGGGCCATGGGTAAGAAAAAGCCCGAAGAGATGGCCAAGCAGAAAGCTTTCTTTCTGGAAGGTTGTGCCAACAACGGCATCGACAAGACCCTGGCCGAGAATATCTTCGACCTGGTAGAAAAATTCGCCGGCTACGGCTTCAATAAATCCCACTCCGCCGCCTACGCGCTGGTGTCGTACCAGACCCTGTGGCTCAAGGCCCATTACCCGGCCGAGTTCATGGCTGCCGTTCTTACCGCCGATATGCAGAACACCGACAAGGTGGTCACGCTGGTGGAAGAGTGCCGGAACATGAAGCTGGACCTGCTGGTGCCGGATGTCAGCCGTTCCGCATACACCTTTACCGTTAATGACGACGGGCAGATTGTATACGGTCTCGGCGCCATCAAAGGGCTGGGCGAGGGCCCGATTGATAGCATTGTGGAGGCCTCCAAAGACGGCCCGTTCCAGGATATTTTCGATTTCTGCCGCCGGGTGGATCTGAAGAAGGTCAACAAGCGTGCCATGGAGGCGCTGATTCGGGCTGGAGCTATGGACAAACTGGGTGCTGGCCGCGCGCAACTGATGGCCAGTATCGACAAGGCCGTGCAGCAGGCAGACCAGCAATCCCGCAACGATGCCGCCGGCATGATGGATATGTTTGGCGAAATGCTGGAGAGCAGTGGCGAGGGTGAAGACCCCTACGCCGACGTGGCCAACGTGCGGGAATGGCCAGAGAAAGAACGCCTCAAGGGCGAGAAAGATACCCTCGGTATCTACCTCACAGGCCACCCGTTCGATGAATACGAGCGGGAAGTCCGGCGGTTTGTCCGTAATGCCATCGCTGACCTGAAGCCCAACAAGTCGCCCCAGCGGGTGGCTGGCCTGGTAGTTGCGCAGCGCACTATGAAAACCCGCACGGGTTCCACCATGTGCTTTATAACCCTGGATGACCGCAGTGCCCGGATAGAGGCCACCCTGTTCTCCGAGGCGTTCTTCGAGAACCGGGAGCTGCTGCAGTCAGATCAGGTGATCGTTGTTGAGGGGCAGGTCAGCCACGATGACTATTCCGGACAAATGAAAATGCGCGTCAGTTCAGTGATGGACGTGGCCACTGCCCGGCAGCAGTTCAGCCGTGGCATCCGGTTGGCGCTGCACGCTGAACAGCTGCAGAACGGCCTGCTGGACAAATTGGATGACACCCTTCGCCCGTTCCGCAACGAAGGCAGTCCGGTGTGGATTGAATACAGCAGTGCCGAGGCCAGAACCCGTATTGAGCTGGGTGAGTCCTGGCGTGTGCAGCCGGATGACAACCTGCTGTTCGAGCTCAGGCACCTGGTAGGCGAGAAGTCCGTGGAACTGGTCTATGATTAATACCAATGTCCGCTTTAGCTGTGCCGGTTGCACTGCTATCTTTGTCCCAAATTCTGGTTTTGGCAGGGTGAAACCTGCCTGGCAATCAAATGATGGAACATCATGAACCCTAATTACCTTGATTTCGAACAGCCGATCGCCGACCTGGAAGCCAAGATTGAAGAGCTTCGCATGGTGGGCAACGACACCGACATCAATATCACCGATGAAATCAGTCGGTTGAAGAAGAAGAGTGTCAGCCTGACAGAGACCATCTTTTCTGATTTGCAGCCCTGGGATGTTGCCCGCTTGGCACGGCACCCGCGCCGACCCTACACTCAGGATTACATTGATCTTATTTTTGATGATTTCGATGAGCTGCACGGCGATCGCCGCTACGCCGACGATTTGTCCATTGTTGGAGGCACCGCTCGGCTGGACAACAAGCCGGTCATGGTGATCGGCCACCAGAAAGGCCGCGAGGTGCGCGATAAGGTCAAGCGCAACTTCGGCATGCCGCGCCCGGAAGGTTACCGCAAGGCCCTGCGCCTGATGGAAATGGCCGAGCGTTTCAAGATGCCGATTCTCACCTTTATCGACACGCCCGGCGCCTATCCCGGCATCGGCGCTGAAGAGCGCGGCCAGAGTGAGGCCATTGCCTTCAACCTGGCGGTGATGTCCCGGTTGAAGACACCGATTATCTCAACGGTAATCGGGGAGGGTGGTTCCGGTGGTGCACTGGCCATTGGTGTGTGCGACCAGTTGAACATGCTGCAGTACTCCACTTATGCGGTTATTTCGCCGGAAGGTTGTGCTTCTATCCTCTGGAAAAGCGCCGAGTACGCGGCTCAGGCCGCTGAAGCCATGGGCGTTACCGCCCAGCGCCTGAAGGAACTGGGCGTTGCCGACAATGTGATTGATGAGCCTCTGGGCGGTGCTCACCGTAACCCGGAGAAAATGGCGGAAACCCTGAAGGCCAGGCTGGCCAAGGGTGTCGCAGAACTGAGCCGGTTACCTCTGGACGAACTGGTGTCCCGCCGGTACGAGCGCCTTACCAAATATGAAAGCGGGCGGTAACACCGCCCGGGAATCTGACTGGCCGCAGGACCTGAGCGGGCCGGTCAGCGCACTTCCTGATTATTCCCGTATCCTGGTCGCCCTCAGCGGTGGCCTGGATTCTGTTTTGTTGTTGCATGTGGCGGCAGCCTGCCACTGCAATGTCTCTGCCCTGCACATCAATCATCAACTGCAGCCTAATCATCAGCAGACAGAGCAGTTCTGTCGGTCACTGTGCGAGCGGCTGGCTGTTCCCCTTGTCGTTGAGCGCGTGCAGGTGGCGGTGGGCGAATCCGGCACCGGTGGCCTGGAAGAAGCGGCCAGAACGGCCCGATATGATGCGTTCCGTGGCGTGCTTGGCGCTGGCGATCTGCTGCTGATGGCCCACCACGCAGACGACCAGGTTGAGACGGTGCTGTTTCGGTTGCTCCGTGGAACCGGCGTGACGGGTCTGGCGGGCATGCCTGAAAGCCGGCCCCTTGGCCGGGGAGCCCTGTTTCGGCCCTGGCTGACGGTAAGCCGTGACCGGCTGGCGCAGGTGGCCCGGGGCGCCAACCTGTCATGGGTGGAGGACCCGAGCAATGCCAGCCTGACGTTTGATCGCAATTACCTGCGCCATGCTGTCCTGCCGGAGCTCAAGGAACGCTGGCCGGGCCTGCTGAAACGGGTGGGTCACAGTGCCCGGGCCTGTGCCGAAAGCGATGCGCTCAATCATCGGTTGGCGGAATTGCAGTGGCAGGCTTGTTCCGATGCGGGTCAGGTTCGGCTGACGGCGATTCAGGCCTTGAGCCCTCTGGAGCAGCGCAATCTGGTTCGGTGGTGGATACATCAGCAGGGGTGGACGATGCCAGCCCTGGCAGATTGGGACCAGTCGCTGGCGCAGCTGATCCAGGCCGGCGAAGACCGCGCGCCGGAAATTCGCGGTGATGGTTTCAGTTTGCGCCGGTATCGGGGGTACCTGTACCTGGTGCCAAACGTGGAAGTGCCGACGCGCTCAGTCAGCCTGGAACTTGGTCGCCCGCTGCACTGGGGTCCCTGGACACTGAGGCTCGTGCCTGCAGCCATTACACCGGAAACAGTGCCCCCGCCAATACGAGTATCTACGAGGCAGGGCGGCGAACGGCTCCGCTTTGGCGCTGACGGACACTCGCGATCGTTGAAAACCTGGTTGCAGGAGCAAGGAGTGCCACCTTGGGAGAGGGCTTTACTGCCGCTGGTTTACCACGAAACACCCGGTGCCAGTGAGCTGATTGCCGTTGGCGATTTATGGTGTTCTGGACAATACTCGGGAAGCGCCCCTGCCACTGGCTGGCGGCTGATTGTGGAGAGGGATTGTGATTGAGTACAGGGGGGCTTTCTGGTAGTCTGGCGACCCATCTTGAGATGAACAATCTCCCTCCTTCACCGAACCAGATAATCACGGAATCTGCATGACGCGTTATATTTTCGTCACCGGCGGTGTCGTGTCCTCCTTAGGCAAAGGTATTGCGTCTGCCTCACTGGCAGCCATCCTCGAGGCACGCGGCCTGAAGGTCACTATTCTCAAGCTGGACCCGTACATCAACGTGGACCCCGGCACCATGAGCCCGTTCCAGCACGGTGAGGTATTTGTCACCGAAGACGGCGCGGAAACCGACCTCGACCTGGGCCATTACGAGCGCTTTATTCGTACTCCCATGAGCAAGCGCAATAACTTCACCACCGGCCGGGTGTACGAAGAGGTTATCCGCAAAGAGCGTCGTGGCGACTATCTCGGCGGTACCGTGCAGGTAATTCCTCACATTACTGACGAAATCAAGCGGCGCGTGGTTGAGGGTGCGGCCGGTTCAGACGTAGCCCTGATTGAAGTGGGCGGCACTGTAGGTGATATCGAATCACTGCCGTTCCTGGAGGCCTGTCGCCAGCTGAAGGTGGAAGTAGGTTCACAGCGAGCACTGTTTATGCACCTGACACTGGTGCCTTACATCGCGACCGCTGGCGAAATCAAAACCAAACCAACCCAGCATTCCGTGAAAGAAATGCGCTCCATCGGCCTGCAGCCGGATATCCTGCTGTGCCGTTCAGAGCACGAAGTGGATGCCAGCTCCCGTCGCAAGATCGCTCTGTTCACCAACGTAGAGGAGCGAGCGGTTATTCCGATGCAGGACGCCAAGTCCATCTATGCCATTCCGCGCATGCTGCACGAATACGGCCTGGACCAGCTGGTGATCGAACGCTTTGGCCTGGATGCCCGTGAAGCAGACCTGAGCGAATGGGACGACGTTGTGGAATCCTTGATGAATCCGCAACAGGAAGTCACCATTGCCATGGTCGGCAAGTACATGGAGCTGCTGGACGCCTACAAGTCCCTGATCGAATCCTTGTTGCACGCTGGCATCAAGACCCGCACCAAGGTCAATATCAACTACATTGACTCCGAAGACATCGAGCGTGATGGCACCCGTGTGCTGGAATCCGCCGATGCCATCCTGGTGCCGGGCGGCTTTGGCGAACGGGGTGTGGAGGGCAAGATCCGCACCGTTCAGTACGCCCGTGAAAACAAGGTCCCTTACCTGGGTATCTGTTTGGGTATGCAAGTGGCGGTTATCGAATACGCCCGCAACGTGGCCGGCCTGAAAGACGCTCACAGTACCGAATTCCGTGAGCACACCCCGGAGCCGGTGGTTGGTCTGATCACCGAATGGCTGGACGCCAGTGGCGCGACCGAAGCGCGCACCGAAGCCTCTGATCTTGGTGGCACCATGCGCCTGGGTGCGCAGGATTGCATACTGACCGACGGCTCCACGATTGCTGCCTGCTATGGCAAGAAAACCATTCGCGAGCGCCATCGCCACCGCTATGAAGTCAACAACCACTTCCTGCCCAGCCTTGAGGAAGCCGGTCTGAAAATCTCCGGCCGCTCTGCCGATGGCAAACTGGTGGAAGTCGTTGAGGCGCCGGAGCATCCGTGGTTCGTGGCCTGTCAGTTCCACCCGGAATTCACCTCAACGCCTCGCGACGGCCACCCGCTGTTCAAAGGCTTTGTTGAGGCGGCACTGGCCAACCGGAAAGGATCCTGAGCATGGCGCAGAGCAAGGTAAACGTCTCGGGCATTGAGGTTGCCAACGACAACCCGTTCGTATTATTCGGTGGTATGAACGTGCTTGAATCCCGTGAACTTGCCTTTGAGGTTGCTGAAAAGTACGTGGATGTCTGCGGTCGTCTTGGCATCCCGTACGTTTTCAAAGCCTCCTTCGACAAGGCCAACCGCTCGTCCATCAACTCCTTCCGGGGCCCTGGCCTCGAGAAGGGGTTGCAGATCCTGGCGGACATCAAAAGCAAGTTTGGTGTTCCGATCATTTCTGACGTGCACGAGCCGGAGCAGGCTGCGCCGGCGGCGGAAGTCTGTGACATTATTCAGTTACCGGCGTTTCTGAGCCGCCAGACAGACTTGGTCGTGGCCATGGCCAAAACCGGCTCTGTCATCAACATCAAGAAAGCCCAGTTCCTGGCGCCCCAGGAAATGAAGCACATCATCACCAAGTGCGAAGAAGCCGGCAACGACAAGGTTATCCTTTGCGAGCGCGGTAGCAGCTTCGGCTACAACAACCTGGTGGTCGACATGCTGGGCTTTGGCATCATGAAATCGATGAACGTACCGGTGATGTTCGATGTGACTCATTCGTTGCAAATGCCGGGCGGACGAGCAGACTCCGCCGGCGGTCGCAGGGCCCAGGTTACTGACCTGGCACTGGCGGGCATGTCTCAAGGCCTGGCTGGCTTGTTCCTTGAAGCCCACCCGGACCCGGATCAGGCTATGTGCGACGGCCCCTGCGCCTTGCGCCTGAGCCAGTTGGAGCCGTTCCTGCAGCGGGTGAAAGCTGTAGACGACCTGGTAAAAAGTTTTACACCTATCGACACCGCCTGATTGGCGGTGTTGGCTATTTGAAAGGCCGCATATTCCTGAAGTTGCCAAACCTGACGGCATACTGCGGACTACGAGAGCGAATGACTGGAAAGCTTTGGCGAAAATTTCGAAGGCCAAGGATGACCTGAGAGAAGCGCACATGGATGTGCTCGTAGCGGTTTTCGCCAAGGCTTTCCAGTTGTTCGCTCCGGCACCAAATTAAAAGTTAAGACTGGAGAAACAACCGAATGACCAAGATTGCCAACATCAAAGCCCGTGAGGTTCTGGATTCCCGCGGTAACCCTACAGTAGAAGCCGACGTTATTCTGGAAGACGGCACCATCGGCACCGCTTGTGCGCCTTCTGGTGCTTCCACCGGTTCCCGTGAGGCATTGGAGTTGCGTGATGGTGATGCTTCTCGTTATCTGGGTAAGGGCGTCCTGAAAGCGGTTGATGCGGTAAACAGCAAGATTCGTGAGGCATTGGTCGGTAAAGATTCTGCGGATCAGCGTGGTCTGGACCAGATTATGCTGGATCTGGACGGCACCGAGAACAAGGCAAACCTGGGCGCCAATGCCATCCTGGCGGTTTCCCTGGCTGCCGCGAAGGCCGCTGCGACTTCTCTGGGCAAGCCTTTGTATGAGCACATCGCCGATGTAAACGGCACCTCCGGAGAATTCTCCATGCCGGTACCGATGATGAACATTCTGAACGGTGGTGAGCACGCGGATAACAACGTGGATATCCAGGAGTTCATGGTTCAGCCGGTTGCGGTGAAGAGCTTTGCAGAGGCTCTGCGTGTAGGCGCCGAGATCTTCCACAGCTTGAAGAAAGTGTTGAAGTCTCAGGGTTTGAACACCGCTGTAGGCGACGAAGGTGGTTTTGCGCCGAACCTGCCGTCCAACGAAGCGGCCCTGGCTGCGATCAAGCAAGCTGTTGAAGACGCTGGCTATGAGCTGGGTAAAGACGTAACCCTGGCGCTGGATTGTGCCTCTTCCGAATTCTATAGAGACGGTCAGTATCAGCTGTCTGGTGAAGGCAAGAGCTTTGATTCCGAAGGCTTCGCCGATTACCTGGCTGGCCTGTGTGAGCGTTATCCGATTGTGTCCATCGAGGATGGCATGGACGAAAGCGATTGGGATGGCTGGAAGATCCTGACTGACAAGCTGGGCAGCAAGGTGCAGCTGGTGGGTGATGATCTGTTTGTCACCAACACCAAGATCCTGAAGCAGGGCATCGAGAAGGGTGTGGGCAATTCCATTCTGATCAAGTTCAACCAGATTGGTAGCCTGTCCGAGACTCTGGATGCCATCAAGATGGCTCAGGATGCCGGCTATACGGCGGTGATTTCTCACCGTTCCGGTGAAACTGAAGACACCACCATTGCGGACCTGGCGGTTGCGACCTGCGCCGGCCAGATCAAGACGGGTTCTCTGTGCCGCTCAGACCGGGTTGCCAAGTACAACCAGCTGCTGCGTATTGAAGAGGCGCTGGAAGGTAAGGCTCCTTACCGTGGCCTGAGCGAGATCAAGGGTCAGGGTTAAGACCTGCGACATTTTTGAGTCTGCCAGCGCTCGCTGGTAAGTAACAAAATGTTAAGGCCATCGCGTTCCGGATGAAAATTCGGACACGATGGCCTTTTTGTACAGTGACTTACAAGAATTTGTTGCTAATCTACTATAAGGTCTATACTTGACCTTCGACTCTTTCGATAAATCTGGTTATTTTCTGAGCTGATTTGGCATGAAAACGCTTTGGGCCATTCTGGTAGTGCTGATTCTCCTGCTGCAGGTTCGCCTGTGGGTTGGGGAGGGCAGCTTTGCGCAGGTTTGGTCGTTGGAGAAGGCGATTGCTGAGCAGCGGGCTGAGAATGCCGGGTTGGCGGGGCGTAATGACCGGCTTTATGCGGAGGTGCGGAATCTTCGTAACGAGCAGGGAGCGGTGGAAGAGCGTGCCCGCATGAATCTTGGGCTTATTCGTGAAGACGAGACGTTTTTTCTCGTGGTCGAGAACTGATTTCGGCTTTGGGTGTTCCGAGCACCGGGGAGTGTCTCTCCGGGAACCGCTACGAGCACATCCATGTGCGCTTCTCTCAGGCCATCCATGGCCTTCGAAATTCCCGGAGAGACACTCCCCGGCGCTCTCCTGACATAGTGCGGGCTTTCCGATTATGAAACCTCAACTTTGGCTTGTTGTTCCTGCTGCTGGTATCGGCCAGCGCATGAAAGCTGAATGTCCCAAGCAGTACCTCAAGATCAATAACCGTTTTATCCTCGATATCACGCTCTCCCGTTTGTTGGATAACGCGCCGTTCAAGGGTTGTATGGTGCCGTTGAATCCGGCAGATCACTGGTGGCCGGATAGTGAGTCGTCTCAGGATGATCGTATCCAGAGTTGTACCGGGGGCAAGGAGCGGGCGGATTCGGTGCTTTCGGCGTTGCATGCGCTGGCGGAGCAGGCGGATGAGTCGGATTGGGTGCTGGTGCACGATGCGGCGCGGCCTTGTTTGCATGCCGACGATCTTTCCAATCTGATTGATACCCTTTCTGAGCACCCGGTTGGCGGACTGCTGGCGGCGCCGGTGGCGGATACGTTGAAGCTGGCGGATGACGGTATTCCGCCAGAGGTGGCGCAGACGGTGGATCGGAGTCGGTTGTGGCGGGCGTTGACGCCGCAGATGTTTCGGTTTGGTGCGCTCAGGGCGGCCCTTGAGTCTTGTCTCGAAAATAACCAGCCGGTTACCGATGAGTCCTCTGCGATGGAGTTTTCCGGTAAGATGCCTGTTCTGGTGGAAGGGCGGCCGGATAACTTGAAGATTACGGTGCCGTCGGACCTTGCGCTGGCCGAGTTTATTCTGGGTCGGCTGTAGGGTTTTCCCGCCTCTTGTTTATATCTGTTTTTCTCGGAGACGATGATGCGCATTGGTCAGGGCTTTGATGTCCATGCCTTTGGTGAGGGCAGTTCTGTCATTCTGGGTGGTGTTGAGATTCCCCATAGTCATGGCCTGAAAGCCCATTCCGATGGCGATGTGTTGTTGCATGCGCTGGCGGATGCACTGCTTGGTGCGCTGGCGCTGGGGGACATCGGGCATTTTTTTCCGGACACCAGCGACGAGTGGGCTGGGGCCGATAGCCGGGATCTACTGCGGCGGGTAATGCAGCGGGTATTGGATGAGGGCTTTGCGGTGGTGAATGTCGACACCACGATTATTGCCCAGGCGCCAAAGATGGCACCTCATGTGGAGGCCATGCGCCTGAATATTGCTGAGGATCTGGGGGTGCCGGTGAATCGGGTGAGCGTGAAAGCCACCACCACGGAGAAGCTTGGCTTTACCGGGCGCGGTGAGGGCATTGCCTGCCAGGCAGTGTGTCTGCTCGAACCGGTGGCCATGTGAGTCAGGATAACGGTGCGCCCCGCTGGCGGCTTGAATGGCCCACGTCTTCGGGGAAGCGCCCGGGTAAGGCGCAGTTAAAGTCGGTTCCTGAGGATTTCCGGGTTACAGAGAGGCTCTGGCCAGATTCTGAATTGCCAGGCTCCACTCATGAAGGGGCTGGTGAGCACTTGTGCGTGCGTATCGAGAAGTCTGGCGACAATACCGAGTTTGTTGCTCGCGAGCTGGCAACCATGGCGAGTTGCAAGGCGTTCGAGGTGGGCTTTTGTGGCCTGAAGGATCGCCATGCGGTTACTGTGCAATGGTTCAGTCTCTACTGCCCGGGCCGGGAATCCGGGGATACCGCGCTGCTGCAAACCATAGGTGCCCGGTGGCCTGTGCTGGCGAGTGGCCGCCATGCCCGCAAGCTTCGCCGTGGCGAGCATCTGGGTAATGAATTTGACCTGGTGTTGCGACGAGTCAACGGCAATAGAGTGGACATTGAACAGGCGCTGACCTTGCTCGGCGAGCGGGGAGCCCCGAACTATTTCGGGCCACAGCGGTTTGGTATTGGCGGCGGTAATCTGGAGCGGGCGGTGAATCTTGACCCCACCCGTTTGAACCGGAAGAGGGGCAGCCGTCGCGGTGGCGGTGGCGGAAGTGGTTCGAAAAACGTATTGTACTTTTCGGCGGCACGTTCCTGGCTGTTCAACGAAGTTCTGGCGGCCCGGGTTGAAGCGGGCGCCTGGTTTACCGGCATGCCCGGCGAGCCCTCTGAGGATGGTCATCCCACCGGGCCGTTGTGGGGCGATGGTGGCACTCTGGCAACCGGAGCGCTGGCTGAGCTTGAGCGCGCAGTGGTTGCGGAATACCCGGAGTTTGAGCGGTTGTTCTTTACCACCCGCATGAAACCGGAACGCCGGAACCTGGTAAGCCGGCCTCAGCAATTGAGCTGGCAGTGGCTGGATGACAATGCCCTGCGGTTACAGTTTTTCCTGCCACCGGGGCAGTATGCCACCACGGTGCTGGGTGATATTTTTGAGCTGCAGGACATGAGCCTCAGCCGTGATAATAAGCAAGAAAGCTAGCGGAGAACACTGTGCGTATTTTGTTGTCCAATGATGATGGCGTGCATTCGCCGGGCCTTGTGGCCCTGTATGAAGGCCTTGGCGGTCTGGGTGTGCTGGAAGTGGTTGCACCGGACCGTGATCACAGCGGGGCCAGTAATGCGTTGACGCTGAGCCGCCCGCTGACTGTCGAAGAGCATCCCAACGGGTTTCATTCGGTTGATGGCACGCCCACCGATTGCGTACATCTGGCGGTGAACGGTCTGTTCGATCAACCCTTCGACCGGGTGGTTTCTGGGATTAACACCCATGCCAACCTGGGCGACGATATTATCTATTCCGGAACCGTGGCCGCGGCCACCGAGGGGCGTCATCTAGGGCTGCCGGCGATTGCTGTGTCGCTGGTTAACAACGGTCATTTCCATTATGACACCGCCGCGCGTGTGGTTCGGTTGCTGCTTGAAGACAAGCGTGCACTGGCGTTGGGGCCGCGTTCCATTCTGAATGTAAACGTTCCGGATCTGCCCTGGCACGAACTCTCCGGCATTCAGGTTACTCGCCTGGGCCATCGGGAGAGGGCAGAAGGGGCGGTTCCCATGACTTGCCCCCGAGGCAAGCAGCGCTACTGGATTGGTGCCGCAGGCCGCGGCGGCGATGCCGGGCCTGGCACGGATTTCCATGCGGTACGTGAGGGTTATGTTTCCATTACCCCTGTCCACGTTGATATGACCCGTTACGAAGCACTGCCAGAGCTGCGGGACTGGGTAGATGGTTTGGAAGGTGCCAGGAGGGCGACATCGTGATCGCTCAACTTGAAGGGATCGGTATGACGTCCAGGCGCACCCGCCTGCGACTGGTGCAGCGGTTACGGGAAGCTGGCATTGAATCAGATCGGGTATTGGAGGTGATTGGTCAGGTACCCCGGCACATCTTTCTGGACGAAGCTCTTGCCCATCGCGCCTATGAGGATACCTCCCTACCTATCGGTTATGGCCAGACCCTGTCCCAGCCCTACATCGTCGCGCGCATGACCGAGTTATTGCTGGCGCATCAACCGGCCCGCGTGCTGGAGCTGGGTACTGGTTCCGGGTATCAGACCACAGTGTTGTCGCAGCTGTTTGCCGATATCTTCAGTGTTGAACGCATTCGGCCACTGCAGGAGCGGGCCCGGGACCGTCTTCGGCAACTCAATATCCGCAATGTCATGCTCAAGCACGCCGACGGTGGCATGGGCTGGCCCGAACGGGGGCCTTTTGACGGCATTATCGTGACCGCTGCGCCGGTAGACGTACCACAGGAATTGCTCGATCAGTTAGCCGATGGTGGTGTACTGATCGCTCCGGTTGGCGAGCACCAGCAGGTTCTGGTGGAGATCATTCGCCGTGGGGAACGTTTTGAGCGGCGCGAACTGGAGCCTGTTCATTTTGTACCCTTGCTGGGCGGGGTTGTTCGCTGATGCAGCCGCCATCCGATCGCGAAACGAGCCGTGAGCACCACCTGGCAGGAGTATTCCTGCGGGGCATGGCCATGGGGGCAGCGGATATCGTACCAGGGGTGTCTGGTGGGACCATTGCGTTTATAACCGGAATCTATTTTCGCCTGCTCGAAGCGATCAGCGCCACTCCGGTGGCCTTCGTTAGGCAACTGCTCAGAGGCGACGTGGCCGGATTTTGGCGCTCGGTGGATGGCACCTTCCTGATGTGCCTGATGGCCGGTGTGTTAAGCAGTATCGTGAGTCTGGCGTCGCTGATTACCTGGCTCCTGGACACCCATCCGGTGTTAATCTGGAGTTTCTTTTTCGGCTTGATTGTTGCCTCTGTCTGGCATGTAGGGCAGCAGGTTCGTCGTGCAACGGCGGTATTGCTGGTCCCACTGGCCTGCGGCATCGTTTTTGCCTGGTGGGTAACCACACTGCCTGCCAGCGAACTGGCACCAACAGGCCTTGCATTTGTGGGGGCGGGGGCGCTGGCCATTTGTGCGATGATTCTGCCCGGTATCTCCGGCAGTTTTCTGTTGTTGATCATCGGCATGTATGCACCGGTTCTGGCCGCTATAAAATCCGTGGAGCTGGCTCATCTCGGGCTGTTTGTTTCAGGGTGCGTGATCGGCCTTCTGTCTGTTGCCCGGATAATCACCCTGGCATTCCGGCATTTTCACGACACGGTATTGGCGCTATTGACGGGCTTTATGGTGGGTGCTCTGAGCAAGGTTTGGCCATGGCAGCAAACCCTGAGTTGGCGCACTAACAGTGCTGGTGAGCAGGTGGCCGTAAGCCAGTCACCGGTAGGCCCGGAAACCTGGGCCAGCCTGTATGGCCAGGACCCGCAGGTAATGTTGGCCATTGCCATGGCCATTGCAGGTTTGGTGGTCGTGCTGGCGCTGGAATGGTTCGGGAGGATATCTGCCCGACGGCACCAGAATGTGGCGCCGTGACCGGTCAAAGTGTTACCTGACGCACAAAGTGTCGTTCCGGACGGTAACAAACCTGTGCACAGAGTAACTTGGATTTGATTATAAATTGTGCAATATATTAGTAAGTTAGTCCTGAAACATGAGAAATTGCATCGAAAGTGAACAGTTTCTTAGATAGATTTATCATAATCAGGCGTTTGTTATTACGTGACTCTTTTTAGCCGGCACACCCAAGCTGTTGTTCCGACCAGGCGTCTGCCTGCTACGGAGACGTCCGGCCGGCGGCATACCAGCCCTCCGGCTGCGGTCGCCGCCCTCCTGATGCTGTTGGCGGCGGTTGGTCTTTCCGGTTGCAATACCAACGCCATCTACGGCGATGATCTATACAACCCGCCAGTATACTGGGGCAGCCATGTTGTCAAACCCGGGGAAACACTCTACGGCATTGCCTGGCGTTATGGCCGGGACTATCGGGAACTCGGTGATGCCAACGGCCTCGCACCACCCTGGAACATCAAAGCCGGGCAGGTGTTGCGGCTAGACAGGAAGGGCACCATTCGCCAGACCGCCCAGGCATCCTCTCCACCCAGACAATCAGCCCCCGCTCCCCGGCCCACTGCCAGCACCAGGGCTACAGCCCCCCCAGCATCGAGAACTGCTCCCAAAGCATCGGCTCCGGCGTCTCAGACTCGTTCGGTTAGCCAGGTGGCTTCAGACATTCGCTGGAACTGGCCGCACTCTGGCACCGTTATTGCAAACTTTTCAGAGTCGGGAAAAGTCAATAAAGGTATTGATATTGCCGGGAATCCCGGTGATGCTGTGAAGGCGGCGGCTAATGGAAGTGTGGTGTATGCCGGTAACGGGTTGCTGGGTTACGGAAACCTGATTATCGTAAATCACAACGAGCATTACCTTAGCGCATACGCCCACAACCGGAAGATTTTGGTGCAGGAAGGGGAGGAGGTAAAAGCCGGACAGGTAATCGCGGAACTGGGTAGTTCTGGTACCGACAAACCGATGTTGCATTTCGAGATTCGCAGAAACGGCAACCCGGTTGACCCGGCCAGATATCTGCCAAGACGTTGATCGATCAGAAAGCTGGACGTTTCTGAGGTGATTGCCAGTAAGGCCTGACAGAAAACCGCAAAGTAAAATAAAAAACGGCAACTGTGATTGCCAGCCAACAAGCTAATGTCCTGAAGAAAACCACAACCGGAACTAGCCCGCAATAACAAGAAGTATTGGGCGAAACAGGATTATTGAGAGGCGGGGTAAACCATGTCAGCAGAGCAAGAAGACATCATTATCGATCGTGTTGCAGATCTGGAAGAAGCAGACGATCATTTGTTAGCGGAAGAAAAGCCCGAAAAGTCATCGGCAGAAGACGCGATGGCAGAATCGGAAGACGACTTTCCCGCGCAGGGGAAGTATTTTACCAGCCAGAAGCAGCTCGATGCCACGCAGCTGTACCTTAATGAAATTGGTTTCTCGCCACTGCTTACGCCCGAGGAAGAAGTCTACTTCGCGCGGCTTGCCCGCAATGGCGAGGAGTCAGGCCGCAAGCGTATGATTGAAAGCAACCTGAGACTGGTTGTAAAAATCGCCCGGCGCTATGTGAACCGTGGGCTCACCCTGTTGGATCTGATTGAAGAGGGCAACCTCGGACTGATTCGCGCCGTCGAGAAATTCGACCCGGAACGTGGCTTCCGGTTCTCAACCTACGCCACCTGGTGGATTCGCCAGACCATTGAGCGGGCGATCATGAACCAGACTCGCACCATCCGTCTGCCCATCCACGTGGTCAAGGAGCTGAACCTTTATCTGCGGGCAGCCCGGGAGTTGACCCAGAAGCTGGATCACGAGCCTACCGCCGAGGAAATCGCACGGATGGTGGACAAGCCTGTGGCCGATGTAAAGCGCATGCTCGGCCTGAATGAGCGCGTGGCCTCGATGGATACGCCGATTGGTGCGGGTAGCGACAAATCCCTGTTAGACACGGTCGCCGACGAAGGCGCTCTGGACCCGGCGGATCTGCTGCAGGACAACAACATGTGTTCCTGCCTGGAAAAATGGATTGACCAGTTGAGCGACAAGCAGCAGGAGGTGCTCTCCCGCCGCTTCGGTTTGCGTGGTTACCCCATCAGTACCCTCGAAGAGGTGGGCCAGGAAATCGGGTTGACCCGTGAGCGGGTTCGCCAGATCCAGGTAGAGGCGTTACGGCGTCTCAGGGAAATTCTGGAAAAAGAAGGTTTATCCGGAAGCTTGCTGTTCAAATAGCCCCGGAGCCGGTCAAAATGAAAAAGCCAGCCATGGCAACATGGCTGGCTTTTTTGTCAGATGTGGCAGCAATTGAGAACCAGGTGGCGATAGGCCTCTGATCTTCATTGTTAGAATGTTGTCTCCCGGCGGGAATAGGGTGTCGAACCCGGGGACGAATGAAACATTCAATAATAATGATCGAAAGGAAAGGACTATGAATAAGACGCTTATCACGGGTTGCGCATCCTTGCTGCTGACGGGCGTTCTGGCCACGCCGGTTTACGCCCTGAACGTTGGCGGTGTCGATGTGCCGGACACATACTCCGCGATGGGGCAGGAATTACAGCTCAATGGCGCTGGAACGCGCTCCAAGTGGTTTATGAATCTGTATGTTGGTGGACTCTATGTGCCCGAGAAAGTGGCGGATGCCGAAGCGGTTATTGCCGCCGATGAGCCGCAGGCCATTACCTTGCATATTACGTCCGGTATGATCACCAGCGAGCGGATGACAGAAGCCACCATGGAGGGATTCCAGGCGTCCACCGGTGGTGACCTGTCTGGCATTCAGGCTGAGGTGGACCAGTTTATGGCGGTATTCCAGGAAGAGATCAAAGAAGGTGATGTCTTTGATCTGGTCTATGTGCCGGAACAAGGCGTTCAGGTGCTTAAAAACGGTGAGCAGCGCGACACCGTAGGCGACCTGGCGTTCAAGAAGGCTTTGTTCGGTATCTGGTTGTCTGACAAGCCGGCCCAGAAAGATCTGAAAGAAAAGATGCTGGGCAAGCGCTGAGCAACTCGTTCTGGCCACAAAAAAGCCGGCGATTGCCGGCTTTTTTGTGGGCGGGTTACTGGTAGTCCCTTTTCTGTTTGAATTCGCACAGATCTTCAATCAAACAGGCGCCACACTTGGGCTTGCGTGCGGTGCAGGTGTAACGGCCGTGCAGGATCAGCCAGTGGTGGGCATCCATCAGAAATTCTTTTGGCACCAGCCGCATCAGTCGTTTCTCAACCTCGACCACATTTTTGCCGGGCGCGATACCGGTGCGGTTGGAAACCCGAAAAATATGGGTGTCGACCGCCATGGCAGGCTGGCGGAACGCGGTATTGAGCACGACGTTGGCGGTTTTACGGCCAACGCCAGGCAAGGCTTCAAGGGCTTCACGATTGTCGGGTACCTGGCTGCCATGTTGCTCAATCAGAATCTTGCAGGTTTTGATGACATTCTCGGCCTTGCTGTTAAACAGACCGATGGTTTTGATGTATTCCTTGAGGCCGTCCACGCCCAGAGCGTAGATGGCTTCTGGTGTATTGGCGACAGGGTATAGCTTATCCGTAGCCTTGTTGACCCCCACGTCGGTTGCCTGCGCAGACAGAATCACGGCGATCAGCAGCTCAAACGGCGTGCTGTAGTTCAGCTCGGTGGTGGGATTGGGGTCCTCGTCCCGTAGCCGGGTGAAAATCTCAATACGCTTCTGTTTGTTCATCGCAGGTCAAAATTCACTGTTCAGGAAATGGTGCCGGTTACCCGTACCCGCTTACTGCCTGTGCTAGTGCTTGCGGGCTCTGCCGCCTTCCGGCGCTCTTTGAGCTGGTGATCAATGCCGTTCTTGAGTGCAATCAGCAGACCGAGACCGACGAATGCCCCAGGCGGCAGCACCATAAACAGCATATCCGGGTAGTGTTCAAACGGGCGGACCACCCAATCACTCGCCATCGGGCCTAGCAGCAAATGCATATCTGCGAACAGGGTGCCCTGGCCTAAGAGCTCCCGCATTCCACCCAGTACCACCAGCACCGCGAGAAACCCAAGGCCCATCATGGCGCCATCGAGCAGGGCAGGTAGTGGCGGGTTCTTGGATGCAAAGGCATCGGCACGGCCGAGAATGGCGCAGTTGGTCACGATCAGCGGAATGAAAATGCCAAGAATCTGGTACAACTCGTAAGTGAAGGCCTGCATCAGCAATTCGGCACAGGTCACAAACGAAGCGATGATCATCACGAACGCCGGCAGGCGAACGGATTCGTTGACGAAGTTGCGGATGATGGAGACCGACAGGTTGGAGCCAATCAATACCATCAGCGTGGCGATACCGAGGCCAATGGCGTTCACCACGGTGCTGGTCACGGCCAGCAGCGGGCACAAGCCAAGAACCTGAACCAGGGCAGGGTTATTGGTCCACAAGCCTTCTTTGATGATTTCAGCGGATGATTTTGTGGCCATGATCAGGAATGCTCCGCAGGAGTGGATTCACCGGCAATGGCTTCCGGAGTCAGGATTCTGTTTCTGGGCGCTGGTGGCTCGTTTAGCCGCTCCCGGATAATATCCCGGTTCTGGCGGAAATAGGCCAATGAATGCTGCACAGCCTTGACCACCGCCCGGGGCGTGATGGTGGCACCGGTAAACTGGTCAAACACACCACCGTTCTTTTTTACGTTCCACTGCTCGGCGGGCGGATTGCCCAGTGAGCGACCGTCAAAACTGTGTACCCAGTCGGATTTCCGGGTTTCAATGCGATCTCCCAGCCCCGGTGTCTCCCGATGGTTAGTGACCCGCACACCCAGTATGCGACCGTCCAGATCAATGCCCACCAGCAGGCGGATTTCACCAGAATAACCATCCGGAGCAACGGCTGGCAGAATCATGCCAATTGGCTGGCCATTGCGCCGGGCCACCCAGGCCTTGACCGGTTCGCTGCCCGGTTGGCGTGCGTCGGCGGGCAAGGTGATGACATCACGCAGCATATCGTTATCGTGCTGGTGCTCCGGGATAATCTCAAACAGTGCTCGTGCTTCGGCCCGCTCGGCCTGCTCCTTGATGCGATCTTTGGTGATGCCCTGGGTCAGCGCAATGGTGCCACCCGTAATCACGGCAAACAGTCCAAGACCGATGGCGCTGCGACGGATAGAGGTTGTAATGGCGTTCATTGCTTAACCTCCACTCTTGCTGGGCACGCCACGCCTGGCTTTGTGATGACCATAGGTTCTGGGCGGTGTGTAGTGATCGATAAACGGTACCGCGAAATTCATCAGCAACACACTGAAGGCGATCGCGTCAGGATAATTACCCCAGGTTCGAATCAGATAAACCAGCACGCCAATGCCTGCGCCGTAGATCAGCTTGCCCTGATGGCTGGTGGCGGCAGAGACCGGGTCGGTGGCGATAAAAAAAGCGCCCAACATGGTGCCACCGGCCAGCAGGTGAAGCTGCAACGGTGCATAGAGATCAGCGTTGCTGCCAAAGGCAAGACTCATTACGACGATGGCGGCCAGAAAGGCGACGGGTATATGCCAGGTGATGATTCGAAGCCAGATCAGCAACAGGCCGCCGGCCAGAAAGGCCAGGTTGACCCATTCCCAGCCACGGGCAACCAGATCGCCAAAGGTGGGATGCTGAAGCACTTCGGCTGCGGTGTGGGTGGCAATCTTGTGTTTGTATTCGTCCAGTGGCGTCGCCATGGTCCACGCATCTATGGTGGTCTGGCTGCCGGAAAAAATGGTGGTCAGGGTTTCAACCAAACCTGGCGCGCCGCCCCACAGGGTTGCCGCCCCGGCCCAGTTGGTGGTCATCGCCACCGGGAAGGAAATGAGCGCCAGGGCATAGCCCACCATGGCCGGATTGAATGGGTTGGAACCTAGCCCGCCGTATAGCTGTTTGGCCACGACAATGGCGGAAATCACGGCGATGGCCGATACCCACCAGGGCGCAAACTGAGGCAGTGACAAGCCGAGTAGCAGGCCCGTTACCGCTGCGGTGTTGTCTTTCAGGAAGAACGAAATGGGCTTGCCGCGCAGCTTCAGTATCGCCGCTTCCGAAGCCAGGGCCAGAGCGATACACCAGACTACATTGATCAGGTTACCCCAGCCAAAAAACAGGGTCTGGGCGATCAGGCCGGGTATGGCCGCCAGAATAACCCAGAGCATAACCCGGGAGGTGGGCCGGGCATTTCGGGCATGGGGTGATGACTGTTGAACTAATGCCATAAACGATAAGCCTGCAGTGGGTTACTCGGAGGACGCATCCGAGGTGTTGTTGGCCATCTGGCCCCGGGCCTCGGCCAGGGCTTCGCGGGCCCGTTCCACCCGGTCGTGATTCTTGGCCACAGCCCGCTCCAGTTTCTCCACGTTGTCGGCCTGCTGGGCACGGGCTTCATCCAGCATCCCTTGCATGGTGCTGAGTTTGGTTTCGGCCTGCATCAGCTGCTTTTCCAGCGTTTCGATGTCCGGCTGCTCAACAGCAGCGGGCGCCGGTTCTGCTGCCTGGGCAGCCTTGGCTTTCTTGCGTTCCAGGGCCTGTTGCACCAGCGCCGCCTTTGCCGCCCGCTCATCGGTGGCTTCACCTTCGGCAACCGATTGTTCCGCTTCGGCCTGTTTCTGGGCCTGTGCTTCGGCGGCCGCCTTTGCCCGTTCCTTGCGCCGCAGTTCTTTCTCCTGCTGTTCCCGCTCCAACCGGGCCTGGCGGGCCTCGAATCGCTCGCGGGCGTGGTCCGATTTCAATTGCTCCGCACGCTGTTTGCGGATTTCATCCTTGGCGTAGCGATAATACTGGACCAGTGGAATAGAGCTGGGACAAACGTAGGAGCAGGCGCCACACTCAATGCAATCAAACAGGTTCAGGTGTTCCGCTTTCTCGAATTCGGAGGCCTTCGAGTACCAGAACAACTGCTGGGGCAGCAGTTCCATCGGGCAGGCTTCGGCACACTGGCTGCAGCGGATACACGGCTGTTCCGGTGGTGGTGCGGGTAACTCGTCTGCGGTGGCGGCAATGATGCAGTTGGATGTTTTAACCAACGGAATGGCATCGGTGGTGAGGGTGTACCCCATCATGGGCCCGCCAAGCACAAGCCGGTTCAGCTGGTCCTCCTGCAGGCCGCCACTTTCCAGCAGGTAACTGACCGGTGTACCCACCAGTATTTCGAAATTGCCCGGCTCCCGAACAGCTTTGCCGGTGACAGTGACAATACGGGAAATCAGTGGCTTACCTTCGAAAATGGCCCGGGATACCGCCATTGCGGTACCGACGTTCTGGCACATCACCCCGATATCAGCGGGAATGCCGCCGCTGGGCACTTCCAGGCCAGTCAGGATCTGGACCAGCTGTTTTTCCCCGCCAGACGGATATTTGGTGGGAATCACCGCAATTTCAATCTGAGTGCCCTGAACCGCTTCCCGCATGGCGGCGATGGCTTCGGGTTTGTTGTCTTCAATACCGACCACACAGCGGGACGGTCGAAGAATCCAGGCCATCACTTTCAAGCCATTGACGACTTCTGTGGCGTGCTTCCGCATGGTCATGTCGTCGGCGGTGATGTAGGGCTCGCACTCAGCGCCATTGAGAATCAGGGTTTCGACTTTGCGATCCCTGGGCGGGCGCAGTTTGATGTCGGTAGGGAAGCCGGCGCCACCCATACCGGCGATACCCGCTTCCCGGATCAAAGTGAGCACCGTTTCCCGGTCCAGCTTGTGATAATCGCTGATGGGCTCAAGGTGACACCACTGGTCTTCACCGTCCGGTTTCAGGACCACACACCAGTCAGACATGCCGGAGGGGTGTGGCACCGGTCGCAGTTCAATGGCTTCGATAACGCCGGATGTAGACGCATGCACTGGCACGCCCATGCCGGTGGTGACATCGGCGATCTTCTGGCCCTTGAGTACACGCTCGCCGACCTGAACCATCACTTCCGCAGGTTCGCCAATGTGCTGTTGCAGTGGCAGTACCAAATGCTCCGGCATGCCTGCCTGACGAATGGGGCGGCTGGTGGATTGCTGCTTGTTTTCAGACGGATGAACGCCGCCGGAGAAATCCCAGAGTTGAGTCATCAGGCACGGGCCCCCTGGCGATCGGTGACAATAATCTCGGGTTCAGGTGGAGACCAGGTCCAGCTGCGGATATCCGGTTCAATGGTGACCATGTCAATGCAGTCCACGGGGCAGGGCTCCACGCACAGATCACAGCCGGTACATTCGCTTTCGATCACCGTATGCATGTGCTTTGCCGACCCGAGTATGGCGTCCACAGGGCAAGCCTGTATGCATTTGGTGCAGCCGATACATTCATCTTCACGAATAACGGCGACCCGCTTGGCCTGAGCCACACCGTGTTCGGCATCCAGGGGCTGTGGCTCCACATCCAGCAGATCGGCCAGGGCCTTAATGGTGGTTTCACCGCCAGGTGGGCATTTGTTGATGGCTTCGCCGTTGGCAATGGCTTCCGCGTAGGGACGGCAGCCGGGGAAGCCGCATTGGCCGCATTGGGTTTGTGGCAGCAGGGCATCGATCTGTTCGACCAGTGGGTTACCCTCGACCTTGAAGCGCTCAGAAGCAAATCCCAGCAACCCACCAAACACCAGAGCCAGGGCGAGCAACACCACAACGGCAATCAGGAAACTTGTCCACATAAATAAACCGCTCCGTCAGACCGCAACCAGGCCAGTGAAACCCAGGAATGCCAGCGCCATCAAGCCTGCGGTGATCAAGCCAATGGATGCCCCCCGGAAAGCCACCGGTACGTCCGATACGGCGATGCGTTCGCGCATGGCAGCAAACAGAACCAGCACCATGGAAAAACCGGCGGCAGCACCGAAGCCATAAAGCACGGATTCCACGAAGTTGTTGTTCTTGTTGATGTTAAGCAGGGCCACGCCCAGTACCGCACAGTTGGTAGTAATCAGCGGCAGGAAAATGCCCAGTACGCGGTAGAGCAGGGGGCTGGTCTTGCGGACTACCATTTCGGTGAACTGAACCACCACGGCAATCACCAGGATAAAGGTGATGGTTCTCAGGAACGCGAGGTCAAGGGGTTCCAGCAAATAGGTGTAAGCCAGGTAACTGCACACCGATGCCAGGGTCAGCACAAACGTGGTGGCCAGGGACATGCCCATGGCGGTTTCCAGCTTGCCGGAAACCCCCATGAACGGGCACAGCCCGAGGAACTGCACCAGCACGAAGTTGTTTACCAGAATGGTACTGACCAGTATCAGCAAATACTCTGTCATCGGAGCGTCTCTGCCTGTTGCTGCTTACATGACCCGCATGCCGGGTGTTGCACCGGAATCGGGCGACAGAATGAAAATCTCTTTACCGCCGGGGCCTGCGGCCAGAACCATGCCTTCGGACATGCCGAACTTCATCTTCCGGGGTTTCAGGTTGGCCACCATGACGGTCATACGGCCTTCCAGGTCTTCCGGTTTGTAGGCTGACTTGATACCAGCAAACACATTACGCTCGCCATGCCCCACATCAAGAGTCAGGCGAAGAAGCTTGTCGGCGCCCTCAACATGTTCGGCTTTGACAATCTTTGCCACACGAAGATCCACTTTGGCGAAATCCGGGAACTCAATTTCGTCTGCAACGGGCTCCAGATCCTGCGCAGGCTGTTTATTGGTGTCGCCCAGTGCCGCTGGCAACTCTTCTTTTGAGGCATCCAGCATTTTTTCGATCTGCGCCATATCGACCCGGTTCATCAACGGCTTGAACTTGTCGATGCCGTGATCTTCCAGAAGTTCATGGCGGCGATTCCAGTTCAGCCGGTCATTCAGGAAAGACTCGGAGGCCTGGGCCATCTTGGGCAGTACCGGTGCCAGATACGTGATCAGCAGGCGGAACATGTTGATGGCGTTGGTGCAGATGGCCTGCAGCTTGTCATCCTGGCCTTCCTGCTTGGCGATCACCCAGGGCTGCTCGTCGTTCACGTACTGGTTGGCAATGTCGGCCAACTCCATGATCCGGCGCATGGCCCGGCCGAACTCGCGGGTTTCGTAGAACTCGGCGATCTGTTCGCCAGCATCAATGAACTCTTTCAGCTTGTCCTGTTCGGTAACCTTGCCCAGCTTGCCGTCAAAGCGCTTGGTGATGAACCCGGCGCTGCGGCTGGCGATGTTCACCACCTTGCCCACCAGATCCGAGTTCACCCGGGCGGCGAAGTCTTCCAGGTTCAGGTCCATGTCATCCACGCCACCGGTCAGCTTGGCGGCGAAGTAGTAGCGCAGGTATTCCGGGTCCAGATGGTCCAGATAGGTGCGGGCCATGATGAAGGTGCCGCGGGATTTGGACATCTTCTTGCCGTTGACCGTGACAAAACCATGGGCCCAGACCGCCGTTGGCGTGCGGAAGCCGGCATCGTGCAACATGGATGGCCAGAACAGCGCGTGGAAATTAATGATGTCCTTGCCAATGAAGTGGTACACCTCGGCGGTGGAATCCTTCTTCCAGAAGTGTTCGAAATCGATGCCTTCGCGGTTACACAGGTTCTTGAAGCTCGCCAGGTAACCGATTGGTGCATCCAGCCACACATAGAAGTACTTACCGGGCGCATCCGGAATCTCGAACCCGAAATAGGGCGCGTCCCGGCTGATGTCCCACTCTTGCAGGCCCGCATCCAGCCACTCGGCCAGCTTGTTGGCCACCTGCGGCTGAAGGGCACCACTGCGGGTCCACTTGCTCAGGAAATCGTGGAACTCCGGCAGCTTGAAGAAATAGTGCTCGGACTCCTTCTCAACCGGCGTAGCGCCGGAGACCGCAGAGCGCGGATTGATCAGCTCGGCAGGGGTGTAGGTGGCGCCACAGGCTTCGCAGTTATCGCCGTACTGATCTTCCGCCTTACACTTGGGGCAAGTGCCCTTGATGAAACGATCCGCCAGGAACATCTGCTTTTCAGGATCATAGAACTGGGTGATGTTGCGGGTGGCAATATGACCATTCTGCTGAATCTGGCGGTAAATGTACTCGGAGAAAAACTGGTTCTCTTCCGAATGGGTGGAGTAGTAATTATTGAAACGGATATGGAAGCCGGCAAAGTCTTCCTGATGCTCCTGCCGAATCCGGTCAATCAGTTGCTCCGGGGTAATCCCCTCACGCTCGGCCCGCAACATGATGGCGGTGCCATGGGCATCGTCGGCGCAAACGTAGTAGCAGTTGTGGCCACGCATATTCTGATAGCGCACCCAGATATCGGTCTGAATGTATTCCAGCAGGTGCCCCAGATGAATGGGCCCGTTGGCGTAGGGCAGGGCGCTGGTAACCAGGATATCGCGCTGTTGCTTGCTCGCTTGCGTCATGGTGATGTCCGAACCTTATGTTGAGTCGGGTTGGAAAGACAAAAACGGGGTTCCTGCGACAATCGCAATTGATTGTTCCAGGTAAAGACCCCATATGGTCAGAAACGGCCACAGATGATACCTTCCAAGCCATCATTTTTCACCTGCATTCAAGGTGATTAGCTTATTCCGGAGACCCCGATGACCCAGATTTCCCAACAGGCCCTAGAAATTGCCGTCAAAGAATACCGAGACCCCTATCTCAACAAAGACCTGTACGAACTGGGTGCCGTAAAAAACCTGACCGCAGACGACAACGGCAAGGTCACTCTGATGGTGGAACTGCCGTACCCCTCTAAAGGCATCGCCGGCGGCCTGAAACAGATCGTCGCCAACGCCCTGGAATTTGTGGATGGTGTGGAAAGCGCCGAAGTCCACGTAGCCCAGAAAATCCACAGCTACAAAACCAACAAAGACCTGCCGGCCGTCCCCGGCGTGAAAAACATCATCGCAGTCGCCTCCGGCAAAGGCGGCGTCGGCAAATCCACCACTGCCGTCAACCTCGCTCTCGCCCTGCACGCCGAAGGCGCCAGGGTCGGCATCCTCGACGCCGACATCTACGGCCCCAGCATAGGCATGATGCTCGGCGTACCCGAAGGCAAACGCCCGGACGTGCGAGAAAACAAATACTTCTTCCCCATGCAGGCCCACGGCCTGCAAGCCAACTCCATGGCCTTTGTCACCACCGACAAAACCCCCATGGTCTGGCGCGGCCCTATGGTCAGCGGCGCCGTCATGCAGCTACTCCAGCAAACCCTCTGGGATGAGCTCGACTACCTTATCATCGACATGCCCCCTGGCACCGGCGACATCCAGCTCACCCTGGCCCAGAAAGTCCCGGTCACCGGCGCCATCATCGTCACCACCCCCCAGGACATCGCCCTGCTGGACGGCAAAAAAGGCATCGAAATGTTCCGCAAAGTCGACATCCCGGTACTGGGCGTGGTCGAAAACATGAGCGTCCACATCTGCTCCAACTGCGGCCATGAAGAACCCCTCTTCGGCCACGGCGGCGGCGAACGCATCGCCGAAGAATACGAAACCACCCTCCTGGGCCAGCTACCCCTGCACATGACCATCCGCGAACAAACCGACAGTGGCGCCCCGACCGTCGCGGCTGAACCGGATTCCGAAGTGGCCCGGCGCTATCTGGATATCGCCAGAAGAGTGGGGGCGGAGTTGTCTACCCGGGAGCGGAATCTTGGTGGCACTATCTCCAGTGTTTCCGTCACCGAGCACTAACGAGTTAAGCCAATAGGTAGTTTTAGTCAGGCGAGTAAGAATATACCTCGTATGTGGCGCAGCTCTGTTGGCGGCGATTCCACCAGAGTTTTGTCGGCAGGGGCAGGGATAGCTTTCCAAAAATCTCGTAGGCCATGGATGGCCGGAGCGAAGCGCACATGGATGTGCTCGTAGCGTTTTTTGGAAAGCTATCCCTGCTCCTGCCAAGCTCCAAACCAAGAAGGCTAGGAGGTCCAAGCGCCAGACCTTCGACAGGCACCAAGGTACAAGGTAAACTACGCCCCAATTTTTCCCAGCTGGAAACGAGAATTCACCATGAGCATCAAGTCCGATAAGTGGATCCGCCGGATGTCCGAACAGCACGGCATGATCGAACCCTTCGAAGCCGGGCAAGTTCGTGAAAACGAAAAAGGCCGCGTCATCTCCTACGGCACCTCAAGCTACGGCTACGACGTACGCTGCAGCAACGAATTCAAAATCTTCACCAACGTCCACAGCGCCACCGTAGACCCCAAAAACTTCGATGAAAACAGCTTCGTCAACTACACCGGCGACGTCTGCATCATTCCGCCGAATAGCTTCGCCCTGGCGCGCACCGTTGAATACTTCCGCATCCCCAGAAGCGTGCTCACCATCTGCCTGGGCAAAAGCACCTACGCCCGCTGCGGCATCATCGTCAACGTTACCCCGCTGGAACCGGAGTGGGAAGGCCAGGTCACCCTGGAATTCTCCAACACCACCAACCTGCCAGCGAAAATCTACGCCAATGAAGGTGTTGCCCAGATGCTGTTCTTCGAATCCGATGAAATCTGCGAAACCAGCTACAAAGACCGTGGCGGCAAGTACCTTGGCCAGACCGGCGTGACCCTTCCCAGGACATGAACGCCAACCAGTTTCTGAAAGCCGTCTCACAACTGCAGGGCTGGCGCGAATGCGCCTTCCTGCTGACCCTGGCCGAACGGGCCTTTCCCAACTACGCCCTGTTCGCTGATGCCGTTGGCATGAAAAGCGGTGGCAAGATGCGCCAGCTGCTGGACCTGGCCTGGGACACACTCCAGCAGGAGGCCACCGAAGCGGCCATTCCCCAACTGCTGACCAAGCTCGAAAGCCTGAGCCCCAGCGTGGACGACTACGACGCCTACGGCGTGTACCCGGCCTTCGACTTCTGCCAGTTGCTGGAACAGGCACTGCTCAACCGACTGAACCCCAATAAACACCGCGCAACCGACGCATCCCAGCTGGCCACCAGGACCATTATGGACTTTGTGGAAATGTCCGAGGGTGAAGAGCTGGATGAAGACCAGCTGGTGCGCCTGTTTGAACAGCACCCTCTGCTCAAGGAAGACAAAATCTTCCAGCGTGACACTGTACTCGCGCTCAAGCGCCAGCGTACGCCGCTGGAAGACTTTATTGCCGAACTCAAAGCGGAAGCCGCCAACGACGGCGTCAGCAATCTCGGTATTTCCCTCGATAGCTGAGCCGTTCCGGCTCACGCTACACTTATCAGCTACCTATTGAATTGCCTGTTGAACGGATAAGCGCCATGAAACTCTCTGCTTTTGGTCGTAAGTTCACCGCCGACGCCGGTATCACCTCCCTGATGGATGACCTGGGTAACGCCATGGCCTCTGGTGAGGGGATGATCATGATGGGTGGGGGCAACCCCGGACATATTCCCGAGATTCAGGAACGGGTGCAGGAAATTCTGGCGGGCATCGCGGCAGATGAGGGGCAGATGCGCCGGCTGGTCGGGATTTATGATCCCCCCCAGGGAGAGAAGCAGTTTATCGCCTCGCTGACGGAATTGCTGAACAAGGAATACAACTGGGGGCTGAAGCCCGAGAACATCGCCCTGACCAATGGCAGCCAAGCGGCTTTCTTCATGCTGTTCAACATGTTCGGCGGCGACTACGGCGATGGACACCGTAAACACATTCTGTTGCCGTTGGCACCGGAATACATTGGTTATGCCGATGCCGGTATCGAGCCCGGTCTGTTTCAGGCGGTCAGGCCCGATATTTCCTTCACCGACGCCCATGAATTCAAGTATCGGGTGGATTTTGATGCCGTGGAGGTCACCGGAGAAACCGGCGCTATCTGTGTATCCCGGCCCACCAATCCGACTGGCAATGTGATAACCGACGAGGAGTTAGCACGGCTTGAGGGCCTGGCCAGGCAGCACGATATACCGCTGATTGTGGACGGAGCCTATGGCACACCATTCCCCAGCCTGTTATTTGTGGATGCTCAGCCTACCTGGAATGAGCAAGTCATTCTGTGCCTGAGTCTGTCCAAGCTGGGGCTGCCGGCGGCTCGTACTGGCATCGTGATCGCGGCGGAGCCGATCATCAAGGCGCTGTCTGGCATCAACGCCATCATGAACCTGGCGACCGGGAGTTTTGGTGCCATGCTGGCCGAGCCTTTGGTGCGCTCTGGTGAGATCCTGTCATTGAGTCGTGATGTGGTTTGTCCGTTTTATAAAGCCAAGATGGAAAGAGCTGTGGAGGCTTTTCGTGACGCCATGGGTGAGGACAGTTGCCGCTGGTATATCCACAAACCAGAGGGTGCCATGTTCCTGTGGCTGTGGTTTCCTGATCTGCCGATTTCCAGCCTGGCGCTATATCAGCGCCTGAAGCAGAGAGGGGTGCTGGTGGTGTCTGGCCATTACTTCTTCCCGGGCTTGCCGGAAGATGACTGGCGCCACCGTCACGAGTGCCTGCGTGTCACCTACTCCCAGGACGACGCGCAGGTGGCAGAAGGGCTGAGAATTATCGCGGATGAGGTTAAAGCGGTCTGGGCGGAATCCGGCCGCTAGGGCCGGAACCGCCCGACTGTGAATCAGTCCCGAATGGTCGCGTCTTTCAGCTTCAGCTCATACTCGCTGCCATCCGGCTCTACCTGCAGTAATCTGAGCAGCAGGTGGCCCTGGTTGGGGTCTATCCACATCAGCGTCTGGCGCTTGGAATCCTCGCCGCGCACCTTTTCCACCTTCAGAGTTTGGGTTGTCTGACCATTGGTGTTGATGATGCTGTCATCGTCAACCACCGCGAAACGATCCTCGTTGTAGCGGCCCTTATCAATGATGTTGTAGGTCAGATCCCGTTTGCCGGCTTTTAAATCCTGGTGCATTTGCAGTTGGAAACCCAATGGATCCAGCGCACCGTCCTTGAGCTCCAGCTCAAAGGATTTGCCCCGGTATTTCCCTGTGGCAATGCCTGACTGCCAGTCGAAATCTATGGACTGCTCCCGGTTCCGGATCATCAGGCCCTTGAGGCTGTACCGATAACGCAGGGGAACCACGCGGTCATCTTCCCAGAGAAGGACCACCGATTCGTCGATATCGGCGATAAACGACCTCACCTGAGTGCGATAAAGCCAGACATTATTGCCCTGGTCGGTCAGGCTGCGCGTGCCGGCGCCACTGAGGCTAATGCCTTTTGACATGGATGCAGAGTAGGTGGCCTCGTGAGGGAAGAGGGCTGGGGTCGTGTCTTGAGTATCGGCTGCGGCAACCGTTAACGAGACCAGGCCGAACCAGAGTCCGGCCAGCCAGGTAGCGATGCGCAAGGATGCTCTGAGTGTCTTCATCCGGAGCCTCTTTCACTGTATGCGTTTGCAACAGTGTAGCTTTTCAAAAGCCCGAGGGGGATGACAATCTGTTCAGCTGGCGGGTAAGCGCATGGGTTGAGACAGCCGTTCGCCATCAAAGAGCACGCCGTCACTGGCCAGCTGAATCCTGCCTTCGCAAAACCAGCGTACAACGATGGGGTACAGCACGTGCTCCTGTTGCTGAACCCGCTCCGCCAGCGACTCAGGGGTGTCGTCGTGCTGAACGGGTACCTCGGCCTGGGCAATCACCGGCCCGCCATCCAGTTCCTCGGTAACAAAGTGGATGGATACTCCGTGCACCTTGTCGCCGGCTTCCAGCACTCGTTGGTGCGTGTTCAGGCCGGTGTAGGCTGGCAGCAGGGAAGGGTGAATGTTCAGCATTTTACCGCGGAAGGCCCGAACAAAGTCTTCGGTCAGAATCCGCATGAAGCCTGCCAGCACAATCAGGTCCGGATTATGGCGGCGGATCTCGGCCATCAGCGCGCCGTCGAACTCCTCCCGACTGCCGTAGTCCTTATGATTGATCACAAACGTTTTGATGTTCGCCTGGGCAGCCCGTTCGAGGGCAAAGGCCCCGGGTTTGTTGCAGCCTACTGCCACAATGTCGCCCGGGAAGTCCCGCTCCCGCGAGGCGTCGATCAACGCCTGCAGGTTGGTGCCGCTGCCTGAGGCCAGTACCAGGATGGTCGGGAGGGGGGCGGGATCAGCCTTCATGCCGTGAGTAACCCCGGTGCGTAGCGCACTTTCGGCTCGTCATCGGCTGTGCCGGCCGCCTCAATAACGCCTACCTGCCATACCTTTTCACCCATAGCGTTAAGAGCATCCATGGCCAATTCCTTCTGATCGGCAGGAACGCAGACAATCATCCCGATGCCGCAGTTAAAGGTGCGGTACATTTCCTCGCTGGCCACGCCGCCGGCGTCTTGCAGCCACTGAAACACCGGTGGAAGTTCCCAGCTCTGGGTGTCGATAGCGGCCACTGTGCCGGGTGGCAGAACCCTCGGAATATTCTCGGGCAGACCGCCGCCAGTGATATGGGACAGAGCCCGCACATCCACCTCACGAATGAGTTGCAGGATGTTTTTCACGTAGATACGGGTGGGCGCCATCAGCGCGTCAGCCAGGGTGTCTTCACCCAATGGCTGGTTGAGGTCGGCATTGCTGACTTCAATAATCTTGCGAATCAGCGAGTAACCGTTGGAGTGGGGGCCTGAAGAACCCAGGGCCAACATGACATCGCCCGGCTGAGTGCGGCTGCCATCGATGACTTCACTGCGCTCCACAACGCCCACACAGAAGCCGGCCAGGTCGTAGTCTTCGCCTTCGTACATGCCGGGCATTTCGGCGGTTTCGCCACCCACCAGTGCGCAGCCGGACAACTCGCAGCCCTTGCCAATGCCATCCACCACCTGGGCGGCAATATCCACGTTCAGTTTGCCGGTGGCATAGTAATCCAGGAAAAACAGCGGCTCCGCGCCACCGACGATCAAATCGTTCACGCACATGGCGACCAGATCAATGCCGATGCTGTCGTGTTTTTCGAGTTGCATCGCCAGGCGAAGTTTGGTGCCAACGCCGTCAGTGCCGGAAACCAGCACGGGCTCCCGATAACCGGCCGGGATGGAAACCATGGCACCGAAGCCGCCAAGCCCGCCGAGGACTTCGGGGCGGCGGGTGCGGGCTGCCGTGTTCTTGATGCGGTTGACCAGATCGTTACCTGCGTCAATATCAACGCCGGCGTCGCGATAGGTGAGGGAAGGCTTCTGTTCGCTCATGGAAATGTAACCGTTGGCCTGTGGGTCAGGCGGCGGATTTTAACAGGTGCGTCCGGGCGCTCCAACCGGAATTCGGCAAAGCGTGCAAATATTCAGAGTACATCATTGCCAACCTGCAACGGGGCCTTGCTACTCTCGTCTGTGGTGATGGTGTATCCTGTGCGCCAATCATGGGAACGGCAGGGTGTTACATGACTGGAACGGAAAAAAACGACGTTCGGGCTTTCCGGGCAATGACTTACTGGCTGGTGTTGGTCAGCGCGTTGTCCATGCTGCTGGCAGGGCCGGCTTCGGCGGTCACTGTATCGGGATTGTATAACGTTGAGGTGGCGGTGAACGGAACCTCCCAAAATGATCTCAGGACAGGTTACGCAGAGGGGCTCCGGCGGGTAATGGTCAGGGTTTCCGGTACCCGGGATGTATTACAGCTTGAGGGCGCAGACGAGGTGCTCAAGGATGCGGAATCCCTGCTGCTGGCCTATCAGGTGCGCCGCGAGGCGGGTGAGTCCAGGTTGCAGATGAGTTTTGGCGCCGTTGGTGTCAATCGCGCCCTTGCTTCGATCAACGCTCCGGTCTGGGGGGCGAACCGCCCGCTGACGTTGGTTTGGGCCGCGATTGAAGACCGTGGCGAGCGGAAGTTGCTGACAGCCGCAACGGATGAAAGTGAGGCGGGCGGCAGTGCGGTTGCAGACTGGCGCCGGGCGTTTCTGGCCGCAGCGGAAGAGCGCGGCTTGCCCATAGCCTTCCCGCCAGAGGGTGCGCAGAGCGACCGTTCGCTGCTGTCAGACCTCTGGGGTCAATTTGTTGGCCGCATCAAGGAAGCATCGTCGGATTTGTCTCACGATGCATTGGCGCTCATGCGCGTCAGTCGCTCGGGTGGTCAATGGCGAGCGGGCTGGGTGTTCGATGGTATGAGCATGGATGCCTCTGAACAATCGGTGACTGCAGCAGACCCGGAAGAGCTCGCGCGGCGTGTGGTTGGGCGTTGGGCCGATGCCTATGCCAGCCGCTATGCGGTTGCTGCTGGTGAGGTGGGCGAGTCCCCGCGAGTGGATATCGTGCTTGAGGGTGTCAATACCCTTGCGGACTACGGCAATGTCGGAAAAGCGCTGACCAGCTTTACGCCAGTGGTGTCTGTTGGTGCCTCCAGGGTTCGCAGCGAGCGTATGACAGTGCAAGTCACCTTTACCGGTGAGCTGGATCAACTGAAAGAGTACATTGCCCTGGATCCCCGCTTTGTGGTCATGGAGGGGCGTCCAGAGGAAACGGTATCTGCGCCACGAGCCGCTGCCGCATCGACCGGTGCCGAACCGCAAGGTGCTGAGGAGCCGGGCGAGCCTGGCGATCAGTATCCGGGAGATGCCATGTTCGTGTATCAGCCGCTGGATGATGGTGACGAACAGGATGCCGAACAGGCTTTCGAATCCTTGTATCAAGTGCTTTACTATCGCTGGCAGCCGGCCCCGGTTGTCCGTGGTGGCGGCAGCTAAGCGACAGCGGAGGTCTGCACGTGACTTTGCAGCGTTGGCGATGGATTCCCAATGCCCTGACATTCCTGCGGATACTGCTCATTATCCCGTTTGCCTGGGCATTGCTTGAGGGAAATTATCGCCAGTCGTTGTTTATTTTCTTTCTTGCCGCCGCAACAGACGCCCTGGATGGCTTTCTTGCGCGGCAGTTTAACTGGCGTTCCCGTCTTGGTGCCATTGCGGACCCCTTAGCAGACAAAGCGCTACTGATCACCGCTTATCTGATGCTGACCATCACCGGTATTATCCCGCTTTGGCTTTTTGTGCTGTTGCTGGGCCGGGATCTGGTCATTGTTGGCGGTGCGTTGATGTATCACTATTGTGTTGGCCGATTTGAAATGGAACCGAGTATTCCGGGAAAGATTAATACCTTTATCCAGATTCTCGTGGCGTTGGCCATTATTATTCTGATGGCTGATCTGCCGATGCAGCCCTGGGTTATGGAAATCGGGATTCTGCTGGTGGCCCTGTCCGCCATATTCAGCGGTTGTCACTACATTCTGGTTTGGGGTGCGCGCGCATGGAGAGCCAAACGCTCATGATTCCCTCACAGATGGTGCTTGGGGTGAAGCTGCGTGATGACGCACGGTTTGATAACTTCCACGGTGATCGCAATCATGATGCGGCGCACCGTTTGAGAGCGGTTTGCGCGCAACCGGCCGGAGCCCCCGTTGTGGTGATCTGTGGTGACTCCGACACCGGCAAAAGTCATCTGCTGCAAGCGGTCTGTCATTTTTCCGAGCAGCGGGGCCAAAGTGCGGTCTGTGTCAGTATCGGAGAACTGATGCCCTTTGGGCCGGAGGCGCTCGCAGGGTTGGAAGGGTATGAGGTGGTTTGCCTGGATGACCTTAACCTGATCGCGGGTGATGGTCTCTGGGAGGAAGCCGTTTTCCATTTATATAACCGGATTCTGGACCGCCAGGGGTTGCTGATGGTGACCCTGTCGGAGGTGCCGGCGGCGTTGCCGTTTGGGCTGGCCGACCTTGGTTCCCGGCTTGCGCACGGCTTGCTGGTACAGCTTGGTGTTTACCGGGATGAAGACCGGTCAAGAATTTTGATGGCCAGGGCAGAACAGCGTGGTCTGGTGATGAGCGATGATGTGGCCGGATTTATCATGCGCCGGGCTCCGCGCCGTCTTGGTCAACTGCTCGGGATTCTGGATAAACTGGATGAGAATTCCCTGCAGGCCCAGCGCAGATTAACCATTCCGTTTGTGAAGTCGGTAATGGGGTGGTAACAACGGATTTATAACGATAAAGGCCATTGGAGAGACGACATGAGACGGGTTGTATTCAATCAGAAAGGTGGTGTGGGGAAATCCAGCATCACATGTAACCTGGCTGCGATCAGCGCGGCCCGGGGCAAGCGCACCCTGGTTGTGGATCTGGATCCACAGGGTAATTCAACACACTATCTGCTCGGCAAGCCGGCGTCTGAACTGAAGGACACCGCCGCGGATCTTCTTGAACAGACCGTGGCCTTCAGTATGTTCACCCGCCGCCCGGATGAATTTGTGCATGCCTCATCTTTCGACAACTTGTTCGTTCTGCCGTCCAGCCCCGAGCTGGATTTTCTGGAGCGCAAGCTCGAGGCTAAGCACAAGATCTACAAGCTTCGTGAGTTCTTGAAAAAACTCAGCGATTCCTTCGATGAGATCTACATCGATACCGCGCCCGCCCTTAATTTCTATACACGCTCGGCCTTGATTGCGGCCCAGCGGTGTTTGATTCCTTTCGACTGTGATGATTTCTCACGCCAGGCGTTATACAACATTTTGCATGAAATCAAAGAGCTGCAGGAGGATCATAATCAGGAATTGGTGGTGGAGGGAATCATCGCCAACCAGTTCCAGCCGCGTGCCAGCCTGCCCAAGCAGTTGGTTAAAGAGCTGACAGAAGAGGGTTTGCCGGTATTGCCGGTGCGCCTGTCCAGTTCGGTGAAAATGAAAGAATCTCATCAAAGCCGGCAGCCGCTGATTCATATGGCTCCCAAGCACGCGTTGACCCGACAGTTTGAAGACCTGTATCGGGTGCTGCATGGTGAGTCAGTCGAGCTCGAACCCCTGGCCGATTGATGACGTGATCATGAGTAATCGTGCAAATCAGGTAGATCAGGTGACGGACAGTCTGTTGCGGATAGAGATAGAACTCCGGCGCCTGGAAGTGTGGGAGGACAGCCCGCCGCCGGAGCACGCGTTTCTGAGCACCCAGCCATTCTGCCTCGACACCATGGCGTTCACCCAGTGGCTGCAGTTTGTCTTCTTGCAGAAGATGAAGGTACTGGTGGAGACAGGGCAACCGCTACCGTCCGTGTCTGGTATTGCGCCTATGGCTGAGGAGCACTTCCGGGGCCGGATGCAATCTGGCCAGCGCCTGGTTCAGGCGCTGGAAGAGATGGATCGGTTGTTGTCAGATAGCTGAGCGTAGCGTCGGGCGCGCTTACTCCAGCCGCATGGAGAGATCGATGGCCCGGACATCTTTGGTCAGGGCGCCGATGGAGATGTAATCCACGCCTGTTTCCGCTATCGGAACCAGTGTCTGCGCGTTGATGCCGCCGGAGGCTTCCAGCTTTGCCTTGCCGGCGGTAATGCGCACCGCTTCAATCATGTCCTCAAGCGAAAATTCATCCAGCATAATGATGTCGGCCCCTGCGCTCAGGGCCTGATTCAGCTCGTCCATCGATTCCGTTTCCACCTCTACCGGGCGACCCGGAGCAATGCGCCTGGCCTCACGGATGGCGCTGGCAATCGAGCCGCAGGCGGCAATGTGGTTTTCCTTGATCAGGAAGGCGTCCCAAAGGCCCAGTCGGTGGTTATCGCAATCGCCACAGGTGACCGCATATTTTTGCGCCAGTCGCATGCCTGGCAGGGTTTTCCGGGTATCGAGTAGCCTTACACGGGTGTGGGAGACCTTTGCCGCATAGGCTGCGCAGCTGGTGGCAACGCCAGACAGTGTTTGCAGCCAGTTAAGGGCGGCTCGCTCTGCGGTCAGGAGTGAGCGGGCGGGCCCTGCCATCCGGAAGATCACGTCGTCGGCGGCAAGGTCGTCGCCGTCCTGAAAGAACCAGGTCAATTCGACGGCGGGGTCCACCTGGCGGAATACCTCCTCCACCCAAGCTCTGCCAGACAGGCGAGCCGGTTCACGAGTGATCACCCGGCCGGTAGCGTTTTTGTCCGCCGGAATCAGCATGGCGGTAATGTCGCCATCACCGATGTCTTCGCGAAGGCTTTGGGCAACGGATTCAATTCGGGCCTGGCGGAGCAGTTCAGGGGCAATCATGTCGGGTGTCCGGCGGTTTGGATGAGTTGAAATCTGCGAGCCCGGCAATTCTACTGCCAGGCTGCCGTTTCGCAAAATGCCCTTGGCAATAACTGCTAAAATGTGACGCAAGTCGTCTCTACACAAAAGGTGACAAATTCTGACACAAGGTGACGATGATCGGCCGTATCATGTCATTAATAGAAAATCCCAGTGATATTGCCGATCAACACCGGAGCATCTCCATGGCGCACGATAACAAGGTTGTCCGTTTATCCGGCCAGAAACCGGTGGGTCCGTTTTCGCTTCCGCCTACGCTCATTCGCTTGCGTGACGTATCTGGTCAGTCATTGAAATCGGTTCTCGGCTCGTTCTTTGAACAAGCCGATGACAGCCTGTTCGCTCTCTCAGACCGAGCCGGATCCAATCAGGATCAGGCAGCCTACTTCGATGCCATGCGTGAGCTCAGGCTTCGGCGCAAATCGATTGCGGTATCAATGCTTCAGTACGTCAGCCAGGCTTTCAATGATTTTGGTCGCTTCAAACCTCTGCGCTCAGGCTCGTCACTGGAGGAGGTTGACCAGGATTCTTTGAGCCTGGTGGACCATTCCGAGCTTGAGCAACAGGTTGCGATCGATAACCTTCTGAACAGATTGCGTAACCGCTACCAGGAGCCGGTCCAGATGTTGGCGGCTCGGGTGCGGCATTTGATGCCGGATGTCCAGTTTTCGGATGATCAGATGCCTTTGAGTCCTGAAGTGATCTGTGGGGCGATTGCAGAGGCATGTGCAGACCTCGATATTGATATTCGCGCCAAACTGGTTGTACTCAAACTCTTTGAACGGTTGTTGGTAGACAAGTTAGGGGAATTCTACGAGCAGGCTAATAAAACATTAATAGCCGAGGGGGTTCTGCCAGACATGCGTCGGGTGCCGGCAGCGGGTTCAGCCGGAGCAACGAAGAGGCGACCGGCAGGGCCGGCCGGCACGTCCGAGCCGCCTGAACATCCATCGGGCCCCCAGGCGCCGTTTACCGCTAGCGCGGGTGCTTCGAGTTTTCCAACGTTCTCCGAGTTGAGTGCACTTCTGCATCAAGGTGAGTCATCATCTTCGGGAATGAGCCTGCCTGCCGGCGCTGTTACGCTTGATACCGTTGATTTGATGGCTCGCCTCAGCAACTTGCAGAATTCTTTGCCGCCGGTTTCAGATGCCACTGTGGTGCCATTACGGCAGCAAATAGTTGCTGTGCTGCAACAGCCAGATGGGCAAAAAGCATCACTTGGGCAGGTGGATGGCGATGTTATCAACCTGGTCTCGATGTTGTTTGATTTCATACTGGAAGACCGTCAGCTTCATCCGGTTATGAAAGCATTAATCGGCCGCTTGCAGATTCCGGTTCTGAAAGTTGCCCTGAAGGATCGGAACTTCTTTAACCGTGGCGGCCACCCGGTCAGAAAGCTGCTTAATGAAATGGCGTTGTCGGCTATTGGCTGGGCTGAAAAGCGCCAGGGTATGCGAGACCCACTCCGGGAAAAGATTGAAGAAGTGGTCGATCGTGTCCTGAACGAGTTCACCGACAATGTCGGATTGTTTGATGAACTGCTGAAGGATTTCGGACACTTCATGGATCTGGATCGGCGCCGTCGTGAGCTGGTGGAGCAGCGCCTTCGGGATGCCGAGGAAGGCCGGGCTCGTCAGGAGCGCGCAAGTCAGGCCGCCAACAATCTCATTCAGGAAGAGACCGCGGGGCGGGATATTCCGGCTGCAGTGATGCAGATTCTCAGCGAGCCATGGACTCGTTATCTGCAGTGGGTGGTGCTGCGTCAGGGCGAAGCGAGCCCGCAGTGGCAATCCGCCTGTGCGGTCACCGAGCGTCTGATCTGGAGTGTGGACCCAAGGCCGGTATCGGATGAAACCCGCTCTGAGCTGCTTCGGGTAATACCGGAGGTGGTCGAGGACCTTCGCAGTGCTTTGCAGGAAATTTCCTGGGACCCGTTCTCAACCGACGCTGCCATTCGTGACCTGGAACTGGCTCATGTTGATGTTTTCCAGAAACTGGTAACGGCACCGGTCAGCGACGCCGGGAAGGCGCCAGAAGACCATGCCATGGCCGAAGAGGAGCTGGATCAGCCGGAGCAAATGCTGGCGCCTCCGGAACCTCAGGTGGATGCCGGTGCCCCAGAGCAAGTCGCGCAGCCTGAAATCGAACCGGTCGCGGCAGAGAGCGTTCAGAGTGACGCGCAGCCGGCAACGGAAGAGCCGGTGGCTGTTGAAGAAACGCCGTCTGCTCCGGTTGTTGCGGCGGAATGGCTGGCCCGGGCGGATCAGCTTCGGGTTGGCTCGTGGATCGAGATGGTGCGCGATGATACCCGTGTGCGCTGCAAGCTGGCAGCCTTCATCAAGGCAACCGGCAAGTATATTTTCGTCAATCGCAGCGGCGCCAAGGTGGCAGAGTACCATCGGGATGACCTGGCGGTAGCGCTGCAGGATGGTGGTATTACGCTGCTGGATGACGGCCTGATTTTTGACCGGGCCCTGGAATCCATCATTGATAACCTCCGCCATAGTCGAAAGGACTGAAGGCCCCGCTCCGTACCCGGCAGTCCATAGCATCCACCGTCGCTTTATGATTCAATCCATTGGACATTACTAAGCGACAGTGGGTACGCCTTGCCAATCTCTGAACAAGTTAACCAAGACCGCAAACCTGACAACAACTCACTTGCTCGTCAGGCAGAACAGTTAAGGCAGACGGGCCGCTACCCCGGAAGCCGTTGGGTGGCCTCGCCAAATTTTGGTCCAAGACCTGACGGCATGCCTATTTCCCTGCTGGTGGTTCACAGCATCAGCTTGCCTCCCGGTCAGTTTGGTGGAACAGAGATCGAAGACTTTTTCTGCAACCGGCTGGACCCGGCCGCTCATCCCTACTTTGAAACCATCGCTGCCATGAAAGTTTCGGCCCACGCACTGGTACGCCGTGACGGATCGGTGGTGCAGTTTGTCAGCTGCCTGGACCGGGCCTGGCATGCTGGCAGATCCTGCTTTGATGGCCAGAAGGAGTGCAACGATTTCTCCATCGGCATCGAGCTGGAAGGCGCAGACGATATTCCCTACACGGCTGAGCAGTACCGCACGCTCGCGAATATGGCGCGGCTGACGATGATTGCCTGGCCTGAGATAAGCGTGGAGCGCATTACCGGCCACAGTGATATTGCGCCAGGCCGAAAAACCGACCCCGGGCCAGCCTTCGACTGGCCATGCTTTGTTCAGTTGTTGGCGCATGAGGAGATCAGCTGAATGGTGTTTGTCGTTTTTCTGTTGGCATACCTGATCCGCCGCCGACTGGATGGCCGGGACCGACTTGATGGCGATGTGCTTTGGCGTGCCTGGTTTCACCGGGGTGCAACCATCCAGGCTGGAAAGGAAAGTGCCATGGCAGCAGGATTGGTATGGGTGTTAGTGCCGGCTCTGGTGCTGGCGGGTGTCGTCTTTGCGTTGGAATGGAACGGGTTAAGGCTGGCAGCTTATCCGCTGGAGCTGATCCTGCTGGTACTGCTGATGGGCGCGCCTGGTTGGCGGCAGCAGCTCCATGACTATTCGGATGCCTGGAGCCGGGGCGACATGCAAGCCGCCTGGCGCCATATCCAGAACCGATTACCACCGGAAGAGCGGGGCGCAGCGCTTTCGCCAGAGGCCATGCATCTGTCGCTTTCCAAGGCACTGGTGGTCGGGGTTTTCGAGCGGTTCTTCCTGGTGGCTTTCTGGTATGTGGTCGGCGGCATTGGCGCTGCATTGGTTGCCCGGGGCCTGGTGGCGTTAGCTGAACAGTGGCCACAGCAGGCAGCCCGGGCCCGTTTCCGGACACTGGCCAACCTTGTCAGCTGGATTCCGGCCCGTTTACTTTCATGCACCCTGGGGCTGGCCGGAGATTTCGCTGGCTGGTCGAAGGAGGCGAAGAAAGTGTTGCCCGGTTTTGGAAGAAAAACCTCGGAGGTCCTCATGATTTCCGCAAACGGGTCGTTAACCAGGTATGCGCTTGATCCAGCCCAGTTTGCGCGGTTGCACCCGGATGAGTGGACAGGGTTTGGCAGGAGTAGCCTTGCAGCTATAAGAGGGCTGCTTAACCGGAGCATGTTGGTTTGGATCTGTGCTGCCGCGTTGTTAGTGATTGCTGGCGTGGTCTGAGCAGTGTCATAAAACATTACAGAATAACACTTAAAGGTGATTAAGTTTTTCCGACCTTGGGCGATAATCAAACAAAGAATAAAGATTCAGTTATTAGAATCAGCGAGAGGGCACCGTGAAATATTTGATCAATCCAGCTGTTAGCCTGATGAATCGGTTGCCCATGGTCTACAAGTTCAGCCTAATAAGCATCTTGTTCCTGGGCCCGATCATTGTCCTGTCGTGGTTGGTTATTTCCAGCCTCAATCAATCCGTTCAAACCATGACCCGCGGTATCGAAGGCCTTGCCGAGCTTCGCAAGGTAGATCAGTTGCTGTCGGCGTCCATGACCTATCGTGATTATCAGGCGCCGGGTATTCTCAAGGATGAAGGTGAACTCCTGGGTAAGGCAGGCGCTGCTGCGGAGCAGATTGATGGCCTGCTGTCAGACCTTGCGGGAAACAACCGCTCGTTCGACTCTTCCGGTTCCTGGAGGGATCAGGTTCTGGCCTTGCAGGCGGAGTGGGAGCAACTCAAACAGGACGACAACTACCAGGGCAACATGGACCCTCAATTCAAGTATTACCACGAGTTTGTCCAGAAAGTGCTGGCCCTCCTGCCGGCCACCATTGAAATTTCCGGCCTTGGACAGGATGCTTCTCGGGAAAATCTGTTGCTGCTCGGGCTTGTCCGCAATGCGCTTCCTGAGGCGAGAACCGTTGTCGGCAGGGCTCGCTCGTACGGCATCTTTGCCCTGGTGGATGGCCAGGTGGGTTACAACCTGAGTGAAATTCTGAATGAAATCTATGACCAACTGACCAACCGCAGTTCCCTGTTGTCGCCTGCGTTGTCTATTGCTGTTGAAACCTCGCCCAAACTGGCGAGCAGGGCCGGGGGTGCCTTGACGCGGGTTGACGAAAGCCTGATGGCTCTGCGCGAACAGCTGGACCTGAACATCATCACGCCAATGCGCCTGGAGCAGCCCTGGCAGGAATTTGATGCCGCTGTTGCCACGCAGCTCGGCTACTACGACTCACTCAATGACAGCATTTTCGACGTGGTGTCATTGAATCTGGAGCGACGGCTGCAGAACGAGACCGCTCAACGCCGGCTGATCATTGGTGCGCTGATTGGGGTGATGCTCCTGGTGGTGTACCTGTACGTTGGCTTCTTCATGTCGGTGAGAACCGCCATCAATCGGTTCAGCGAGGCGGCTCGCAGCGTCGCGGCTGGTGATATGACCACACACATACAGCTTAATAATCGTGATGAGCTGGGCGAGCTTACAACCGAGTTCAACAACATGACCGACCGGATTGCTGAACTGATCCGTTCTGTTAGTGGCACCACGAGTGACGTTGATAGCCAGGCCGTGAGGGTCAACGATACCGCTGCAGCCAACAGCGAAGCGGTTGCCCGCCAGATGGAAGAAACCGGCCAGATCAACGAAGCCATGGGGCAGATGGTAGAGGCCGTCAACGAAGTGACCGAAAGTGCTCACCGGGTAGCGGACAGCGCCGGTAGCGCAGAACGTGATACCGAAAAGGGCCGCCAGGTTGTGGCGGCTACCGTGCAAACCATTAACCGTCTTGCGGCAGAAATCGCCGGTGCGGTAGAGGTAATCAATCGGGTCAGTTCAGACAGCGACAACATCAGCCAGGTGTTGGTGGAGATCAAGGCCATCGCCGAGCAGACCAACCTGTTGGCGCTGAACGCTGCCATTGAAGCGGCCCGGGCCGGTGAACAGGGGCGCGGTTTTGCGGTGGTGGCTGATGAGGTGCGCTCACTGTCTCAGCGCACCCACAAATCGACCGAAGAGATTGAAGGCATGATCTCCCGCCTGCAGGGTGGCGTTAAGGAAGCGGTCTCGGCCATGACCTCCAGCCACGATGCCACGGAGCAAACGGTTCAGAAATCCGGTGAGGTGACAGAAGCGCTGGACCGCATTGCTTCGGGCATCTCTGAGATTGTGGATATGAGCCACCAGATTGCCCAGGCTGCAGAAGAGCAGTCTGCGGTGGCCAAGAACGTCAACGCCAACGTGGAGCGTATCGGCGAGTTGGGGCAGAGCACCGCGTCCAACGCCGAGGAGACGCTGGCGTCGTCCCGCCAGATGTCTGAGCTGACGGCATCGCTTCAGCGGCTGGTAGAGGCGTTCAAGGTATAAGGCAGGTGCCTTTGATCAGAAAAATCCGGCCCTCAGAGGCCGGATTTTTTTTGTTCCCAGAGAATTTCCTGGCTGCCATCCCGGCGGGCCAGCACGCGGGCAATGACAAACAGCAGGTCAGACAGCCGGTTCAGATAGTGGCGGGACGCAGTATTGATAGAATCTTCGTGGCCCAGCGCTACCACCACGCGCTCTGCGCGACGGCAAACCGCCCGGGCCAGATGGCATTGTGCGGCGGCAGGGCAACCTCCGGGCAGAATGAAGTTCTTCAATGGCGGTAAGTCGGCATTATGCTCATCCAGGGTCTGTTCCAGCCAATCAATGTGGTCGTCGCTGATGACCTTGCTGCCAGGAATTGCGAACTCGCCGCCAAGATCAAACAGGTGGTGCTGAATCCGCCGGAACGTCTCGATCAGGCCGTCACCGGCTGGTAGCGTTTCAATCAACACTCCGATGTGACAGTTGAGTTCATCCGCCATGCCCATGGCTTCCACGCGCTGGGCATTCTTGGCGATGCGGTTGCCATCGGCCAGCCCGGTAGAGCCGTCGTCACCGGTGCGAGTGTAGATTTTCGACAGGCGGTTGCCCATGTGTTTGCTCCCTGAATAAGTGATCAGTCCAGTTGTTGTACCCGTTCGGTGAGCATTTGGTTCACCGGTGTTGTAATGCCGTGCTGCTGGCCAAGCCTGGCGAGGTAACCGTTGATGAAGTCGATTTCCGTGGGGCGACCTGCCAGCATATCCGCGCGCATGGAGGAGGTGTTGGTGGCGGTTCTGCGGGCGACCGCCTCAATGCCGTCGCGCAGGGCTTCCGGGGCTTGCTTCGGTTGCGCTGCGGCGCCCAGCAGGCGGCTGATTTCTTCGCACAAGGGATCAATCCATTGCTGGTAGAACGGCTGCTTCAGTATCTCGCCGTTGGGGCAATCGAGAATGGCAGTAAAGGCGTTGATACCGGCGTTGATTACCAGTTTCTGCCAGAGGCGGCCGAGGATGTCCTGTTCAGGGTGAACCTCAAGGCGGCTTTCGGCAAGCTGCTGCGCAACCCGGTTCACCAGGGGTTGCCCGGTAGGGTTTAAAGCACCTACCCAGGTAGCGCCGCAGCCCGCGTGAACGGTCAGGCCTTGCTCGGGCCGGTTGGCGCCTTCGGTGGTGGAGGCTGCCAGCACCGGGCGTTGCGGCCAGGTTGCGGCAACCTGCTGTTGGCTGCCCAGGCCGTTCTGGAACAACACAATGGGTGTCGAACTGGCAATAGAGGGCAGGGCAGCTTTGAGGGCTTCGAGGGTATCGCCGGCTTTGGTGGTCACCAGTAACAATTCAGGTGACTGGCCGGGCTGTAGCCAGGGAATGGTAACGCCGAAGGATTCACCTTCGATGGGCTGAAAGCGGTAACAGATGGGATCGGGCGCCTGGCCCGGGCGGGGCACAAACGCTACCTGCCCGGCAGGTAGCGTTGCGGCCCAGAGCCGGCCCAGAGAGCCGGCGCCGAGGATGGCAATCATGGCCTTACATGGCCTCGATTTCAGCCCGTTGTGCGCTGAGCCGTTGCAGGCTGCCTTGCGCATCCTTCAGCTTCTCCTGCTCTTTCTCGACCACTTCGGCCGGGGCCTTGGCGGTAAACTTCTCGTTGTTCAGCTTGCCTTCCAGGCGGCCGATTTCCTTGTTCAGGCGTTCCAGTTCCTTGTCCAGGCGCTTGAGTTCGGCATCCTTGTCGATCAGGCCGGCCATGGGCACCAGCACTTCCATTTCGCCCACCAGCTGGGTGGCGCTCATGGGGGCCTTGTCGCCTTCAAACCATTCCAGTTTCTCCAGCTTGGCCAGGGACATCAGGAATTGGCGGTTGTCGTTCAGGCGGCGCTCGTCATCAGCATTGCCGCCTTTCAGCAGCACCGGAACCTGTTTGGCCGGGGAGATGTTCATCTCGCCACGGATGTTGCGTACGGCCACGATCACGCCCTTGAGCCATTCGATATCGGCGGCCACGGCGGCATCCTGCTTGCTGGCATCCGGCTGCGGGTATGGCTGGAGCATGATGCTGTCACCCTGTTTGCCGGCGAGCGGGGCAATGCGTTGCCAGATTTCCTCGGTGATGAATGGCATCATCGGGTGTGCCAGGCGCAGTACGGCTTCCAGCACCCGAACCAGGGTGCGACGGGTGCCGCGCTTGGCCTCGGCACTGGCGTTGTCGTCGCCCAGGGCTGGCTTGGACAGTTCCAGGTACCAGTCGCAGTATTCGTTCCAGATGAACTCGTACAGGGCATAGGCGGCCAGGTCAAAGCGGTACTGGTCCAGGTGGCGGATGACCTCCTGCTCGCAGTTCTGTAGTTCGCTGATGATCCAGCGGTCGGCCAGGGACAGTTCCACCGGCTCGTCGTTGACGCCACAGTCTTCACCCTCGGTGTTCATCAGCACGTAGCGGGCGGCGTTCCACAGCTTGTTGCAGAAGTTGCGGTAGCCTTCCAGGCGCTTCATGTCCCAGTTGATGTCACGGCCGGTGGTGGCCATGGCGGCCAGGGTAAAGCGCAGGGCGTCGGTGCCGTGGGCGGCGATGCCTTCCGGGAATTCCTTTTCGGTGCGCTTGCCGATTTTCTCAGCCAGCTTGGGCTGCATCAGGTTGCCGGTACGTTTTTCCAGAAGGTCCGGCAGGCTGATGCCATCGATCATGTCCAGCGGGTCGATCACGTTACCCTTGGACTTGGACATCTTGTCGCCGTGCTCGTCCCGGATCAGGCCGGTGACATACACAGTATGGAAGGGCACCTGGGGAGTGCCGTCTTCGTTTTTCATGAAGTGCATGGTCATCATGATCATCCGGGCGACCCAAAAGAAAATGATGTCGAAACCGGTCACCAGTACGTCGGTGGGGTGGAACGTCTTCAGGCGTTCGGTGATTTCCGGCCAGCCCAGGGTGCCGAAAGTCCACAGGGCGGAGCTGAACCAGGTGTCCAGTACATCGTCGTCCTGCTTGAGTTCCAATGTGTCTGAGAGCTGGTGTTTACTGCGCACTTCAGCCTCGCTCCGGCCGACATAGATGTTGCCGTCTGCATCGTACCAGGCGGGAATCCGGTGGCCCCACCAGAGCTGACGGGAGATACACCAGTCCTGGATGTCGCGCATCCAGGCGAAGTACATGTTTTCGTACTGTTTGGGCACGAACTGGATACGACCGTCTTCTACCGCTTCAATAGCCGGCTTGGCCAGGGTCTTGGCATCGGCAAACCACTGGTCTGTAAGCATCGGCTCGATGATCAGGCCGGAGCGGTCGCCACGGGGCACGCTCAGAACATGATCCTCGATTTTTTCGACCAGGCCCGCCAATTCCATGTCGGCGACAATCTGCTTGCGGGCCGCTTCCCGGCTCAGGCCGGCATAAGCGGCTGGCAGGGCGCTGTTAATCTCGGAATTCTCGGTGCCGTCCGCGTTGAAGACCTCGGCTACATCGCGAATATTGGCGTCCTGTGTCATGACGTTGATCATGGGCAGGTTGTTGCGCTTGCCCACGGCGTAGTCGTTGAAGTCGTGGGCGGGGGTGATCTTCACACAGCCGGAGCCCTTTTCAGGGTCAGCGTGGTGGTCGGCCACGATGGGAATACGGCGGTTTACCAGTGGCAGCAGGACGTGCTGGCCAATCAGATGCTGGTAGCGTTCGTCGTCCGGGTGGACGGCCACGGCGGTGTCGCCCAGCATGGTTTCCGGGCGGGTGGTGGCGACGATCACGTAGTCTTTACCATCCTGGGTCTTCTGGCCATCGGCCAGAGGGTAGCGCAGGTGCCAGAAATAGCCTTTCTCTTCCTTGTTCTCGACTTCAAGGTCAGAGATGGCGGTGTGCAGTTTCGGGTCCCAGTTCACCAGCCGTTTGCCGCGGTATACCAGGCCGTCTTCGTACAGGCGGATAAACACTTCCTGCACGGCTTTGTAGAAGCCTTCGTCCATGGTGAAGCGTTCGTTGCTCCAGTCCACGGAGTTGCCGAGGCGGCGCATCTGGCGGGTGATGGTGCCACCGGAGTGTTCTTTCCAGTCCCAGATGCGCTTGATGAATTCTTCCCGGCCCAGGTCGTGGCGGGTTTTGTCTTCTTCGGCGGCCAGTTTGCGTTCCACCACCATCTGGGTGGCGATGCCGGCGTGGTCTGTGCCGACGGTCCACAATGCGTTACGGCCTTGCATGCGCTTGAAGCGGGTGAGGGTGTCCATGATGGTGTGCTGGAACGCATGGCCCATGTGCAGGCTGCCGGTCACGTTGGGTGGCGGGATGGCGATGCTGTAGGAGTCGCCCTCGCCGCTGGGGCGGAAATAGCCTTTGGATTCCCAGTTTTCGTACCACTGGCGCTCGATGTTTTCTGGCTGGTAGGTTTTTTCCATGGGATTATGCAGTGACCGTTTTGGTTGATTCACATAGGGAAATTCTGAGTGGGCCGATTATACATGGTCGCTTTGGTTGCGGCGAACCTTCGAGGCTCGTCGGGGCTTCGGTTTCGGTAGCCTGCTAGGTTGGTGCTTTGTGGGGTTGAGGGTAGGCTTTCCAAAAAACGCTACGAGCACATCCATGTGCGCTTCGCTCCGGCCATCCATGGCCTACGAGATTTTTGGAAAGCCTACCCCCAACCCCACAGATTTGACTTTGTGCTGTTCGCTGGTGAGTTTAGCTTTTCGTTTTTTGTCCGTTTCGGTCCGTGAGCGTCCGTGGCAAAAATCTTTTTCCTTTCGTGTCCTTTCGTGGATTTAGTGGCAAAAAACAATCACCGCCGCCGCATATCATGCACCCGCGCCTCAATCCCCATCGTCCGCAGCTGCTTGTAATGCCCCCGAGCCTGGTTTAGCACCGCCGGATCATTGTGGGCAACCAAGGCCAGCCGCCTGTAGTGGTCAGCATCTTCCGGCAGTGTCGAGGACAGCACGATAACGGTATCCCAGTCCGTGGCGGCCGGCGGGTAAAGCAGGATGCCTACCGGGTCGGGGCAGGGGGTGGTTGGGTCTTGGGCGATGCTGTGGGGGATGAAGGCATCGGGCGCGAGGTTCCACAGCAGGTCGTCGAGTTCTTTGGCCTGGTCTTCGGTGTCGCAGAGGATGCAAACGCGGTCGCCCTGCTGCCAGGCTTTGTCCACGAGTTTGGCGGCGTGGAGGTTGCGGGCTACGGGGGTGTTTTGGGCTAGGATGTGGAACCAGTAGCGCTGGTTCTGGTCGTCCCGGCCGGAGGGGGCGGCAGCGGTGCTGCCGGCCTCCGGTGGGTTTGGCTGATTATCCTGCATGGGACATCAGGTAGTCGACCAGCAGGGGAACCGGGCGGCCGGTGGATCCTTTGGCTTTGCCGGAGTTCCAGGCGGTGCCGGCGATGTCCAGGTGGGCCCAGCGGTAGTCTTTTGCGAATCGGCTCAGGAAGCAGGCGGCGGTGATGGTGCCAGCGGGGCGGCCACCGATGTTGGCCATGTCGGCGAAGTTGCTGTCGAGCTGGCTCTGGTATTCATCCCATAGCGGCAGGCGCCAGGCGCGGTCGCCGGTGCGTTCGCCGGCGGCCAGCAATTCGTTGGCCAGTTCGTCGTTGTTGGACAGCAGGCCGGTGGCCTGGTTACCCAAAGCAATGATGCAGGCACCGGTGAGGGTGGCCATGTCGACCACGGCTTCCGGGTCGAACTTCTTGACGTAAGTGAGGGCGTCGCAAAGTACCAGGCGGCCTTCGGCGTCGGTGTTGAGGATTTCAACGGTCATGCCGCTCAGGGTGGTGACAATGTCTCCGGGGCGGGACGCGCCGCCATCCGGCATGTTTTCGGCAGCGGCGATGACGGCAACCACGTTGATCTTGGGTTTGGTTTCGGCCAGCACTTTCATGGTGCCGAACACGCTGGCGGAACCGCCCATGTCGTATTTCATTTCGTCCATGCCTTCGCCGGGCTTGAGGCTGATGCCACCGGTGTCGAAGGTGATGCCTTTACCCACCAGTACGTAGGGTTTGTCTTTGGCTTTGCCACCACGGTATTCCATCACAATCAGTCGCGGGGGCTGTTTGGAGCCTTTGCCCACGGCCAGGATGGTGTTCATGCCAAGCTTTTCCATCTGTTTTTCATCAAGTACTTCGGTCTTGATGCAGTCGTGTTCCCTGGCCATGTTCTTGGCCTGCTCGGCGAGCCAGACTGGGTGGCAGATGTTGGGCGGAGTGTTGCCCAGATCTTTGGTGTAATTCATGCCCCGGCCGGTAGCCAGGCCCTGGTTAAAGGCGTCTTTCAGGGCCTTGGCGGAACCGGAGGCCTGCACCACTACCTTCTTGAGTTTACGGGCAGCTGGCTTTTCACTCTTGAACTCGGTGAAGGTGTAGAGCTGGTCTTCCAGAATGCGTCCGATCAGGTTCAGGCGGGCTTCTTCGGAGCTGACTGCGTCCTCGCCCTGCAGGCTGGTGTCGGCCAGGCAGATCAGTGCGCTCTTGGATGGGCCGTCTTTCAGGACGCCCATCATGGCGATCAGTGCCTTGCGAAAGTTGGCTGACGTGCGGTCGCTGTCTTTGCCGGTGCCGACCACAACCACGCGCTGCCATGGTTGGTCGACCAGGGGCAGCGTGTTTACAGATGCGTTCTTGCCAGTCAGGTCGCCTGCTTTTTCAAGTTGCTTGATCAGCCCCCCCAGTGCTTCGTCTGCTACTTTTGTGGTTTCCGGCCACTCGCCCTTCTCAGGCACCGCGATAACCAGGCAATCGGTTTTGGTGGCGGTAATGGCTTTGCTGCTCAGGCTGAAATTCATGGCAACTCCCGTTGTAAGCTTGTGCTTATTGAATGTGGTAGGCGTTATTAATCCGATGCCAATAGGATTGGGGCAAAAGCTCTATTAATCAAGCGGCAGGCTTGTATCGTTACGATGGCTTTATCGTATTGGGCTTGTGCTGTTATTCATCGCCAAGGTTACATAGAATACCCGCAGTTTCCGTTATCGACCATCTCCCGCTTCGGCGCTGCCAGAGAGACTGATTTGAACATCGTTTTCCGTTACATCATTCGCCAGATTATGGTCAGCATGGTTGCTGTTTCCGGCATCCTGCTGCTGGTGTTTATGAGTGGGCGCTTTATCAAGTACCTGGGCAATGCGGCCGAGGGCGAGATTCCCGCCGGCGTTCTGTTCTCCATCATGGCGTACCGCTTTCCGGGATTTCTTGAGCTGATTCTGCCCCTTGGATTGTTTATCGGCATTCTGCTGGCATACGGGCGGATGTATCTTGAAAGTGAAATGACGGTGTTGTTTGCCTGCGGTGTCAGCGACAGGCAGTTGCTGGCGAAAACCCTGCTTGGCTGTGTTCCGGTGATGCTGGTGGTAGCTGGCATGAGCCTGTACGTGTCGCCATGGGGTATGAAACAGGTGGAGGCAATTTTCAACGAGGCGCGCACCGCCACAGAGTTTGAGATGCTGGCGCCCGGGCGTTTTCAGGACTTTACATCCGGTAGCCGGGTTACCTACACAGAGGCTTTGAGCGATGACAAACGACAGCTTCAGGGTGTGTTTATTGCAGAATACAATCTTAACGGCGAAGGGGTGACGCTGATTACTGCCGAGTCTGGTTCCCAGCTGATCGATCAGGAAACCGGCAGTCGTTTTCTGATACTTGAGAACGGCGGGCGTTTTCAGGGGCGCCCGGGCAACCTGGATTACAACGTTACCCGCTTTGAGGCTTATGGCCTGAAAATCATGGGGGGTGAGGCTGGTAACCGCGAGCTTGAGGAAGGCATCAGTACCATGGCGCTCTGGCAATCGGATAAGCCGGAGGATCGGGCGCTGTTGCACTGGCGCTTTTCACTGCCGTTGATTGTGCCCATCGTGACCTTGCTGGCGGTTAGGCTGAGCCGGGTTAACCCACGCCAGGGCCGGTTCTTTCACCTGTTGCCGGCGATGCTGGTTTATATCACCTATCTGGGATTGCTGATTGTTGCGAGGGACGCCCTGGCTGATGGGAAGGTGCCTGAGTGGATCGGCATGTTGTGGGTGCATGTGATATTCCTGGCGCTGGGGTTGTGGTTGCAGTTCGGGCCAGCCTGGTTGTACCGGCGCCGCCTGGAAAAGGAGGCCCGCGCCCATGCGTAGAATCGATGGCTACGTTATGCGCACCGTGGGCGGTGCCATGTTCCTGGTAATGATGGTGGTGTTGTCACTGGATGTGATTTTCGCCTTTATTGCCGAGCTGGATGATACCCGCAACGATTACCAGACCCTTCAGGCGCTCTGGTATGTGTTTCTGACCTTGCCAAGGCGGATCTATGACTACCTGCCGTTGGGTGCTTTCATGGGGTGTCTTGTTGGGCTGGGTGCCATGGCCAGCTCCTCTGAGCTGACGGTAATCCGGGCCGCTGGGGTTTCCATCCGCCGCATCGTCTGGTCAGCCATGAAGCCGGCCCTTGTGGTGGTGTTGCTTGGTCTTGCCATTGGTGAGTACGTTGCGCCAACAACAGAGCGCATGGCGCAGAGCGACAAGGCGGTGGCCCTGGGGGCGAGTAGAAATGTGGCTTCGGCCCATGGTGTCTGGCACAGGGAAGGGAACACCTTTATGCACCTGAATGCGGTTCAGCCGAATGGCGTATTGCACGGTGTGTCTTTGTTCCGCTTTGGCGACGACCGGCAACTGGAGGTGTCCAGTTTTGCTGAGAGAGCGATTTTCCAGGGTGATCATTGGTTGCTGGAGAAGGTCGTCTCCACGCGGATTGAGGAAGATCGTACTTTGCGCAACGAGCATGCTGTTTTGCGCTGGGAAACCGGCTTGTCACCCGAAGTGCTGAGTGTGCTGATTGTTAAACCGGAAAATCTTTCCATGGCAGGTCTGTACACCTATGCCAATTACCTGGGTGAGCAGGGGCTGACGGCGTCCCGATACTGGCTGGCATTCTGGAAGAAAGCGCTGATGCCGCTGGGTACGGCGGTGATGGTGTTGGTGGCAATTTCCTTTATCTTCGGCCCGTTGCGCTCCGTGACCATGGGCTTCCGGGTATTTACCGGGCTGCTGGTGGGCCTGTTGTTCAAGTACATGCAGGATCTGTTGGGGCCAATGAGCATGGTCTACGGTTTTAACCCGCTTCTGGCAGTACTGGCACCGATTCTGGTGAACGCAGTGGTGGGTGCTGTTTTGATGCGGCGGGCCGGCTGAGATGGCCGGCCCGGGCGCATTATTTTTTGTTTTTGGCGGTTTTTGATTTGTTTGGTGCGGGCACGGCCACAACCACGCTGTTGGATGCGCGATCGGTCAGCGACAGGCCGTTGATCGGGTAGAACAGGGCGATCACAGCGGGCACCGTGAGCAGGAGTGTCAGGGAACCAACGTAATAAGCGGCGATCATGGTTACTACGATCACTGCCGCTGCACTGCCATAACGCAGCAAGGCCTGGGTCCAGCTGACAGACGTGCCATCCAGGTTCTCAATGCGAATGCGCCATACCTGCATGCCCAGAGTTTGGCCGATGCGTGTCCAGAAGTAGGCAAAGAACAGGTAGAGCACAAGGAACAGGGTAAAGGTAAGCCCGGGGCCGCCTTCGAGTTCGCCAGCTTCGGCCATCTGCTCATACTGTTCCCAACCGGTAAGCCAGCCGGCGGCCATGGTGTAAGCCCAGGTGGCCACCAGCAGCACGGCAATGCTGATCAACCCATCGTAGATGATGGCCAGGGCCCGCTTGAGTGCGGTTGCGGGCGGTAAAAGTTCCTCGGCGTTATGAAAGCGTCGGGGCATGGAATCTCCTGTGAGGTTTCACGTTTTTCCTGTTCTCGGCGTGTGCTAGAGTAGCGGATTTGCACACACATGTAAGTATTCGTATTTCAATCGCGGACTTGCCGGCTATTCCGGCGGGTTTCAGGCAAGGTGTTTAAGGTCGAAAGGTATCAAAGGTCTATGAAAACCGCAGAGTTGCGACAGGCGTTTCTGGAATATTTCAAACAGCAGGGGCACACCATTGTGCCGAGCAGTTCACTGGTGCCGGCAGACGACCCCACACTGCTGTTTACGAACGCTGGCATGAACCAGTTCAAGGATACCTTCCTTGGCCGGGAAGAACGCGTCTACACCCGGGCGACCTCATCCCAGAAGTGTGTGCGCGCCGGTGGTAAACACAACGACCTGGAAAACGTTGGCTACACCGCCCGCCACCACACGTTGTTCGAAATGCTGGGTAACTTCAGCTTTGGCGATTACTTCAAGCGTGAAGCCATCAATTTTGCCTGGACCTTCCTGACCGGTAAGCAGCACCTGAACCTGCCCCAGGAAAAGCTCTGGGTAACCGTGTACGCGGAAGACGACGAAGCCTTTGATATCTGGAACAAAGAAGTAGGTGTTCCGGCTGAGCGGATTATCCGGATTGGCGACAATAAAGGTGGTCGCTACGCTTCCGATAACTTCTGGCAGATGGGCGACACCGGCCCCTGTGGCCCCTGCACCGAAATTTTCTACGACCACGGCCCGGATGTGGCGGGCGGACCTCCCGGAAGCCCCGAAGAAGATGGCGACCGGTACATCGAGATCTGGAACGTGGTGTTCATGCAGTACAACCGCACCGCCGATGGCGAGATGCTGAACCTGCCCAAGCCTTCGGTGGACACCGGTATGGGGCTGGAGCGGATTGCGGCGGTGCTGCAAGGTGTTCACAGCAATTATGAGATTGACCTGTTCCAGGATTTGCTCAAGGCGGCTTCCGAGATTCTGGGTGGTGCGGCGACCACCGAAGCCTCTCTGCGAGTGGTGGCAGACCATATCCGCTCCTGCGCCTTCCTGATTGCCGATGGTGTGATGCCGTCAAACGAAGGTCGTGGCTTTGTGCTGCGCCGGATCATCCGCCGTGCAGCCCGCCACGGTAACAAGCTGGGCGCAACCCAGCCGTTCTTCTACAAACTGACCGGCGCCCTGGTGGAGTTGATGGGCGAGGCCTACCCGCAACTGGTCAGCAGCCGCAAACAGATTGAGAAGGTGCTGTTGCAGGAAGAAGAGCAATTCGCCAAGACCCTGGACAAAGGTCTGCGACTGCTTGAGCAGGATATCGCTGAACTGAAGGGTACGGAAATTCCCGGCGAAACCGTATTTACCCTGTATGACACCTACGGCTTCCCGGTGGATTTGACCAACGACATCGCCCGGGAACGGGGCCTGACCCTGGACTACGAAGGCTACGAAAAGGCTATGGATGCCCAACGTGACCGTGCCCGTGCGGCCAGCAAGTTCGGCATTGATTACAACGCCGCCGGCATCACCATTGAGGGCAGGACCGAGTTCACCGGATATGACCACATTGACGGCCATGAACGCATTCGCACCGTTCTGGTGAATGGTGAAGAGAAGACCGCCGAGGCTGGCGATGAGTGCGTGGTGGTGCTGGAGCGTACGCCGTTTTATGCGGAATCCGGCGGCCAGGTTGGTGATACCGGCCTGCTAACCTGGAGCGGTGGTCGCTTCCAGGTAACCGATACCCGTAAGGAAGGCGACAACCACCTGCACGTGGGCACATTGGTAGAGGGCGAGTTGTTCCCGGGCCTGGAAGTGGATGCCCGTATTGATCACGCCCGTCGTGAGCGAACCAAGCGCAATCATTCCGCCACGCACCTGTTGCATGCTGCACTGCGCAAGGTGCTGGGGGAGCATGTCACTCAGAAAGGCTCGCTGGTAGATCCGGACAAACTACGCTTCGATTTCTCTCATTTTGAAGCGGTCACTCCGGAGCAGTTGAAAGAAATCGAGCGTCAGGTAAACGAACAGATCCTGGAAAATACGCCTGTTCAGGTCGATGTGACCGACATGGAGACGGCCAAAGAGAAAGGCGCCATGGCTCTGTTCGGTGAGAAGTACGGTGATGTGGTCCGGGTGTTAAGTATGGGGACTGAGAGTTATTCCGTGGAGCTTTGTGGTGGCACCCACGTGTCTCGCACCGGTGATATTGGCCTTTTCAGGATTACCTCGGAAAGCGGTATTTCCTCCGGTGTTCGCCGTATCGAGGCGGTGACCGGGTTCGGTGCCCTGGAGTGGCTGGACGCCACTGAACGCACCCTGCGCGAAACGGCCCGCCTGGTTAAAGGTACCCGTGAGACTGTAGTGGATAAAGTCCAGCAGGTTCTCGACCGTAACCGCCAGCTGGAAAAAGATGTCGACGCACTGAAAGCCAAGCTAGCCAGCTCGGCAGGCAGTGACCTTGCAGGTAATGCAGTAGAGGTGGCCGGGCTCAAAGTGGTCGCGGCAGAGCTGGAAGGCGCTGACCGCAAGGCGCTGATGGAAACCGCCGACCAGTTGAAGAATAAACTGGGCGAGGGTGTGGTGGTTCTGGCCACCGTGGACGACGGCAAGGTTACACTGGTTGCCGGCGTTACCAAGTCTGCTACAGGCCGCATCAAAGCCGGCGACCTGATGAAGCACCTGGCGGCGCAAGTGGACGGTAAGGGTGGCGGACGCCCTGACATGGCCCAGGGTGGCGGTAACGATCCGTCCAAGCTGGCGGATGCGCTGGCAGGCGTTCCGGCCTGGGTTGAACAAAATATCGGTTAAGCAACTGTTTTTGGACGCGGGCGGAGGTTTATAATTCCGCCCGCTTTATTTGATGGGCGGGCAATCGGTGCTCCGCCTCGAGTCCCCGGTTCGGAGTTTGGCAAAACATGGCTCTGTTGGTTCAGAAATTTGGTGGTACGTCCGTTGGTACAACCGAGCGGATTGAGGCGGTGGCTGACAAGGTGTGTCAGTTCCGTAAAGACGGGCACGATGTGGTGGTTGTGGTCTCGGCCATGAGCGGAGAAACCAACCGGCTGATCGCCCTTGCCAACGACATTATGGAAGATCCGGTACCCCGGGAAATGGACGTACTGGTATCGACCGGTGAGCAGGTCACCATAGCGCTGTTGTCAATGGCGCTGCAGAAGCGCGGTTGTGATGCCCGCTCCTACACTGGTCCACAGGTACGTATCCTGACGGACAGCAGCCACACCAAGGCGCGCATCAAACAGATTGATGAGCAGCGCATGCGTGAAGACCTGGACGCCGGGCGGGTAGTGGTTGTTGCAGGCTTCCAGGGTATTGATGAACACGGCAACATCACCACGCTTGGACGCGGCGGTTCAGACACCACGGCTGTGGCCCTGGCGGCTGCCCTGAAGGCTGATGAATGCCAGATCTACACCGACGTGGATGGCGTTTACACGACCGACCCGCGAGTTGTAGACAGCGCCCGCCGGCTGGATCGTATTACATTTGAAGAAATGCTCGAGATGGCCAGCCTGGGCTCGAAAGTGCTCCAGATTCGTGCCGTCGAATTTGCAGGTAAATATAATGTTCCATTAAGAGTGCTTTCCAGCTTCCAGGAAGGTGAAGGCACCCTGATTACTTTTGAGGATGAGAACGCCATGGAACAACCGGTTGTTTCCGGCATTGCTTTCAATCGTGATGAAGCCAAACTGACCATTTCCGGCGTGCCTGATACCCCGGGTAGCGCCCTGCGGATTCTGAAGCCGGTCAGTGATGCCAATATCGAAGTGGACATGATCGTCCAGAACGTGGGTGAGGATAACAAAACTGCGTTCACCTTCACTGTTCACCGTAACGATTTTAAACGTGCTCAGGAAGTTCTGCGTGGCATCACCAGTGAACTGGGTGCCGGCGAAGTAGGTGGTGACAGTAAGATTGCCAAAGTAAGCATTGTGGGTGTGGGTATGCGTTCGCACGCCGGTGTGGCAACCAAAATGTTTGAGGCACTTTCCAAAGAAGGTATTAATATTCAGATGATCTCCACCTCAGAAATCAAGATTTCGGTGGTGATCGATGAGAAGTATCTCGAACTGGCGGTTCGTGCACTGCACAGTGCGTTTGAACTGGATCAGGCCGGGGTGGACGAGGGCGCTTAACAGCAGGATGCTCGCAAGCGTGCCTTTTTGAGGTCATTGATAATAGCTATGGAGATGCGAAGGGGTATAAGTATTATTGCGTCTTTAGTATGATCAGTGATCTCTTTATAAAAGCTATAAGTACAACATTTTGTTGTCGGAACAGGTTGGTTTGGAATAGGGAGAAAGGGATATGTTGATTTTAACTCGCCGTGTTGGCGAAACTCTGATGATCGGTGACGAGATTACCGTTACCGTTCTGGGGGTGAAGGGGAATCAGGTACGTATCGGTGTTAACGCGCCGAAAGACGTCGCGGTTCACCGTGAAGAAATCTATCAGCGGATTCAGTCCGAAAAAGGCTCAGACGAGCCGGAACCGGGCAATAGCTGATCAATAGAAGCCGCTCACGGGAAACCTGAGCGGCTTTTTTGATGGTGGGGGAAATCGGGAAGAAAAAACTCGTGTCAACCCTATGAAAACAGAAAAATTATGGTAGTATACGCCCCGTTCTCAAGGAGAGGTGGGTGAGTGGCTGAAACCAGTTCCCTGCTAAGGAACCGTACGAGCAATCGTACCGAGGGTTCGAATCCCTCCCTCTCCGCCATTTCTTTTCGGGGAAACGAGAGCAGGTTGAAGTAGCATTCAACCATTGCGAAAGATGTGCGGCTGTAGCTCAGCTGGATAGAGTACCTGGCTACGAACCAGGCGGTCGGAGGTTCGAATCCTCCCAGCCGCGCCACTATCGCAAACCTGTTTTAAGCGGCTGTAGCTCAGCTGGATAGAGTACCTGGCTACGAACCAGGCGGTCGGAGGTTCGAATCCTCCCAGCCGCGCCATATTAAAGTCAACGCGCCTCAGCTTGTGCAGCCCACAGGTTGAGGCGTTTTGCGTTGTACAGCTGGGAGAATTTGAACCGATAGAGGTTCGGTTCAAATGAATCTTCGTACTGGTTAAAAGTTGTACAATCCCGCCTCTTCCTCCTATTCTTTCTGGTGACACCCAATCATTTGCCAGGGAGTGCTAGCTATGAACAAAACAATGAATGGCGGTTACGATAGCCACGATCAGGCCAAAAATACCTGGGACGATCTTATTGCCACGGGTATTCCGAGAGATAACGTTTATATCGATGAGGAAAACAAACTGGTTAAAGTTATCGTGCCGGAGGAAGCGGAGCGGGAAGTAAAGGAGATTTTTGACAGGCACCGGCTCCACTGACGAGGTTCAGCGTCTTCATTACAGGGGAGAGAAAGTCGGTAGCCGAGTGGTGTAGGTGCTACCGACTTTAGCTGAAGCGTTTGCTTACCACATCAGATCATCAGGAATTTCGTATCCGGCATAAGGGTCGTCATCACCCTTATCATCCTGGCCGCGGTCGTGCAGTACAATGACTGCCAGCTCATCCCGCTCCATGATCTTGCGGGCGACACCCTCGGCAACTACTTCATATTCGCCGTTAACAAACACCACGGCCAGGCGGCCGCGGGACAGTTGATCCACCATGGTGTCGTCAACAAAGATCTTTTTGATCTTCTTGTCGTGCACGAACTGGTAGGAGGTTTCTGCGCGGCTGCGATTCAGCTTGTTAGTCTCGACCAGTTGGCGAATCTGGGCCTGGATAGCTCTTTTCTCAGCTTCTTTCTGGCGCTCAAGATTCAGTTGCCGGTCGCGCTCGGCTTTTTCAAGCCGAGCCTGGCGAGCGCGCTCCTCGGTTTCATTTACCTGTACTGCGCCCTTGGGTTGCTGTTTGCGTTGTTTGCGCTTTTCGTTTCGGATGCTTTTGGCTTTTTTTTCATCAGCAAGCCCGGCCTTGAGTAATTGTTCCTGCAAAGACGCCATCAGTGACTCCGTGGATTCGTGATAAACTGCATATTATGAACCTCTAGTATACGCCGACGTTATTCCCGCAATAACCCACAAACCTTTACCTCGTGGATTTTTCTATGTCTTCTTTTAAAGAGCTGGGGCTTTCTCAGGCCATGCAGGCAAATCTGCAGCGGTTGGGTTTTGAGCAGCCAACTGGCATACAGATCAAGGCATTGCCGCCAGCCCTGGCCGGCAAAGATGTGATTGCCATGGCGCAGACAGGCAGTGGCAAGACGGCTGCTTTCGGCATTCCACTGGTGGAGCGCCTGAAGCCCAAGCAGTTTGCGGTGCAGGCGCTGGTGTTGTGCCCGACCCGGGAGCTGGCGGACCAGGTGTCCAAGGCTCTGAGAGAACTGGCGCGGGCAAAAGACAACGTTAAAGTGCTCACCCTGTGTGGTGGTGTTCCTGTAGGGCCGCAGATTGGCTCGCTCAGTCATGGTGCCCATATCGTGGTGGGCACGCCGGGCAGGGTTGATGACCACCTGCGCAAGGGCACGCTGACCCTGGACCGCGTGAACACTCTGGTGCTGGATGAAGCAGACCGAATGCTGGATATGGGGTTTGAAGAGGTGGTGTTGTCCATTCTTGAGCAAACACCGAAAGCCCGGCAAACCCTCCTGTTTTCCGCAACCTGGCCAGAGCCGATCCGGGCCATGAGCGAGCGCTTCCAGGTTGAGCCAGTGGATGTCAGGATCGAGGCAGAAGAGGCTACCAGCAGTATTTCAGAGGTGTTCTACGAAATATCGCCAGACCAGAAAGTTCGGGCAGTGGCAGCCTTGTTGTCTGAGTATCAGCCAGTATCTTCTCTGGTTTTCTGCACGACCAAGCGGGATTGCGACGAGCTGGCGCAGGCGCTTGAGGCGCTCGGCTTTGCTGCTATGTCACTGCATGGGGATCTCGAGCAGAAAGACAGGGACAGCACGTTGGTCAAATTCGCCAATCAGAGCTGCACGGTCATGGTCGCCACCGACGTGGCCGCTCGTGGTCTGGATATCAAAGCGTTGCCCCTGGTGATCAATGCAGAGCCGGCCCGCGACCCGGAAGTACACACCCATCGCATTGGCCGTACCGGGCGTGCCGGTGAACAGGGGCACGCGATTACTCTGTGCGCGCCCAGCCAGGGCCATAAAGTCTCGCGGCTTGAATCAGCTCGGGGGGAGTCTGTTGTCTGGGGTGATTCCGAAAGCCTGCTGGCGCAAGCATTACGCCCGGTGCGCCCGGCCATGAAAACCCTGTGCCTGGCCGGTGGCCGAAAAGACAAAGTGCGCCCGGGCGACGTGCTGGGCGCTTTGACGGGGGATGCGGGTATTCCGGGTACGGCAGTGGGAAAAATAGATTTGTTCGATTTCCAGTGTTTTGTGGCTGTTGACGAAGCCTGGGCAGATAAAGCTTTGGCCCGGCTTGAGAAAGGTAAGGTCAAAGGCCGCAAAATCAGGGTTCGTTATGCTTGATTCCGGTTGCTGAGGATCAGTAGGTTGAGTGTCAGATCAGGCCAGGAAGCTCGGAAAGTCCCTATAGAAATGTTTACTTCAGGTTGCTCCTGATCAATGAAAACGGTAAATTACGCAGGATTTTGCCTCCCGATTTGTTTGTTCCGGCCATTAGACTTTGGTCTGACGGCTGAAGGCGGCAAAGCGGGGAAATCATACAAATCAATACAGGTAGCTATTCGATATGAATGAGCTGATGTCACAAGCCGTCGAGTTGATGATTGCTGGTATGGGCTTTGTGTTTGCGTTCCTGGTTATCCTGGTTTTCGCGACACTGCTCATGTCCAAACTCATTGGACGGTTTGCGCCGCCAGAGCCGGCAACCCCGGCCAAAACGCCACGTGCCAAGCCGAAGGCGCCCGCGTCGGTTGATCCTGACACCGCCGAGGCCATCAAGAAGGCGATTGCACAATATCGGGCACGCCACAAGAAGTGACCCGTTGCACGATTAGAACCTTTTAACAGAAGGCTGACACGATGACTGATACCAAGAAACCGCTGGGGATTACGGACGTAATTCTGCGTGACGCCCACCAATCCCTGCTTGCCACCCGTATGCGGCTTGATGACATGCTGCCCATTGCCGAGAAACTCGACAAAGTCGGTTTCTGGTCTCTGGAATCCTGGGGTGGTGCTACCTTTGATTCCTGTATCCGTTACCTTGGCGAAGACCCATGGGAACGCATCCGCGAGCTGAAAAAAGCCATGCCCAACACCCAGCAGCAGATGCTGTTGCGTGGTCAGAACCTGTTGGGCTATCGCCATTACGCGGATGATGTGGTTGACCGTTTCTGTGAGCGTGCCGCCGAGAATGGCGTTGACGTGTTCCGTATTTTCGACGCGATGAACGATCCTCGCAACATGGACCGTGCCATCAAGGCTGTGCGTAAAACCGGCAAGCATGCCCAGGGCACCATTGCCTACACCACCAGCCCCGTGCACACCATCGACATGTGGGTTGAGCTGGCAAAAGAAGTCGCCGACATGGGTGCCGACTCGATCGCCATCAAAGACATGGCGGGCATTCTCAAGCCTTATGTAGCGTATGAGTTGGTCAGTCGTCTGAAGAAAGAGCTGGATATTCCGATCCACATGCAGTGCCACGCCACCACGGGCATGTCTACCGCTACGGCCATCAAGGCTGCGGAAGCGGGAATTGATAACGTGGATACCGCTATTTCCTCCATGAGTATGACTTACGGCCACTCGCCCACTGAGGCAGTCGTGGCCATTCTGGAAGGTACCGATCGTGATACCGGCCTGGACCTGAACCTGCTGGAAGAAATAGCTGCTTATTTCCGCGAAGTGCGTAAGAAATACGCCAAGTTTGAAGGCAGCCTCCGTGGAACCGATTCCCGCATCCTGATTGCCCAGGTGCCGGGTGGCATGCTGACCAACATGGAAAACCAGTTGCGTGAGCAGAACGCCAGCGACAAGTTTGACCAGGTTCTGGAAGAGATTCCCAAGGTTCGCGAAGACCTGGGCTTTATTCCGCTGGTAACGCCGACCTCCCAGATCGTGGGTACCCAGGCGGTATTGAATGTTCTGACCGGTGAGCGTTACAAGTCTATCTCCAAGGAAACGGCTGCCATCCTGAAGGGTGAGTACGGCGCAGCGCCGGCCCCCATGAACAAAGAACTGCAGGATCGTGTTCTGGATGGCAAGGAAGTGATGACCTGCCGTCCGGCGGATGTGCTTGAACCGGAAATGGACAAACTGACTGCGGAACTGAAGGACATCGCCAAAGAGAAGGGTATCAAGCTGGCAGAGCAGGAAGTTGATGACGTTCTGACCTACGCCCTGTTCCCGCAGATTGGCCTGAAGTTCCTGGAAAACCGTGACAACCCGGATGCGTTCGAACCGGTACCGAGTGCCGACGACGTTGCCCCCGCCAGGAAGGCCGCTGGCCCCGAGACCTACACCGTGGAAGTTAACGGCAAGAAGTACGTGGTTGCTGTTAACGAAGGTGGTGAGATCAGCCAGATTGAAGGCCAGGGTGGTGCCTCTGCGCCTGCTGCGGCAACACCAGCTCCGGCGGCCGGTGAGGGCGAACCTGTGGTAGCGCCTCTGGGCGGTAACATCTGGAAGGTTCACGTTTCTCCGGGTGACACCGTGGAAGAGGGCGATGTGCTGATTATCCTCGAAGCCATGAAAATGGAAACCGAGGTTCGCGCACCCAAGGCCGGTACCATCGGTGAAGTCTTCATCAAGGAGGGGGATGCCGTCTCCGTTGATGATGAAATGCTGACAATCGCATAAGGGCCAGCATTCCATGGAAAAGTTATTGACGTTGTGGACAGGTAGTGGCCTGTTCAACATAGAGCCGGGCCAGGTGGTGATGATCATCGTCGGCCTCGTGCTTCTCTATCTTGCGATCAACAAGAAGTTTGAGCCGCTGCTGCTGGTACCCATCGGGTTCGGTGGCATTCTGGCGAATATTCCGGAGGCAGGGCTTGCCCTGTCTGCGGCCGAGAACGCCATCCATTTCGCGAAGCCTGAGGTGTATGCGGCTTTGGCGAGCACTCTGGATGTGGCCTATCAGGCTGGCCAGACAGTCACGCCCGAGGTGAAGTCGGCCTTCAAGGAAGCCTATGAATCGGCAGGCTACGGCACGGTGAGCGCTGCGAACTCCATCGCTCAAAGTCTTGGTTACAGCCACGGCATGCTGCACAGCTTCTACATGGTAATTATCGGTTCTACCGTCGGCCCGCTGCTGATCTTCATGGGCGTTGGCGCGATGACCGATTTCGGCCCGCTGCTGGCTAACCCGAAGACACTGCTGCTTGGCGCTGCTGCGCAGTTCGGTATCTTTGGTACCGTGATTGGTGCAGCGCTGCTGGACTGGACCGGTGTTCTTGAGTTCACCATTCTTGAGGCTGCGGCTATTGGTATTATCGGTGGCGCGGATGGGCCGACGTCTATCTACGTATCAAGCGTTCTGGCTCCGCATCTGCTGGGTGCCATCGCGGTCTCCGCCTACGCCTACATGGCGCTGGTGCCGATGATTCAGCCGCCGATCATGAAGGCTTTGACTACTCAGAAAGAGCGCGCCATCAAGATGTCGCAGCTGCGCCCGGTGAGCAAGAAAGAGAAAATCATCTTTCCGATCGTGGTACTGATCGCGGTGGTTCTGTTCCTGCCGGATGCGGCTCCGCTGCTGGGTATGTTCTGCTTTGGCAACCTGATGCGTGAGTGTGGCGTGGTTGAGCGTTTGAGCGACACTGCCCAGAACGCGCTGATCAACATTGTGACCATCTTCCTGGGTCTGTCTGTCGGCGCCAAGCTGGTGGCAGACAAGTTCCTGGATGGCCAGACTCTGGGTATCCTGGTGCTGGGCATGGTGGCCTTTGCGGTTGGTACAGCGGCCGGTATCCTGATGGCCAAGTTGATGAACAAGGTGACCAAGGAAGCGATCAACCCGTTGATTGGTTCTGCCGGGGTGTCTGCGGTGCCGATGGCGGCGCGGGTATCCAACAAGGTTGGCCTGGAGGCGAACCCGCAGAACTTCCTGCTGATGCACGCGATGGGCCCGAACGTGGCTGGTGTTATCGGCTCTGCGGTGGCAGCGGGTGTGATGATCAAGCTGCTTGGCTGATTGTTGTTCACTGCTGTATTGAGAGAACCCTGCTTCGGCGGGGTTTTCTTTTTTTTAGCTTTGGAGTTTGTGTCTAGTAGCCTGAGAGTTTTGGGGGCGGCACCAGTGTGGGACTGCTTTCCAAAAAACGCTACGAGCACATCCATGTGCGCTTCGCTCCGGCCATCCATGGCCTCCGAGATTTTTGGAAAGCAGTCCCACACTGGTGCTTTGCACTTAGGAGAAATATCTTTCAAATTTAGTGAAAATCTCTGGAGCTGACTGGCAACGCGTTAATCAGGTGACTAAGGTCAGACAGTTTTCCTGCCATGATATGAACGATATCCCCCTCTTTTTCGATAATCCCCTTTACGTGTAACAACCGGGCGGTGAGTAACGGTTTGCGTTGGCGGCGGGCGGTGTCTAGCCAGACGACGACGTTGACGTTGCCGGTTTCGTCCTCGAGGGTGACGAAGGTGACGCCGGAGGCGGTGCCGGGGCGTTGGCGGCCGGTGACCAGGCCGGCTACTTGTACGGGGATGCCGGGGCGGGTGGTTTTGAGTTGGTCGGCGGTGAGGCAGTAGCGCAGGTGGCCTTGTTCGCGGAGCAGGGCGAGGGGGTGTCTTTGTAGTGTTAAGCCTTGGCTGCTGTAGTCGGCCAGTACGTTCTGGCCTTCGGTGGGCGCGGGGAGCAGGTGGCAGGGCTCCGGGGTGTAATCGGCCATGGTGTCGTTGGCGAAGAGTTCTGCCGGTTCTTCGTGTTCGAGTAACTGCCAGTAAGCCTGGTGGCGGTTGCTGGTGAAGCTGGGCATGGCGTTGGCGCCGGCGAGGAGTTCCATGTCGCGCTGGTTGAGGCCGGCGCGGGTGCGCAGTTCGGCGGCGCTTTGGTAGCCGTTTGCGGGGCGGTTCTGGTGGATGCGTTCGGCACCGCTGGAAGACAGGCCCTGTATGATTCTGAGGCCGAGGCGCAGGTGTTTTTCCTTGCCTTGCAGGGTATGTTCCCAGGCGCTGTGGTTCACATCCGGTGGCAGCACGGTTACCTGGTGGCGCTGGGCATCCTGTACCAACTGGCTTGGGGTGTAGAACCCCATGGGCTGGCTGTTGAGTAGGGCGCAGTAGAAGGCGGCTGGGTGGTGGCGTTTGATCCAGGCGGAGACGTACACCAGCAAGGCGAAGCTGGCGGCATGGGATTCCGGAAAGCCGTAGCCGCCGAAACCGCAGATTTGCTGGTATAACCGCTCGGCAAAATCCGGGTCGTGCCCCCGTTCCAGCATGCCGCTGATCAGTTTGTCCCGGAACGGGGTGAGGTCGCCGTGGGATTTCCAGGCGGCCATGGCGCGGCGCAGTTTATCGGCTTCGCCGGCACTGAAGCCTGCCGCCACCATGGCCAGTTTGATCACCTGTTCCTGAAAGATCGGCACGCCAAGGGTACGTTCCAGTACCTGGCGGACGGCGTCGTTCGGGTAGTCCACCGCTTCCAGGCCGTGTTTTCGGCGTAGGTAGGGGTGCACCATGTCGCCCTGAATAGGGCCGGGGCGGACGATGGCTACTTCGATCACCAGGTCGTAATAGGTCTCTGGTTTCAGGCGAGGGAGCATGTTGATCTGGGCCCGGGACTCCACCTGGAACACGCCGATGCTATCGCCTTGTTGCAGCATGGCGTAGGTGGCCGGATCTTCCTGGGGAACATCCTGCATGGTGAAGGTTTGGCCCTTTTCCTCGCTGATTAACTCAAGCGCCTTGCGGATGGCGGTGAGCATGCCCAGGGCCAGTACATCCACCTTCATTAACCCCAGACTTTCCAGGTCGTCTTTGTCCCACTGAATCACGGTGCGGCCTTCCATGGCGGCATTTTCCACCGGCACCAGTTCAGCCAATGGTCCGGCACTGATCACAAAGCCGCCCACATGCTGGGACAGATGCCGGGGGAAACCCAGTATCGTGTTGACCAGGGTGAAGAACTGATCTGCCACTTTCGGGTTTCGGGTGAGCCCCTTGTCCAGGATCTGCTGGCGCCAGTTGCTGGCCTTGTCGCGCCAGTCGATGCCATCCAGCAGTTTTTCCACCAGTGCGGCGTCGAAGTCCAGTGCCTTACCGACATCGCGGATGGCGCTGCGGGGCCGATAGCGAATAACCGTCGCTGCCAGGGCCGCCCGTTCCCGCCCATAGCGTTGGTATATGTACTGGATAACTTCTTCCCTGCGCTGGTGTTCGAAGTCCACATCGATATCCGGCGGTTCGTCCCGGTCTTTCGAGATGAAACGCTCGAACAGCAGCTCGACCTTGGCGGGGTTCACTTCGGTGATGCCCAGGCAGTAACAGACGGCTGAGTTGGCGGCCGATCCTCGCCCCTGGCATAAAATACCTCGGCTGCGGGCAAAGGCCACGATGTCGTGGATGGTAAGGAAATAGTGCTCGTAGTTGAGCTCCGAGATCAGCCCCAGCTCTTTACGGATTAATGCCTGCACCTTCATAGGCGTGCCCTCAGGGTAGCGGCGGCGTTCGCCTTCACGGGTCAGGCGTTTGAGGTAGGCCGCCGGGGTTTCGCCCTTCGGTACAAGGTCAGGCGGGTATTCATAGCGCAGGCTGCCGGGCTCGAAACGGCAGCTGTTGGCAATGTTTAGGGTTTCCTGAAGCCAGGCCTGGGGGAACAGGCGTTGCAGTACCGGGAGCGGCCGCAGGTAACGCTCGCCGTTCTGGAACAGGCAGTGGCCAGCGTTTTCGACCGTGGAGTGATGGCGCAGGGCAGTGAGTACATCTTGCAGGGGCTGGCGCTCCCTGGCGTGCATGTGTACTTCGCCGGTTGCGGCAATGGCAAGTTTGAGCTGATCGGCCAGCTTGCGTACACGAGCCAGCTGTTGCTCTTCGCCCGCTTCCAGGGTGCGGGTGGCGCCAATGCGCAGGCGTTGCTCAAACAACCGTTGCAACCACTCACCACAAGCCAGGGCCTGTTCGTAGCTGGCCCCTGCCGTGGCAGGTGGTAGCCACAGGCACAGGCAGTGATCCAGCTCGTGGGTTTCGATATCCCGGGCAAACAGCTGGTATTGGCCTTTCTCAGCCCGGCGCCGGCCGGTGGTGATCAACTGGCACAGCTGGCCGTAGCCCTTGCGGGACTGGGCCAGCAGGATGAAGTGGGGCGTAGCCGCACCGGCTGGGGCATCTTCCAGCTCAAACCAGCTGCCGGTAATCAGCTTTACCGGGCTGTCTTTCAGAGCAGCCCAGGCTCTGGGAATGCCGGCAACGGAGCAGGCATCGGTGATGGCGATAGCGTTGTAGCCCAGCTCCAGGGCACGTTCGGCCAGCTCGTGGGGGTGTGAAGCCCCGGTCAGAAAAGTGAAATTGCTGAAGCAGAACAACTCTGCGTAGCCGGTAGTCATCAGCCAAACCATCCGTGTATGAACCAGCCACCCTGAACGTCCCGGAACACCCAGGCCAGTTCGCCGCCCGGCAACTGGGCGATGTAGTAATCCCGGTGAACCCGCTGGCCATCCCACCAGCCACCGCTGATGCGCTCCGGGCCGGAATGCCAGGTCTCCGGGGGCTGAGCCAGAGGCCGGGGAGCCTTCAGGAGCCACAAGGGGCGTCGGGGCAGGGTCACTGAAGCCTGTGGCCGGGGTTTACCGGGTTTGCCTGGATTGCTGGCAGACCAGGCACACTCGGGCCGGTGATCAGCCCTGGCCGCAAGCCGTTTCAGGGACTGTTCGCCCAGGCGTGCCTGCAGGCGGCTGATCAGCGTGTGCCAGGCTTCGTCCAGGTCTTCCGTTTCGCCCAACAGATCCCGGCCTACGGGGGCTTCCCGGCCGGTGAAGCGTTTGACTGCCAGAATCAGGCCGGTGACGGGTGCGCTCAGGGGGTGTTGGTCCAGCTTCAGGCGTATCAGTTTCAGAAACATCTCGGCCCGGTGTTCTGGCCCGGTGGTGCGAATGCGTAAACGGGTGGCTTGCTGATGCCGGTGTTGCAGAATCAGTAACAGGGTATCCGTGTCTTGCTGGCGCCAGCACAGGTCTTCTTCCAGTTCTGACAGAATCCGCTGTAGTGAGAACAGCAGCCCCTCGGTGTGCTCCACTTCGTGAATGAAGTCGGCTTTTTGCCGGAAGCTGTAGGGGGGTTGCCAGGGGGCTTTTGGGTCTGGCCGGGTACCCTGGATTTTCTGGACCATGGCCAGCAGTTCTGGTGACAGTCGCCGGGCCAGCTCTGTGGGGGGCAGGGCAAACACTTCTGCCAGGGTGTTCAGCCCCAGGCGTTGTAAACGGGTGCAGGATTTTTCATCAAACCCTGCGGCTGGCAAGGGCAGGCTTCCCACCGTTGTAAGAATGTGGCGTTTGTCTGCCGTGCATTCCCCTTTGCCGGCCCGGGCCAGTAATTGTGCGGCCAGGGGCGTATGGCCAATGGCGACCCAGGCGTTCAGTTTACGTTCGGCCAGCGCCTGCTCCACGGTTTGCCAGATAGAAGGCAAACCGCCATACAGTTTCTGCAGGCTGCTGACTTCTGCCCAGATACCGTCTGGCGGTGAGAGGGTAATGTGTGCTGCATAGCGATATAGCCAGCGCGCCTGGTCTTCCAAAAGCCAGGCTTCCTGCCTGGCTTCGGTACGCATGATACTCAGTTCTGGTGCCAGGCCCAGGGCAGTCTTCAGGCGCATACCGGCTTCAATACCAAGATCCCTGGCGTTTGGGCAGGCCTGAACCACGGTATGCCCGGCACCGTCCACAATCGCCAGGGCTCCTGTGGATGGCTGATTCCGGTGGATGTGGTCAAGCAGCAAATGCGGGAAGTGCAGGTAAAGCCAGAGCATGCAGCTTACCCTTGCGAGCGGGGCCATGGCCCCTGAACCACACGGGATGAATCCTGAGTGGTGATGTCTGCCCGGTGCCCTAACGCCAGGGAACAACGCTGGCCAGGCCAGCTGCCACGGCGCTTGATGATGTTTACTTTGAGGTCCTGGTGATCCCCTGGCACCAGTTCCAGGCGCAAAGCCGCAGGTGAGTTTTGATCCGCCTGCCGGCGGCTACGGAACAGCACGCACACATTGCAGCCGGCTTCTGATGCCAGCTGTAGCCGCCGGATATCCCGGCTGGCAAGCTTGCCAGGCCAGGCGAGCACCAACCCGGTTACCGGTGAACGCAGGCAGTTTTCAAGTGTCCACAGGAAATCGCCCTGATCGTCTGTGCTGATCACCACCAGATGGTCCAGATTCACGCCTTCCCGGGCCAGGGCAGGGGCATAGGGCGTGTGTGGCGGGTTCAGCCAGAAAACGGTCTTGCCCTGCTCAGACAAGCGCTGCATTAATGGCAAAACAAGGTGCAACTCACCAATGCCGAGGGCATCCAGCAGGCATTCGCTCAACGCGCCCCGGGGCCAACCCAGGCCACCCAGTTGATTATCCAGAACCTGATAGCCTGTCGGCTCTGCTGGCTGCGTAGTTTTTCTATGCTTGTGGCCCTGCCATACGCGGGCATCCTGCAGAAGACTGCTGAGAAGGTCACTCATGGGGAAATCTCTGAATACTGTTTATATATACAGTATTATTGTGAGGGCGGAATTTCAACTACCCACTTGATAAAACCGCTCACGCCACCCACGCTGGACACAGTAATCAGGAGAGGAGAAATAGCCATGACAAAACTAAGCCAACATGCCTGTGAAGCCTGCCGTTCAGACGCACCGAAAGTGACCGGCCAGGAGAAGCAGGAACTGCTGAGCGTGATCCCGGACTGGGAAGATGTGATGGTAGACGGCGAGGAGCAGCTACGCCGGGTCTTCACCTTCAAGAACTTTGTGGAAGCGCAAGCCTTCACCAACAAAGTGGCGGACCTGGCGGAAGCTGAAAACCATCACCCCGCGATTTTGCTGGAGTGGGGCAAAGCCACCGTGCGCTGGTGGACCCACAAAATCGGCGGTTTGCACAAAAATGATTTCATCATGGCCGCCAGAACAGACGAGCTTTATTAAAAGGCTTCGTCTACCGGGCTGCGCACACCAAAGCCGCCTTTGCGGACAACATGGGTGTAGATTTCGGTGGTACGGACATCGGAATGGCCGAGTAGCTTTTGAATGGTGCGTAAATCGTAGCCCGCTTCCAGGAGCCGCGTAGCAAAACTGTGCCTGAAGGTGTGGCTCCCGGCGGGCTTGTGAATGCCCGCAGCGCGAATGGCGATCTTGAAGTGCTTCTGTACCGTTCGGTCAAGCATGTGGTGGCGCCGCCGTATTCCAGAACGCGGATCAATAGAAAGATCCGGTGCCGGAAATACGTACTGCCAGTCTGGTTCCTGGCTGGCACTGGGGTATTTTCTTGCCAGGCCAGCCGGCATATACACCGAGCCACAGCCGCGGGCGATATCTACCTTGTGCTGCAGCAGGGCTGAGTGGATCTGCTTCTGGAGAGGCTCAATCAGCCGGTCTGGAAGCAGTGTGATTCTGTCTTTACCGCCTTTGCCTTCGCGGATAATTAACTGCTGCATCCCGAAATCAATGTCTTTTATCCGGAGCCGAAGCGCTTCACTTATCCGTAAACCAGAACCGTAAAGTAGCATGGCGATCAGTTTATAGTCGCCTTCCAGGTTGGCAATGACCCGCCGGGCCTCGTCCGGACTGAAGACAACGGGCAGCTTCTTGGGTTTTCTGGCTGCCTCATACTGAAGCTCTTCCAGGGGTGTACCCAGAAACTCCCGGTACAGGAAAATCAGGGCATTCAGTGCGACTCGCTGGGTAGCCACGCTGACATTTGCCTGCAGTACCAGATGTGACAAAAATGCCTCTACCTCCGCAGCGCCCATCGTTCCTGGGTGTTTTCGGCCATGGAACCGGATAAAGCGTTTAATCCAGAAAACGTAGGTTATCTCGGTTTTATAGGCCAGGCCCCGTAGCCGGATAAAGTTCCTGAGTTGATCAAGAAAGCGGGTAGATTGCGGTGAAATAGGGATGCGGATATCCATATCCTGAACTCTCTCTTTTTATGTATGGATATACAGTATATTGGTGTAGGGATTTGTCAATCCCTGATGGAGCCGTAGTTATACGAACGCGTTCGCAAAACTCCGGAAAAATGGATAGGAAATGTTTGTAACCTTCTGATATGGTTAGAAACTAGGATTTTTAGGGGTGGAGTTATACGCCCCTATGTTGGGGCTGGGGTGGCTCGAAAGAGGGCGTATAACTCCGGCGGTAGCCGTGGTGACTTCTGTTAACCTTCTGTTCTTGTTAGGAAAAGTATGAAATTTTGGGCGCGTTTTGGGTGGAGTTATACGAACGCGGGATATACGAACGTGTTCGTATAATTCACTGTTATGTGTAAGGGCGGTGAAGTGTTTCACCAATATGATGTTGTGCGAATTATAGCTCTCTATGAACAATTCAGAGGTCCGACTGTCTGGCTTGGGTCAGAGGCGCCTACTGTCGGTGACGAGGCCACAATAATCGACGTACATGAAAAGCCGTCACTTGCGTACGATTTGGAATCCGTCGCTTTGGATGGAAGTACCAAATGGGCGGCCACCTTCAAATCCGGAGATGCAGACCTTGAGCTGGTTAGCAAAATCACATAACCAGTGCAGGCACGCGACGCCTACTGCATTGCGGCTTTGCCTCCATTCCGTAGGCGCGCATGCTGCAAGCGTTAAAACGTAAATACAGGAGGTTACATGCAACGGATCGCATCACAAATTACTCTGGGGGTTAATCTGTTCTTCCTATCCTTGATCCCTAGCATTGCCCTTGCCGAAAACTCGGCCCCTGAAGACTATCTCGCCAATAAACCGCTGGTGTTGGAGGTTCGGTATTGTGAGTGTCAGGCCACAAAACCGGATAGCTTACCCTCTGATTTATTGCCAAGTTTTCTGGAGGAATCGGGATTTTTAAGGGTTAGCGTATCGATCAAGGATAAAGGCTTTGCCTCTTCCAGTGAGTTGTCCATAGGTTATGAACTCAAGCCAATCATGGGCTCGTCCGACCAATTTCAGTTCAACTATGCTGGCAATTACACTACAAGCAATGGGAGCAGTGCTGGTAACGGGGAGTTGCTGTTGGTTCAGGGGCAGTGGGTCAACCTTTTCGGCTCACAGCATGAGAATGAAACTGGATCGCAACACAACAACGTTGCGGTGCGGTTGGCTAAACCCGGTGGTTCCTGATGGTAGGTTTTAACCAGTGCAGGCACGGCGACGCCTACTACATTGCGCCTTCGGCTCCATTCCGCAGGCGCGCATGCTGCAGGCGTTATTGGCCCGGCATTCGTGAGTTTTTGGCAGGTGGGGTGCAAAGGCCTTGGCACCGGGATTGGTTGTAAGCCCGCTCACTCTGGTGATCGCCAAGGCCGGAAAATGCGCTGTCTGGTTTGGTTGCCACAATGGCCAGCAGTGTTGGTATTCATGACGTGCCCCAGTCGTGGGGCCGTCCGTCTCAAATGGTAATCGGTCGGGTAGCGTTTGCGTTCTGGTTCCTTTCTCCATCCGTCGAGTTGGTGCAAGCTTTCCGGGAGAGGGCATGCGGTCTGGGTTTCCAGGCTCAACCACGGTGGTGAACGGCCATTAACCAGGCGGTCAACCGGACGCCAAAAGCGTACCGCTTTGGGTTCCCTCCGCTGCGCTTCGGCGCCGGTTACCTCAGCGTTATGCGCTTGCAGTCTGGCCGGTTATCTCAGTCATGTAGTCAAAACGAATAGACTCTTCAGGAGAATACATGAACATCACTACTTCGATTTGGTTTTTCATCGTACCTTTTGCAATTGCAGCCGCGATCCCTGGCCCCGCACAAGGTGTGTTGATCTGTCAGGTTCTCTCGCGGGGCGGGCGCGCCAGTGTTTCTTTCATCGTCGGCATGGTGCTGGGAAATGCTGTTTGGTTGGTTGTTGCGATGCTCGGGCTTGCCGCGCTAGCTTTACGCTTTGAGGCTGTTTTTATCACGGTAAAATGGCTCGGCATTGCCTACATTTTGTTCGTCGCTTGGAAGCTCTGGACTCGGGACACCTTGCGGGGACAGCTCACATCCGCGTCCGCGTTTTCCGTTGGGCGCGGCATCCTGGCCGGATCATTCCTGACGCTCAGCAATCCCAAGGCGGTGATCTTCTTTGGGGCTGTGCTGCCCCACGCCTTCGACATGACGGCACTGTCGCTGTCTGAGGTCGGGCTGATCCTAGCTTTGGGACTCGGGATCGACCTTGCGGTCCAATTCGCTTATCTGGCGGCGGCTTTAAAGGTTCGTCGTGCAGCTAGCTCCCCGAAGGTGATGAAGCGGGTGAATAGAACCTCTGCCGGCTTGATGGCTGGTTGTGCGGGCTGGCTGGCGCTCTCCCGGTAGGTTGCATAACTCCTCGGTTCTGATGCAAAAGTTACCGGGAAAGACAGTGATGGCGCATAATTCAGTCGTTATGCATAGGGGGGTAAGTGCATGGTCATCGAGCTACCAACGCCCGAATTACAAGGCTCTGAGCCATTGGTTGAGTGTATTGAGTCTCGGCGCAGCGTAAGAGAATATACGCAGGCACCGCTACCTTTAGGTGTTTTGTCCCAATTGCTTTGGTCGGCCCAAGGCGTAACCGGTGCCGATCAAAAAAGATCAACTCCATCAGCAGGTGGGTTATACCCGCTGTATCTACAAATTGTGGTGCAGCGGGTATCGGAACTTGAGCCCGGTACCTATGAGTATAAGGCTGAAAGCCATTCGCTGGAGCTAGTCGGTAGCTGTATTCCGGAAGGGGCGATGCACGAGCTAGGGATTGGCGATCAACCATGGTTGAAAGAGGCAGCTATCGTCATCGGGGTTTCAGCGAAACTCGGAGTTGCGGTTCGGCACTTTGAATCTCAGCCACCCGAGGGAGAGCGAGGTGCTCGCTATGTATATATGGAAACTGGGGCTTTAGCACAAAATGTTCATCTCCAGAGTACGGCTCTCGGACTTGGTTGTGTTCTGGTGGCAGGGTTTGATGATGCAAGGGTCAAGGAAGCATTGAGGTTACCCTCAAACTTGGAACCAACTGCACTGCTGTGTATCGGGCAACGGCGGGAGATTTAACAGTGCATAACAATACGCGTCACGCGGATGTCCTTTACGCCGCTTCGCTCTGTAAAGGCCACCGGTGCGCTCAGCGTTATTGGCCCGGCATTCGTGAGTTTTTAGCAGGTGGGGTGCAAAGGCCTTGGCACCGGGATTGGTTGCAAGCCCGCTCACTCTGGTGATCGCCAAGGCCGGAAAGTTCGCTGTCTGGTTTGGTTGCCACAATGGCCAGCGGTGTTTGGTATTCATGGTGTGCCCCAGTCGTGGGGCCGTCCGTCTTAAACGGTAATCGGGCCGGTAGCCTTTGCGTTCTGGTTCCTTTCGCCATCCGTCGAGTTGGTGCAAGTTGTCCGGGAGAGGGCATGCGGCCTTTGATTCCAGACTCAACCACGGTGGTGAACGGCCATTAACCAGGCGGTCAACCGGACGCCAAAAGCGTACCGCTTTTGGTTCCCTCCGCTATCGCTCCGGCGCCGGTTACCTCAGCGTTAGGCCCACAAGGAGATAGCGATGTTTGGGTGGTTGAAGAAAAACAAGACGGGTCCAGATTACTCTGGCGTCGATTCAAGAGAGAAAGCTGAGGCGCTAGTCCAGAAGGGAGAGCTTCAAAAGCTACTGCTTCTACCTTTCGAATTCGGTGGCGAAGATGTCCCACCGAACGTCGTGTATGTGCCAGCTTTCGCAGTTGAACTTAAAGCGAGTACCGATCAAAACGTCATTTTACCTCTTGCCCAGGAGGGTAAGGTAACTCGTTACAACGCAGCTCCAGAGTATGAGGGTAATAGTTTTATCCCAGCGGCAATCAACATCGAGGCTAGCGACCCCGGCTCCTTTACGTACAGAGTAGCAATTTGGGGCAAGGCGCTGAGTGAGTCCAATGCAACGGCCTAACCAAACGGTCAACCGGACGCCAAAAGCGAGGCGCTTTTGGTTCCCTCCGCTGGCGCTCCGGCGCCGGTTACCTCAGCGTTATGCACTAAAACTGACAAGGATCGTGAGTTGCGAGTAAAAGTATCAACTACCTTTAGTTCATCCGCCGACAAGGTTTGGGCTCTGGTCAGAAAGAGCGACACTTTGTTATTCGTCACACGTGGATTTCTTGGGTTTTCGGGGTCACACCGGTTTCCGACGGAGTGGCGAGAGGGCTCCACTGAAAATACTCGTCTGATGTTCTTCGGGCTCATTCCAGCGTGGAAGCACTCAATAACCTTCCAAGAGATCGACGACAGTAGGCGGGTGCTTTTTACCAAGGAGGGCGGTGGCTTGGTTCCGGTATGGAATCACCTCATTCAAGTAACTCCTGAGCAAAATGAAACCTGCAGCTACACTGATGATGTGGAGGTCAAGGCGGGTGTCCTGACGCTTTTGGTGTGGCTGTATGCAAATATTTTTTACCGCTATCGGCAATTTCGGTGGCGTCTTCTCCTTCGGAGAACGCCTCAACATGCATAACAAGGCAATTAAATTCGTTCCGGCCCAATGGGCCTCCACCGGACGTCCCTGTCGGGCCGCCGTTTATTGCTGGCGTTATGGGTTTTAGAGGTGCTGCTCTACATCCATGCTGTTGTGGAGTATGCGGATCACAACAATCTTGGATTCAGTGCCGGTTCGGTAAAAAATGATGTGGCTACCTTGGCTAAACTTTTTGTACCCTGGTTTTATATCTTCTGCATCGCGGCCAATCTCCGGCTGTCGAGCAAGGAGCCTGAAAGCATCGTCAAGTTGCTTGAGGTATTTGTCGCGCTGACGTCTTCCCCACTTCTCAGTGGTAAAGCGGCCAATATCAATTACGTCTTTTCGGGCGGCAGAGGTGAGCAAGAATGGAGGCATTAGTGAGCTTCGTTATCCAGTTCTGCAATAACACCTTGAAGCGAATACTCTGCTATCCCGCTTTGCTCGCCTTCATCCAAGAGCCGCCGGAGTCTTTCAAGTTTACTCTCAGTCTCTTCAAGCAAGCGCAATCCTGCTCGTACCACTTCGCTTGCCGAGCCATAGCGGCCATTTTCAAGCTGTTCAGCAATGAACTCGTCAAAGTGGGGGCCAAGGGTAATGCTGGTGTTTCTGGCCATTGGGTGTCTCCTGTACCAAATATTGGTACATTCTGCCAAGATGCCCATAACAAGGCAAGGCAGCGGACGCAAAATGCGCGCCGCTGCTCGCAGCGTTAATGGCCTAGGCTGTCTTCATTTTTGGCGGGCTCAGTGCAAAGGCCTTGGCACCTGGTTTGGCTGCAAAGCCGCTTATGGTGATGATGGCCAAGGCCGGAAAAGTTGCTATCGGGGTTGGTTGCCAAAGCCACCAGCAGCATGGTTATTCATGGCGTGCCCTAGTCGCGGGGCCGTCCAGTTCAAACAGTAATCGGGTTGGTGCGGTTTGCGTTCTGGTTCCTTTCGCCATCCGTTGGGTTGGTGCAAGCTGTTCGGGAGAGGGCATGCAGCGCTGGGTGCCAAGGGAGACCTTGGTGGTGACCGGCCACTAACCAGGCGGTCAACCGGACGCCAAAAGCTTACAGCTTTTGGTTCCCTCCGCTGCGCTCCGGCGCCGGTTACCTCAGCGTTATGCATCATGGAGAGACCGGTGAAATATACCTGCCCTTGTTGCGGCTACAAGACTTTCGATGAGCCTGTCAAAGGTACATACGATATTTGTGAGCTCTGCGGCTGGGAAGATGATTTGGTGCAAAATGAAGACCCAGATTACGAAGGTGGCGCCAACGGGATCTGTCTTCGTGAGGCTCAGCATGAGTTCTTAAATGACACCCAAGATACCGAGGATTACTTAAAAGATCCCGGCTGGCAGTTATTGGAACCTCCATCAAAAGAGTCACGTTTAAGAAATTCAAAAACAGACTTTGTCGTTACAAAGAACGGCGAGGCCAAAAATGCATAACAAGTGCAGGCACGGCGACGCCCACTACATTGCGCCTTCGGCTCCATTCCATGGGCGCGCATGCTGCAGGCGTTAAACACAAGGGTTGATCATGGAGCTTGAGAAAGAAATCCAGCGGTATTCGAAGCTTAATGGTTACCCAATGGATGCGTATGAGCCGCTTGTTTGTTCTTGTGGTTGCCGGGAGCTTCAACTGTTTTCAGATGATGATGAGGGCGGGGCCTTCGGGATCTGTACTAAGTGCGAAGCTGAGATCGACATCGAAAACAGCAAAGGCTTCATGGAAGATACGGTTCAGAATCTCTGCCGATGTGACAATGACAGACTCGAATTGGGCGTAGGGAGGGCATATTACCCGGACACTAGCGATGCTAGGTGGGTCTACGTTGGTGCTCGATGCGGGAAATGTAATCTCCTTGGGGTTTACGTTGACTGGAAGGAGTCCTGAGGCAGTGTTTAACAAGTGGCTGTTGTCGGACGCACCTACGCTAGCGCTCCGGTGCGCCGCAAAGCCAAGGCGTTAGGCAAGAGGGGAAAGCATGCCAAAAACTCAGAAAACCGTCCCTCAAGAATTCTTTGATTATGCTAATCGGCTTAATGATCTTGATGATGAAGGTTTTGCCGAAGAGGTCATAAGTGCCGAGACGGTTATCGAATCTTTCCTGGATTCGATACACAGGAATAGTGGTGATCTGCCATCTCGGAATGAGCTGGCAAAAGCCTGCGTATGTCTCGCTTTTTCAACCCGGCAGCAGGATATTGTTGAGGGGTCTTGGGATATTGTCTGGAAGCTATCAAATGATGATGTCGGTGTCTCATTTTACGAAATTGCTTCGACAATCGAAGAAATGCATAAAGCGGCTGTCTTCTCTTGGGAGCATCTCGCCAAGCAAAATGTAGAACCGTCTGGTAATGATGACGTGCCGTTTTGACCAGGACTATTCCGGGTTGCTGCCTAACCAGTGCAGGCACGGCGACGCCCACTACATTGCGCCTTCGGCTCCATTCCGTGGACGCGCATGCTGCAAGCGTTATAAATCAGGGAGTAGCAGTCGATGGAATGGCGCAAGGACGATTACCTAATCACTGACGACACATCCAAGGTGCAACTAGATGTCGTCCACCGCTTGCTTACTGCAACCTATTGGGGTGGCCGCCGCCCCAGAGAAATTGTAGAGCGCATGGTTGCCGGCTCCATCTGCTTCAGTCTTTACCGTGGTCCCACACAGATTGGTTTTGGTCGGGCAGTCACCGATAGTGCTACGTTTACCTGGGTAGCGGATATTGTGGTTGAGCCCGAGTATCGGGGTACCGGCTTGGGGCAGTGGATCATGGAATGCTTGGTTACGCACCCGGCCATACAGGGGACTCAAATGGTGTTGCAAACCCGTGATGCTCAAGGGTTGTACGAGAAGTTCGGGTTCTCTGGAAACAGTGCTCTCATGAGCACCAAAGTCACTGATTTATAACAAGTCGCAGCAGTACGCGGCCGATGGCCGCCGGACGTCCTTTCCGTGGCTCCTTCGTCGCCACTCCAAGGCCGCCGCTGTGCTTCGGCGTTAGTGGCTATGGCTTCGGTCCTTTTGGGCTGCGGTGTGCCAGGGGCCTTGGTGCCGTGCTTGGTTGCCAAACCCGCGTAATTTGGTGAGCACCAAGGCCGTCAGAATCCGTGTTCGGTTTGGTTGCATCAGCAAGCAAGAGTCTTGGCGGGAAATTCAGTGCTCACCGTTTGGGGCCGTCCGCCGAAAATTGGGTCTGGATCTGCTACCTTTGGGTTCAGGTTCATTCACCGCATCATTGGCGGTGTTTCAAACAGAGTGCATCGGCTCATGTCGGTGCCGGGTTACGGAGTAGGCCGTCAAGGTCAGTGCCAGGGAGCCGGCAGTGTCATTACCTGCCACTAACCAGTCGCTGTAGTACGCGGCCGATGGCCGCCGGACGCCCTTTCCATTGCGGCTTCGCCTCCATTACAAGGGCGCCGCTAAGCTTCGCGTTAAGTGTCAAAGGATTGATCGATGAAAGGTGAATGTCTCTGCGGAAACGTGAAGTTCGAAATTGAAGGGGAGATTCGAAACCTCTATCAATGTCATTGTTCGTTGTGCCGCAAAGCCACTGGAGCGGCAGCTAATGCTGCTACGTTTGTGCAGGCCGCTGCTTTTCGCTGGGTGTCGGGCGAGAGTGAGATTAGGTCCTACAACAAGCCCAGCGGTTTCCGAAGCGATTTTTGTTCGGTGTGTGGGAGTCCGGTTCCCAATAGCCTGAGAGACAGCGGAATGGTTTGGATTCCTGCCGGCTTGCTTGATGAACCAGTCGCTTCGAGGATATCTGTTCATCTCCATACAATGTCTGCTGCCGCTTGGGAGCAAGAGTCTGCCGAGTGTGTTCGACTGGACGGTGGGCCTGACAGCCTGGAATCACTTAACAAGTTGTTGTAGTTCGTTCCGGCCTACGGCCTCCACCGGACGCCCCTGTCGGGGCGCCGCTAAACAAAAGCGTTGAGGCTGTAGAAAAACCCCGAAATCCCTCTCGGTTTTGGTAGCATCAGGCAAACGGACAAGGAGTGGTCAGATGCCCCGCTTCAAGCATT
>NZ_JBEPPY010000016.1:0-110249 GCF_040547575.1 Marinobacter sp. MBR-99 | reverse complement strand
GCGCCAAAGTGGAACTGCAGGACCACGACAGCCAGAGCCTGAACCGGGAATGGCTGCTGACCGCCATCACCCACACCGGCAAACAGCCCCAGGCCCTGGAAGAAGAGGGTGGCAGCGAACCCACCAGTTACCACAACGACTTCACCGCCATCCCGGCCGATAAAACCTGGCGGCCCCTGTGTGAACATAAACCCATGATGGACGGCCCCCAGATGGCCATCGTCACCGGCCCCGAGGGTGAAGAGATCCACTGTGACCAGTACGGCCGGGTGAAAGTCCGTTTCCCCTGGGACCGCTATTCAAAGAACGACGAACACTCAAGCGCCTGGCTACGCGTCGCCCAGGGCTGGGCCGGCGGCCAGTATGGTTTTATGGCCCTGCCCAGAATCGGCAACGAAGTGATTGTGTCCTTCCTGGACGGTGACCCGGACCAGCCCATTATTACCGGCAGGACTTACCACGCCACCAACACGCCGCCCTACGCGCTGCCGGAACACAAAACCCGGACCACATTAAAAACCAAAACCCACAAGGGCGAAGGCAGCAACGAACTGCGCTTTGAAGACGAAGCGGACCAGGAACAGATCTACGTCCACGCCCAGAAAGACCTGGACCTGCTCACGGAAAACAACCGCACCGAAGTTATCAAGAATGACAGCCACCTGACGGTGGAAAACAATCGCTTCAGCCACACCAAAGGCAACAGCCACCATACCGTGGACGGCGAAAAGCGCGAACAAACCGGCAAAGACCACAGCTTCAACGTCACCGGCACCCTGCACCTGAAAGCGGGCACCGCCTGGCTCAGTGACTCCGGTACCGAACTGCATATCAAAGCCGGCCAGAAAGTGGTGATCGAAGCCGGCGCTGAAATCACCCTCAAAGCCGGCGGCAGCTTCGTCAAGATCGACCCCAGCGGCGTGGCCTTGGGTGGCGCGAGCATCAAGATGAACGCCGGTGGCGCTGGTGGAAAGGGCAGTGGACAGAAGGTGCAGGTGCCGGAGAAGCCTGGGTTGGTGACCGCCGCGGGCGGGGTTGTGGCGCCGGTGGCGTTGGCGGAAGTCGATCAACGTATGGATGCCGAGCCAAAAGCCATCGTTGCCCATCGCCTCAAGCAGGCACGCATGCAAGGAACGGCCATTGTTGAGCAATGCCAGCAACAACCTGATGGCTCATGTCCGCTCGGGAATTGCCCCTGTGGCAAGAGCCAGTCGGCATAATCGGAGGGGGACGGTCCATGGCATTACCAAAGCCTTCATCTGACAAAGTGCGTTACCTGGTGTTGGAAGCCCGCCAGAATCCACCGGTTGTGCGGTCTTTGTATGAGCAGGCAGACAACCCGAAGTGGGTGCACCTGTTTGCTGAAACAGACTGGCAGCAATACCTGGCTGAAAGCCCCGTTGTCCTGGAAGCAAACCAGAGTAGCCCTGAATACCAGTGGGCGCTGAAAGGACTGAAAGAGGGACGATTAACGGGCCTGATTCTGGAGTCGTCAGAAGGACTCGAGTCCGTTACGAAATGGTTAAGAACGCGTCTGAAAGTACGCTTCGATGGGCAACGACAGGGCCTTTTGCGCTTCTACGACCCGAATGTTTGGCATCGGCTATCTCCCGTGGTCCAGGACCAAGCGGATGTGGTGGAGCGCGTTATCTACTGGCATGGTGATTCCGGTGAGGCCCGCTGGCTAACCACCGAAAAACCAAGCCCGTTTAACATGTTACCTGTGCCCACACTGAACGAAAGCCAATGGCAGGCATTGAACACCGTTATTGCCTGAGAATGAATTCACCGCTAGATAAAGCAAGGAATGACAGGGATGTCTGAGAACAACTCGAACCAGGTTGCCGGAAGCTGTGGCCCCGCCTGTGAGGGCGAATTACTGATTATTGAGGTGATGGGTAGGGATCATCCGGAGGGGCAGAGTTTCAGAATCTTTGATGACACCAACTACGAGCAGCAGGAATGGTTGGAAAATCAGGTTCAGGTTGAACCACTGGAAGATTCGGTTCTTCACGTTTGGCCCTGGCGAGGGCAACCCAGTCGCAATATCTGGATCGAGATCGAAGCCGAGGGCAGCCCGATTCGAGTACCGTTCCTCGAAGGAGCGGCTAGTGTTGATCGGGAGATGGAGCGGCAACGTCATGTTATTTTGCCCATTGTTCCCGCCACGCTGATCTCTGGTGTTGAGTTGCATGGAAGCAACCCGGTTCACCATGTACTTGCTAGAGCTGGATTCCTTTACCTGTTTCATGAAGGAAAGCTTTGGCGGGAACTGGAGATCCAGATTGATGAAAGTGGCGTTACTCGATACTGCGATGTCGCTTTGTCTGACCACCGCGCGGACGATGGCAAACTGAGGGCTGGCTATCGCGACGTGACTGGAGCCGGACTGGAAGAAATCTGGCTGCCAGCCAGGATCGGTGGAGGCTGGCTGAATCTGCAAGCGGCGTACAGCGAATCACAGTGGCCGGGTGAGCGCGTAAATCACCTTGAACGGTCAGATGGTGACCGTTCAAATCGCTGTAATCTCATCAGAATGCAGTTTGATACTGACCGCAAAGAGGACGTTACCAACCTTCGCGTGTCAAACGGAAACACCACAGCGTTTCTCGCCCAATATTTAGAGCCTCAGCGGCCAAGAAAGCCCGCTCTGGAGTGGCAGTTCGATCGGCCGGAAAAGTACTTGCTGGACCTCGACGGGATTTACCACGACACAGCGATGCGGGCTGCAGTGTCGATGCACCAGCGGCAAGAAGATCCCGACCCTGAGGACCCGGTTGCGGAAGACGAACGCCCCGAGATGACGGCGTTATCCAATTGTTTGCACAACACACTCCAAGAACTGAACCTCGCAGAGGCAGAACGGTTGCAGGAGTGCCGGCCGGACGAGCCGGAGCCATTCTCCTGGGATGGCTCGGAATCTTGTGTGGCAGACTGCACAGAGCAAGCCAAGACTCGCGGTATCGGTATCATCCGGCTCGATGATCCGGTGTACCAGTTGCGGTATAACCAGCGTCGTCGTCAGGTTGCCGCCTGGTTTATGAATGCGGCAGTGCGCCGGGCCCAGTTCAGGCCCTATTTCGATTCTGCATTATTGGTCCACTCAGTTCTTGAGCCTGAGTTGATCGGCTATGAGCCAAATCCGCTCCATAAGCACATGTCTGAGGTAAACAGAGATGGCAGAGTGGAGCTGGAGCGTTCGCTGTCCGTGTCTGAGCGAGCATTGGCCAGGCGATATCTGGATCGCGTTCACACGGAATTGTTAGAGCGGCTATCTGATGAGCGCACTCATCATGTGCTGACAGACCTGTTCACCCATTCCAGTTACGACTATGCAGGTGCATTCAACTTTGTGACGTCTCTGGTCATGAATCTGGTGACAGAGCCTGCGGAGTGCGATGCTCTCGACGTAGAAGTTGAAGGGGCTGTGGATGGGCAGGGGAAACAATGGCTTGAAGGCTTGTGTGAGGGCCGCCATAGCCAAGTGCTGCATTCCCTGCTGTTCCCTCACGTTCAATCGGAAGACTTGGAAAAGCCCTACGAGTCTCCCGCCGAGCCTAATCCCAATCACGGGAATGGCAGATTCCGGGAAACAGATCTGGCCGCAATGGCTGAGATGGATCTGCCAGACATTGACGATCTCAAAACCATGGACGGGCTTGAGCTTGCCGTTGAGGCTGCTGCAGGTGCCTACGAAACAGTTTTAACGACTGGCATGCGACTTGGTAGCCAGGTACTGATGAGCGTTCACGGCAATATGTGGGCTGCCATCCATCACGCAAGTCATGCGATTCAGGCCCGAAATAGTGAACTTGCAGATATTCGCGAAGAACTTGAAACCCTTCGGACGCAAAAGACCGAACTTGAAAACCGGCGTTGGGCCGTTGAGCGAAGGTTAGATAACCTCAGAGGTAAGGAAGCTGAGCTTGCGGATATTCGGAACCGGCTGAGCCAGATGGAAACCCGTTACCAAGGGTTAATGCTACAACAGCAAGCAATTGCAAAAACCGCGATTCTTGGCCGGATGAAGCTCTACTCCGGATCAATCGAACAGTTGCGCCGCTCACTACCGGGTTTGCTCGGGAAGATGGAACTTAAACGTTTCTCCAAGGCGTTGCAGAGGGATTATTTGGTTATCGAAATCAGCAAGAGCCGGCTAAGGCAGTTCACTAATCAGCGGGATATCGCGTTGTTCGGGGACTTTGTTCAGCAGGGGGCTGATCAGGAAGTTCAGGCGTCCACCAATAAGAAGCGGAGCAGCGCAGCCGGTATTGCTTCAGACGTTGCGGATGATGTTTATGTGTTGGTTATCCCGAAAACCGAAGCAATTGCCAGAGCGTTGGAGGAGATCTCTGCTGCAGAATCCCGGTTTCGAGAGGCAGTGCATGCGTTGGAAGCTCTGGAAGGGGCACTGGATAACGCACCGAACACCCCTGCAGCTGCTGCCGCGATAGCTGCGCGAAAATTAGATGCTGCGAAGCAGGAGTTGGACACCGCGGAGAGAGAACTGAAAGCGTTTGAACGAGATAGCGCGCGGGTTAATGGAAGAGAGCAATATGTAAGTGAACTTGAAGCAGCGAATGATGCTGCTAACCGGGTTGATCAGGCCGAGATCAGCAGTAAAAGATCCAGCCGACTGTACCGAGTGTTGAACAAGCCGGTTTTTCCAGTGTTTGTTGGCTTGATGGAGCTTCATAATACTTCGAGTGTTTGGGTCGTTCGTGCACAGGAAGCTCGAGTCAGAGGCGCTCTTAGCTCAGATATCCGGATGCTAAGCGCTGGGGTCGATTTGATAGCGGCCGGCGCGGCGATCAGTGAACGATGGGTAATGGGGCCATCCAAGGTTCTTTCCTTAGAGTTGTCGGGAAAGGCTGGGCAAATATTCTCTCGCCTTTTTGGGACATCATTAACGATAAGAAGTGGCTTGGGTGCAGCGGCCGGGTTTTTGATGGCATTGGATGCTGGATTTAATGCCTACTACGAATACCGTATGGGCAACACGGGGGCAGCGATTGGCTATGGTCTTCTGGCCGGAAGCGGTGTTGCGTTCGGCTTCGCCAGTCTGGTTGGCAAGTCTGGCTTGTTGCTGGTGCTTGGACCAAAAGGCTGGCTGGTTGCCGGTGTGGTACTTGCGGTGGCTGGTCTGGCCACTGTATTGACCTTTAGTGATGAGCCTCTGGATGTCTGGATGAGACACGGTCCTTTCGGACCATTGAATGAGAAGCCCTTTCTAAAAGAGCCGGATGAAGCATACTATCGATTGATCAGCCTTTTGATGGGCGTCTCAGTTCGCCTAGAGTACAACCCTTTACGTCTAGCTACCCGTGAGGCCCTGTCGTTAGAAGAAGGTGAGCCTGATGGAAGGTCGCTTGCATTGTCAAATTCCGGTGAGCGCTTGGTAATCGAAAGTGCTATTCCTGGGTTGTTCAGTTCTGGGATGTTTTCCAAAGTCATCGTCAAGCTCCAACTTTTTGAAACGGTTGCGGTTACCAGAGGAAGAGGCCAGGTCCGGGTAAATAAGATAGCTGGAGATGATGTAGAACAGTATCGACTGTTGACAGAGCAGTCTGAAACTGGAGCGCACATCTACCTTAATGCACCCGCCAATGAGCGACGGCAGCTCGATAGCTGGTTCTGGGAGGGCGATGTCTGGGAAACAAAGACCTATCGTTGGCAGGCTAAAGTGCAGATTCAGGCGAGGAAATCTCCTGGTGGTTTGTTGATGGTTTTCCCGGCCCCGCCTCCGGAGGATTCTTTGTCATTTAATAAGGACGATGATTCCCATAGCAAACCTGAGTTCGGTCGCAACAATCAGCCGTTCTGGTACAGTCAAAGGGTTCAGGAAAATGTTGAATAATTCTTCCAGCACAGCCTGTACCGGTGGATATTACGGGCAATGTGCTTACCGTTCTGATGTTATTCCTCCTCAGAAGAATCAGGTAGAGGAATTGAACCGGACAGGACTGGATCGGTCCGCCAGTCTGCGACTGCCATGGGGTAATGCCCGTGAGGTGGTGCCGCCGACATTTATGTCGTCAAACCCACCGAAGAAGTTGCGTAAGCTGGAGAGAAAGGAGGATCTGGCGGATAAGCTCGGGCTGTATGTAGAAAATAGCCATGAGTGTTTCCGGCACGCGCCACTGGCTTTGCAGACGCGTCTTCTAGACGGGATATATGTTTTCGGAAAGCTTTGGGCTTACATAGTCTCTCCGATGTACGCGATAGTCTTGGTGCTAATGTCTCCCTTGTTTACACCCTCGAATAGGGGCTATTTCGAATATTTTCAGAGTTTGAGTTTACCCCAGCTTGTCCTGTTTTTTGGAGGCTGGGTTCTCATGCTTAGCATAGATATAGTCTTCCGTATTTTCCCCAAATGGCTTCACCAAAACGGCCGAGGCCCCGAATGGGAGTTCAACCGCCGCACCGGCATGATCAAGGTCTGGCAATATTCCCGAAAACTCCCGTTCGTGCCCCGAAAGCCTCCGGTTGTGATCGAAAAACCCTTCTACGAATTTGATGCCTGGTGCTGCGCCCGGGTAGATCGTTTCGGCACTCTGTTTGATCTGGTGTTGTCTCACCGGTACAGCAAACTGGACGTCACCGTTGGCGATATCCTTGGCGCCCATGGCAGCGCCACCATGTGCTATGCCTACTGGGATTTTATCCAGAATTACATGGATATCACCAAGCCCCTGCCGGAGCTTCCCCTGCTGGAGCGATACCGCCCGCTGGATCCGACAACGGCAGAGCATGACCAGAAGACAGGCCGGCCACCGCGGTACTGGCGGGACATGGACGATGAAACCTTCAAGAAGCATGTGGACCGGATGTTCACCGAAGTCACCATCATTGACACCGCCCAGCGCCGCAATGTGATGGCAGAGAAGTTGCGGTACGCCTCATGAAAAAGTGGAGAATAAGGAGCCGATGTGATCAAGGAAGATTCGCCGGACAGTAGGATGCTGGATAAAAAAATGCCCTCTTTTACGGACATTCCGAGGATCAGGACCAAGGTATACCCAAAGGATAAATCGATCCTCTATGGTCTCGGGCTTCTATTCACGGTACGGAAACGATGTGAAGGAGCTGAGTGTCGATGAAAGACTTGCCTTTGAAGTGTAATTTTCCGGAAACGGACCTGGAACACCAGTTGGATAAGAAGCTGTACCGCACTAACTGTGCACGACTTGCCAGCCCACCCGCCCGGAGGGTGGCCGGGGTGTCCGATTCCTCGGAAGATATGGAGTATGGTGTCGCCTATATCAAAGAATGGTTTATAGGCACTCGGACAGCCTTCTCGATTTTCCAAGCAGGTCAGTTGGGTATCAAAAATTGGTCATGGTAGTTGTACTGGCGTTAGGTTGCCGGAATCGGAGAGGGCATATCACTACAAGCTTATTTTTCATGAACAGGGCAACCTTCCGAGGGTTGGCGCCAACGAGATCAAAGAGTGGAAGCCGGTAAAATCACTGGATGATCCCGACCATCGTTTGAATGCCTTGATCACTAACTATCACGCCCTGATAAGCGAACCCAAGAAGTCTTGACTATGCCTGAATCCTACAAAATCCCGTCATCCACTGAATCGTCATCTGAGTCAAACTGGGAAGCAGGTAGACGTCGCACAACCAAGGACGGTCGGTTACTAGTTCTGAGTCCTGAGCCGGTGATGACAGGGGCGCGGGCGGTGGACGTCAATGCTTGGATTAGGCGAAAGACCGATGGCTGGCTGGATTTGCAGGGTGGAAACCTGCTGTTTGGTGCCGAATTTGCGTTGATGTTCTTGAGCTTGAGCGTGTTATCCATTGGTTTCTTGGGTTTTGGTCTGATGTTTGCGCTAGGCCCCGACTCGCTGGGCCGTTGGGATTGGGAGTCGCCACTTATAATGCTGGTTGGAAACCTCCTGATTTCTTTACCCTGGGGCTTGTACATGCATTTCCTGGGTAACAAAGCCGTGAAAGAAACTCCACCGGTGCGATTTAACCTACAACGCCGGCAAGTAGCCATCCCGCGTTGGACTGAAGGAAAGGAATTCAAGCTCCCGTTTTGGACAGACAATGCAGCTGGAATAGCCTATATAGTGATCGCTTTTACAATAGCCGCAGTTCTGTATACGCCTATTGGTTTGGAAAACAATCCGGTGGAATACGTTCAACGTGTACGGAACTACTTGTTGACAGCTCTGGTAATTGAGGTTCTGGTGGTCGGCACTTACCTCTTCTTCGCCCTCCGCCTGAAGAAAAAACACGACCCAAGACTCGTCTACGAAATCTACCCGTGGGAGAAACTGGTCGCCTACATCGAAACCCGCCAGGACATCGGTCCCGGGCTGATGGCTACCCACACGGTTCTCACCATGGCGATTCCGAAACCGGACGACCCTGAATCGGCCCTGGCTGCTGCAAGCATCAATGTCGGCCATGAAACAGCCGGTCTGGCCCAGTGGGAGTGTATTCGCCAGTTTATGGAAAACGGCCCCGAGGCCTGCCCGGATCCGAAAGAGGATGAAACCCTGGCCCATTACAAAGCCAAATGCCGCCAGGCCCGCAAAGAAATGTCCTTGTTACCCTGGCTAGGCAAGAAAGTGGGCGACTGGTTCTTCCAGCGATACCTGGCTCATATCATCACCGAACGCCGGATCAAGACCCTGGCCCTCAAGAGCCTGCCAGAGGAACTGAAAGCCTGGTCCGCGCCTTTGCCCAAGGAACAATGGGCCAAACCATCTGCGGCACTGCAGAGCCTGAATCAACAGCTTGCCGGTGCTTACGAGCGTGGCCTGAAGTTCGCCCAGATGGGGCCAGTGTCTGAATGGCAGGCGGGGCGAGAAATGAAGCCGCCACAAAAGCGAGGGAGGGGCCGTTTCCGGGCCTGAGGATCATCTTGAGCAATGAGAATCATACGGACATGGGCCTAAACGCACACGGTCTGCCGAAGCTATGGACGGCGCCACGGCTGGCGCCCTGATGAGTGAGTGGTTGGGCGAGCATATCGTTGATGGGTGCTGCTAAAGCGGGTGTTGCTGGTGCGATGTTGGGACTGAGTTCTGCGGTAGGCTGGATTGTTCTGGGCATCGGGTTAACGCTGGTCATGGCTGCCGCGGGTTTGTCCCGTCAATCCGTGTTTAAGACGCTTGTTGTGCGCCGGCCTTTGTATTTTCGTGAATTGACGTGTTGATGTGAATGGATCAGTTTCAGAGAGCCGTGTATAGTTGTCACGTTTGAAATCACTGCCGGACGCAGTGCGTTACTGGAAAAAGGATAATCCGATGTTACTTTCCCCTGAAATCAGATTTCAGAGTATTTCTGTCAACGATCTCCAAAGCCTCGCAGAGGATCTTCAGCGGGCGCTTCCCCACTCGACCATTACGCCTATTAATCAGCGCGGCAAACCCGTCGACTGGCGCGGGGGTGATGTTGCTGCAATACAGCTCAAAAACGATGAACGCAAGAAGCCTTTCATGGTTTTGAGCATTAAAGAAGCCACTGTCGCACCCCAACATTTTGACTCTGACACTTTAACGACGACATTGTCGGTCCTCTCAGACAAGCTCGAACTTCAACAAGACGAAGAAATCGCAACTGGCCTGGTTTGTACGGCAGGGTTCCTCGCTGTGTTTGGCTTCATCATGGCGGAAAGAGCGGCTCCCCAAACTATGTTGATGGTCGGTGTTCTGGGGTTGGGTGTTTTTCTGCTGCTTCTTGGCCTGGTGATGTTCGGGTTGAGGAGTCGTAATGCTCCTGATAAAGGTACCAGCAAGCTGTCGTTGTTTTTTATACTGCCGGGCTTTTTGATGACGGCCCCTCTTAGTTTGCTGAACCTCCCCTTGATGCATTACCTCCGGCGTTTTCAGGGCAGTCGATTACTCAATCAGTTGATGTGATTGGAATCGCCACAGCCATCCCGTTATTCACAGTTTGGGGCTTTGAGAGGTGCGGCCCTAATAGAGTTAAATTTCAAGAAGTGTCACCACAAGGAGAACACCATGTCAGGAAGTCGCGATCATCTCGAAATGTCATTCATGTCAATCCAGTGCTTTGCCGATGACGGTAAGTTGGATGCCGAAGAACTAGGATCAATCGTTCGTATCGCCGAGCGCGATGGTGTGATTGATGAGAACGAAATCCGGGTACTTCGGAACATCATTTCCAGGATCAAACCGGAAGAGGTGGATGACGCCATGCGCCGCCGCTTGCAGGAAATTGAACGCAAGATTTCGGCAGCATGATTATCTGAAGAAACTGGGGCTAACCATAGTTGCGCTCGCTCGGTGCATCGCACCGGTTGAATCCTGAAGTGGAGCTGCTTACCATGCGCCGCTCAAATGGACACGAATACAGGGAATGTTAGGAATGGAATCTTCCTCAAAGCGCCGGCTTACCGCCGACGAATTACCTCACCGTATTGAAAATTTCCCGCTTGCTCAGAAACTCGAGTCCAGGCAGAACATCAGTAATGTTCTAACTGTGCTCGGTATCGCGATTGCCGTAATCGGTGGCCTGATCCTGATTGGTGGGCCGAGCTCTATCCGTGTTGGCTGGAATGGCCCAACCCTTTGGGAAATGATTCTTCTGAATCCCGGGCCCATTTTTTCCATTGGCGTCATGCTCTTGGTAGCCGGTTCTCAGATCACACCTTCCGTGATTCAGGAAGTTCAAACATACGTCGACGAGCATTTCGTGCTGGTTAATGAACCGGGCGTGCCGGCTGAAGAGGGGGTGATGACCTGGCAGATTGTCCCGGGCGGGCACCTTGATCTTGTCTTTGTTTCGTTGGCGGAGTTATCAGAAGCCGAGCAGCAAAGCTGAGCAAGGCTCGTTTCAAGAAAATCAGTTCCAACAGGGATCGTAGCTATGGGCGCAGTTGTAGAATCGTCACCGTCTGCTTCGCTGAAGAAAGCGCTGGACCAGAACAATACCAAGGAATTGTTGACTCGCTGGGCAGAGCAATCCTTTTTTACACTTTTTGCGACGGACCATTCGAGGCTGTAAACCAAATTGTGTAACTGCCCACGACTGAGTAATCTTTTCAAAAGGATACCATCGTGGGTACGCAATTGGACCAAGAAAAACTTAAAGCCATGGCCGCCGAGCTGGCCAAAGACATCAAGTCTGAAAAAGATCTCGGAGCCCTCACACAGCAGCTGGTCAAGCTCACCGTCGAGACCGCACTCAACGCCGAACTGGATGAGCATCTTGGATACGAGAAGCACGCTCTTGAAGGCCGTGGCACCGGCAACAGCCGTAACGGCTATTCTGCCAAGCGCCTGAAGGGCCAACACGGCGAAGTACCGATACAGGCTCCTCGGGACCGGGACGGTTCCTTCGAGCCTCAGTTCGTCCGTAAAGGCCAGTCCCGCCTAACTCAGATGGATGACCAGATCCTGGCGCTTTACGCCAAGGGCCTGAGCACCCGAGATATCGTAGACGCCTTCAAGGAAATGTACGACGCCGACATCTCGGCAACTCTGGTGTCCAAGGTGACGGAGCGTGTGATCGATCAGGTGCACGAGTGGCAGAATCGCCCTGTTGATCCGATCTACCCCATCGTCTATCTGGACTGCATCGTTCTGAAAATTCGCCAGGACAAGAGGGTAATCAACAAGTCCCTATACCTGGCCCTGGGTATCAACATGGAGGGCCAGAAAGAGTTGCTGGGCCTCTGGCTGGCCGAGACCGAGGGTGCGAAGTTCTGGCTATCGGTACTGACGGAACTGAAGAACCGCGGTTTGGAGGACATCCTGATCGCCTGTGTGGATGGCCTCAAAGGGTTCCCGGATGCCATTGCCGCTGAGTACCCCCAAACCAAGGTGCAACTGTGCATCGTGCACATGGTTCGCAACTCGCTGCGCTACGTGTCCTGGAAGGACTACAAGGCCGTGACGGCCGATCTGAAGCAGATCTATCAGTCCGCCACGGAACATGAAGCCCGGCAGGCACTGGAGGCCTTTGGAGAGCGCTGGGACAGCCAATACCCACAGATCTCTCGTTCCTGGCAAAGCCACTGGGATAACCTGATCACCATCTTCGAGTACCCACCGGCGATCCGGAAAGTGATCTACACCACCAATGCCATTGAGTCGCTGAACAGCGTGATCCGCAAAGCGACCAAGCGCCGGAAGCTGTTCCCAAGTGATGACTCGGCCCTGAAAGTGGCCTTCCTGGCGATCCAGCAGGCCTCAAAGAAATGGACCATGCCGATCCGTGATTGGAAGCCGGCATTGAATCGCTTTATTATCGAATTCGGTGACCGTCTGGACGGCCACCTGTAATGGGGTGGGCAGTTACACAGATTTATTTACAGGCTCGACCATTCGGGTATCGAGCGTGTGGCCTTTGTCCAATACGGGCCGGATCAGGCTGCTATCGTTACATTGGACCAGCAGGAGGCTGAGGATCTGGTCTCGGCGGTTGCTGAGCATAACCCATCAGTCAAACCCTTCGTCAAAACCTTGCCCCTTTGGGAAATCGCTCGTTTGGCCCATTCAGATGGGGGCATCGTGACGTGGCACCAACAAGGCACCGTTCTTGAAGGTGGGCCCCTGGCAGCACTGGGGCATATGGCGCTGGCCACAAGTGAAGAGGGCGGCGATCGCTATTACAAGATAACGACTTTGCCCCTTGAGGGTGATGGCGCTGAGGAACTGGCTCCGGGCTGCCTGCAGCACTGGAACGACGAAGGTGAAGACGCCGACACCGATACTTTGCGACTGATTTACGATGACACCGTTGATTGGCAGGGTAATCCCATGCTGCCGGATTTGCCGGAGTCAGCAGTGCCACGCTCATCTCTGTCAGACGGTGAGCGCCGGATATTTGATCGTTGGGCAACGCCGGTGCTTGGCCGGCACGTGCCGTTGACGCGGGATCAGAACGCCAGTCATCAGCCCCGGTTATCCGCCGTTGAGACAATGCCTCCGGCACTCCTGGCCACGGCACAGCAGTTTTACGAGTTGCTGGAGGAGCGGTTGTTCAACCAGAGTTCGGGCCTGAAACTCGAAGTGGCACCCACGACGATTACTCCAATCGCCGTTGATGACGATGGTAACGAATATGAGAAAGAACCTGTCGGAGCCATTCGATTTGCGGTTCAGTACATGCAGCAAAGCCGCTTTGGTGCCGGTATAACGTCGCTCAAACTGTATGAAGAAACACTGAGGGTTGAAGAGGTTGAACGCATGCCGTATCGGCTGCCGCAGGCGCCGGGGCTTCATCCACTTCCAGACGCCCTGCGTGGGTTGTTCCTGCGGCACATTAGCTGGAGGCTGTGCGTGCTTTCTCGCAGGTTGGAAGACGGTTTGTTTTTCTTGGGTGGGCATCTGCAGGACCTGCTTTCAGCTCAGCCCGACAACTCGGATTCACGCTTTTTCAGTGATCCGGAGGACGAACGGTTTCCCTTCCTGGCTGGTTTCCGTTGCGGTGAGAATCTGGTGCCGGTGTTGGTTCTCGGGATGCAGGATGGCAGCTATGTCTGTAGGCCCCAGCAAGACGTTGAGTTGGATGAAGAGCAGGTTGCCACGGAGCTGCCGCAACGGGAATTAGTCGTTGTCGATGGTGTTATGACTCTTTGGGACGCGCTGGGCTCGATTGTTGTGCCGCCAGCGCTGATTGAATATCCGGAACCCTGGTATAACGGTGTTCGGATGTCGCTGGACCAAACCGTGTCGCAAACCATCAGGAGTCTTGCGCTTCTGAGTTTTGCCTCTCAGGACGACGACACCTCAGGGCCAGCTGTTTCCGAGAATCGTGACAACGCTTCCGACGGCAAATTGCTGCTGAAGTGGATGGGAGCAGCCGCCATTGTCTTTGTTTTCGTCATGATTCTGGTTGGCTACTGAGTCTGCGTTGGCTTGGGCGATTGTGTAACCCGTCAGCCGGTGAACGCTTACCTACCGGCTGATGGCTGCCTCTGGCTGGTTCAGCATGGCGATCAGCGGATTCTTTGCAAGAACATAGTCTCGCATCAGGTATCCGATCAATAGACCCAATACGAACCCGCCAAGATGAGCAGCCCAGGCCACGCCGCCCTGGGCGGTAAACATCCCGAACAGATTGATCAGGCTCCAGATCAGGAAATACCAGTGAGGGGCCAGTTTCTTCTGGTAGATGACGATCATGAATGTCAGGCTGGCATGGCGGAACCACATGAGATAGAGGCCGAACAGGGCCGCGATGGAGCCGCTGGCGCCTACCAGTAGCAACGGTCCTTGAGAGGCATCAAACAGTATAAGCTCTGCCAGTGCGGCGACCACCCCAGACAGCAGATACAGGCCTAGAAAAGTCCAGTGGCCCAATGCGTCTTCCAGGTTGTCGCCGATAATCCACAGAAAATACATGTTGCCGACAAGGTGCATCAGCCCACCGTGAACAAACTGGTAGGTAAACAGTTGCATGGCCACATGGGCTGCACTCGGGGAATCTGAGTTAAGGCCAAGGTTCAGAAAGATCCATTCGTTGGAGCCGGCGTCATAGACGCCACTGAAGAAGACAAGTGTGCATAGTGCGATGAGTAACCATGTCATCCAGGGTGTGCGATGAGGCTGGATGTTGTATTCAACAGGCATGGCCGTGAAGAACTGGAACACCCAGGATTTCCAGGTGACCTTTTTGTTCAGTTCCGCCAAGGCATCCTTAAGCAACGGGGAGTGAATGACTTGATCCACTTCATGCTGGTCAAGCCAGACACCGTCGCAGGTCGGGCAGCAGTCGATCTCTACGCTGTAATCGGCCAGTAACTGGTAGTGCGTCATGGGAACCCTGCATCTGGTGCACTGGCGCTTGCTTACGCCCAGTTTCGGCCCCAGGTGCTGTTCATGATCGTAGTGCTCAATATGATCGTGGTGGCCGGTTATGGCGCAGTTCAGGCTGCCGTCTTCAAACCACACCCCATGGCAATGCCTGCATTCAGCAATTCGTTGGTCGCCTCCCTGGAGTGGCCTCAGGGTGCGGGTGCCGCAGGCAGGGCAGTAGGATTTCACAGTTGCTCCATAACTTGCTGATCACGCTTTTCCAGGAACCAGTCAAGAGTTTGGGTGAGGGTCCAGGCCGCAAGCATGTAAATCTGGCACATGATCAGAAGGCCGAAGGTTCCGGAAACAAGATGTATAACGACCAGCGGGATATTCGCGACGACAAACAGAGTTGTAAGCGAGCCATCTTTGACCTTTTTTCGGATGTGGTCTTTGAGTTTGGCCGGTTGCCACTGCTGGATCGACGGCACCTCCGCCGGGGTTAATTCCGCCACAATCCGGGAATCCACGTCCAGATGCCAGCCACTAGCCAGGGGGGCCTTCAGGTCAAGGTAACTGCCCTCTGATCCTTGGCGAAGCTCGAGTGCCAGGGACGTGCTTTGCTCTGAGTTCAGATGACTGATAGTTCGATTGGCCAGGTCAACAGAATATACGTGCCGTCCGGTGCCGAAGGTAACGCTTGCCGCCGTAAGAGCCAGCCAGAGGCCCGTCCAGCAATACAGAATCAATAACAGGTTGTTCTCGCCCCATGCTGTGTAGGTAAACGGCACCACAAAGCCGTAAGTCAGCACTGCGATTACCGGGAACCAAACCACGAGCAAACTGGTCAAGGCCGACCGGTTGCCGGCAAGCAGAAGTTGCCCTGCATAACGGTTGTGGTTTCGGATTTGTTTCAGGCTATCTAGCGGGTTAGTAACCGCCTGAGACGGTTCCATGCTGGCGGTCGTCATGACTTACAGATTCCTTTCTATTGGAAGAAATACCAATTCATAGGGCAAACCGGCACTGAGCCGTTGTATGTTCTGGGAGGCGGCCCCGGCAGTCACATCGGAAAGTGCTAAGGCGTAATCGGTGCCGTTCGCTCGCAGGCTGTGCAGAAGAAACATCGGCTCACCCGGAGGCGTGGTGCCGCGCCAGACTTTTTTCACCGGGCGGATCAAGCCTCTGGCGAAAGGTGGTAGCGCGTCCTTTGAGGACAATTCTTCCAGCAGGTCGCTGGTGCCTGCCAGCGTTCCATGTTGAAGCAGAAGTTGGCCATTGCGACGGAGCCCAACCACCGCATCGGGCCACGTCAGTTGGCGCCATTGTTCCAGGGATTCCAGTACCGGCAGTTCCCCGGTGTCAAAGCTATTCCAGAACTTGGCCAACTTGCGGAGATCGGTCTCTGACAAGACGGTAAGGCTGCGTTCGTACGGTCCGGCCGGCTCGCCTTTATGCCACACGGTTTCGTACTCCACTTTCCTTGAGTTGTACCGGCTTGTAGGAGAATTGTCGATACCGCGAATGGCGATGATTTGCCCTGTGCCCCAATCGCCGTCGGCGTAGGCCCAGGATGTCAGCGTTTGAATGTCCGTAACACGAAAATTGACCAAGGCGCGGTTGACGCAGCGGACCAGAAAGCGGGGATGAGTTCCTGCCCGGGCGAGCACCGGGGCTTCGCAGGTTTCCGGGTCAATGCCGAGGTCTGTGTGCGCTAGCGGTTCGTCTTTGTTGGGCTTCAGCCAGCGCAGGGTCTCCGGTGTTTGCGTTAGCCGCTGCTGAAGGTCTTCGGCGAGTGCCGATATTGTTGTTTCTGCTTGCGTTGTTACGGTGGTGAACAGGCAGGCTGCCAGTGCCAAGGCGCTGAAAGTGGGTTTAACCATGATCGATCAGCTCCTTGCAGCCTGCATGGTTTGCCTGGCGGTGGAGCCAAAGCCGCCACGCTGGCTGGTGCCGGTGAAGGTTCTGCTGGTGCTGGCTGCCAGTTGGCTTTTGGTGCGTGTTACGGGATCACGAAGATTCTGGTTGCCAAGGTACTGGCCGTTGGCCATCACATAGTGCCAGAGGAAGGGCGTGTGGCTGCGATAAGTCGAGCCCTGGCCTTCATCACCACTGCTGCTAAGGGTCTCGTCGGAAATGCTGTACACCGGCTGCAATTGCCTGTCATCCAGAGTTTCCGGCGCGGGCTTGGTTCCCTCATAGGTGCCATCAAGGATGGATTGATCGACCAGAAAGGCCGAAAAGGGAGGGCGATAGTGGCCATCTGCTTTGCGCTCGCAGATGGAGAGATCGTCAATACTGCACCAGCCATTTTCACACGAATTGTTGACGGTTACGTGAGCAAAGTCCGACTCACATTGGTGGCGAGAGGTGTACTTTGGGGCGAGTGACGGATGCCGGTTTGCTGCCTCTGCGTTCAGTGTCTCGCAATAGTCCTGCGCGCCTGGCAAGGCGGTCTGGCATGCCTGCAGGTCGCGAAAAACCCGGACCTCCGAATGCAGTGGGTCCAGGCCAAGCACGACGAAGGGCGTAGCACCCATCAGCACCAGCGTTGCGGTCTGGGAGCGTTTCTGACGACGGGTACGGGTTGGCAGTATGGCGTTTGCCTCGTCCTGAGTGGCCATGGAGTGTCCTTCTCCTGTATGCAGTTTGGGCGGGAATTTATAGCAAGCGAAAGGAAAGGTCAATCCGGTTGGATTTGGCGACTTTCCCGGGTGTGGAAATACCGGTAGACTCCCGCGCTTCAGGAAAGTATTGGACTGGCCCGCCTCAGGAGAAGGACACTCCATGGAACGCATACAAATGGCTCCCCGCCCCGATTGGTGCTCTCAGGCGGAATCCTATGGATTCCATTTTCATACCCTGGAGGGCGAACCCTATTGGGATGAAACCGCCTGTTATCGGTTTACGCTTGCCGAGATTGAAGACGGTATTGAGTCACCCACCGAGGAACTTCACGCAATGTGCCTCGATCTGGTGGGTGAGGTGGTCTCAAGCGAGCGCTTGATGGATCAATTGGCGATACCCGAGAAAGCTTGGGACCTGGTAGCTGAAAGCTGGAAGTTCTCTGAACCGTCACTCTATGGGCGAATGGACTTCTCATTCGATGGCACCGGGCCTGCGAAGTTCTACGAATACAACGCTGACACCCCAACCTCTCTCTATGAAATCGGGTTCTTCCAATGGTTGTGGCTTGAACAACAGATTGAGCGAGGGCAGCTGCCGGCAGGCGCCGATCAGTTCAATCGTTTGCAGGAGGCCCTGATCGAGCGGTTGGCAATGATTGGTCGTGCAGGGCAGTCGTTTCACCTGGCCTGCTGCCGGGACCATCCCGAGGATGCCGGTACCATTGAGTATCTTGCCGACTGCGCGGATCAGGCTGGGCTCAGTCCCAAGACCCTGTTTATTGATGAGATTGGCCTTGGAGAGCGTCAGCGCTTTGTTGGCCTTGATGATGAGCCTGTTGATCAATTGTTCAAGCTATACCCTTGGGAGTGGATGTGGCAGGAATCTTTTTCCGATTATGTGGGTGCCAGTGGCACCCAGTTTGTCGAACCGCCATGGAAGCTGATCCTGTCGAACAAAGGTATCCTGCCTTTGTTGTGGGAGCGCCATGAGGGCCATCCGAATCTTTTGCCAGCCTGGTTTGAAAGCGATAAGCGATGTGATCCGGGCCTCGAACGATGGGTTCGCAAGCCGTTGTTCTCCAGAGAAGGTGCAAACATTGCGATTGAAACCGGCGCCGGAGTGGAGGCTCAGGTTGAGGGGCCATATGGCGATGGGCCAACCATCATTCAGGGTTGGTGTCCGCCTCCCCGTTTCTCCGGGCACTATTGCCTAATCGGGAGCTGGGTTGTGGGTAACGAGGCTGTCGGGATGGGTATCCGTGAAGACAATACCGCGATCACGCGTGACACGTCGCGGTTCGTCCCGCATTTCATAGACGGCTGACGAGCGCCGCTATCCCGCCAGGTAGTTGCTCGCAAACGCCTGCAATTCCCCCGCCACCCGCTGCCGAATCGCGGCGCGGTCGTTGGGATCAAGCCCGTACTTCTTTGCCAGTACATCAAAATCCTCATCCCGCAGGGTGATGGTCAGCCGGGGCCTGGCGCGATTCTTACGGTAGGGCAGCTGCAGGACTTTGCGCACCATATCAGCGGTGGTCATGTCCTGCAGGGCGGCAGACACCCGGAAGGCGCGCTGGATGTCGTTGGAGAGATCAAAGGCCAGTTGTACCGCCTGAACCGCTTGTTCTTCTTTTGACCAGTCCGGTTTCTTTGCCATTGGCTTAGCCTGGATAGGCGCCCCCGTGTTGGGGGCGCAAAGTGTTACTGAGCCTGGTTGCCTTTCAGGCGGGCAAGGACATCGTTTACCGCGTCTTGCTCGCTATCAATGCCGGCGGCTTTGAGCTTTTCATCGAGGTCTGCCCCGGTGAGTTCTTTCTCAAGCGTAGCGCTGGCGGTTTGCCGGTCTTCTTCCCGGGCCTGGCGATCGCGGATTCGCTCCAGCGTTTCCTTGGCAGTGCTCAGGGACGACTGGTTGCTGTTGATATTGGTGTCGATCTGGGCGGTGGTGCGCAGTACTCGCTCGTTGGTTTTCACCACCTGCAGTTCCCGGCGGTAGTCGGCCAGCTGCTTTTCTGCCCGCTGTGCGCGCTCTTTCAGGCCGCTGATGCGCTGTTGCAGCAATTCGCGGGTCTGGGTCAGTTCCCCGGCGCGGCGTTCGTGGCCCACAATGCGTTCTGCCACTTCCCGGGCCAGGTCTTCCTGGCCGGCGGCCAATGCCTTGCTGGCGTCCTGTTCGCGTTTGCTGGCGCTGTCCTGCTCAACGCGGATCTGCCGGGCCAGCGATGCGGATTCGGCCATCAGGGCAGCCAGTTCCTGCTTGGCCTGTTTCAGTTCCTGTTCGGCGTCTCGCAGTTCCTGCTCCAGAATGCGGTTGCCCTGGCCATCCACAACGGCTTCACCCAGTTCGTTAACGCCACCGCGCATGGCGGTCAGAATTTTCTTCAGTACGGTTCTCATGGTTCAGCCCTCACTCAAGCCAGGTAGTCTTCAAAAGTCTGTAACAGGTCGATGGCATTCTCGGCAAGCGTGACCAGTTCCTGCATGATTTCGGTCGTGCCGGAGGTGGGGCTCAAGGCGCCATACACCACGTAATGATCGCCGGTTCTTCCCAGCGCGCTGAGGGGCATGGGTACGCTCAGCCGGAGCATGTTTTCATGCAGTTCGTTCAGGCGTTCCGGATTCAGTTCCTGTTCGTCAAAAAGGTACGCAAGGCACAGAATCTGGGTGTCGGTTACGGTAACGTACACCGGCGTTTCTTCAGCGCCGGAAACGACCACTTGCAGTACCGGCTCGTCACCGGCTACGGGCATCACATCAAAGGTACGGCCTGCATGGGTAGCATCACCCAAGGCCAGGGTGAGGGATTGAGTGTCCACGAATAGCTCCTTCCTGTGGCATTGAATCGGTTCGGCCGATCCGGACGAACCTTGTCCTGTCGCTTGACATTTTATGTCAATAAGCCGAGTCTATACTCCGCAATTAAATATTTGCAAGAAATAGTTTGTTTGCGTTATAAACAACGCCTAATTGTTGACATGAACTGTCACCCCTTGGATTTACCGGAACGGATGTCTGGTCGCGTATGGAAACATTCTTCGCAGTTGCGTTCTCCTTCCCGACGGTGGTTTTCTCCGTACTGCTTTGCGTGGCCATTATTTACTGGCTGATTTCCCTTTCTGGTATGGGCGATGTTGATGCCGAGGGTGATCTTGATGTTGCCGGTGATTTCAGTGGCCTGATGGTGACTCTTGGCTTGCAAGGCGTGCCCCTGCCGCTGGTGCTCACCCTGTTGTTCCTGGCTGGCTGGTTGACCAGTTATTTCATTGATCTTGCCTTGGGCGCATTGGTGCCGTCGGGCATTCTGCACTGGTTGTACGCGCTGGCGGTGCTGTTCACAGCCCTGGTTGCCGGCCTGTTGGTCACGTCCATTGTCGTTCGTCCCCTTCGGCCCCTGTTTCGCCGTGCCTATCTGCCGCCTCTGCAAAAACGCATTATCGGAACACCCTGCGTGGTGATTTCCTCCTCGGTTTCTGAAACATCCGGGCGGGCAGAAGCCCATCTGGACGGTGCCCACCTGGTGTTGCAGGTGCGTAGCCATTCCCCGTTGTCCCATCGGGAGCGGGCCATCCTCATTGAACATATTCCGGATGCCAACGCCTGGTGGGTGGTGCCGGAAGCTGAATTTCTGTCCGGCGGCTCCGCCGGTTAACCCTGCACAAGCGTCCTTCCAATCAGCTCAGGAGAAAGCGTAAATGGATTTATCTTGGATCATCCCGGTCTTCATGACTGTCGGCGTTCTGGTCTTGTTGATACTGGGCATTCTGGCCCTGTTCAAGGCTTTCTATCGCAAGGTTGATCAGGGGCAAGCCCTGATCGTGAACGATCTGTCGCCCACCCCCAAGGTGTACTTCACCGGCGCCATGGTTCTGCCGGTTATTCACCGTTCCGAGACCATGAAAATCTCGGTGATTACCCTGGAGCTGAACCGTACCGGCAAGGAAGGGTTGATCTGCAAGGACAACCTGCGGGCGGATATCACCGTTGCTTTCTACCTGCGGGTAAACGAAACCGCAGAAGATGTCTTGCGGGTTGCCAAATCGGTTGGGGTTGGCCGTGCCTCTGACCGCGATGCGGTCAACGAACTGTTCAATGCCAAGTTCAGTGAAGCGCTGAAAACCGTTGGTAAGAAAATGGAGTTCATGCAGCTGTTCGAGGAGCGGCAGCGGTTCCGGGATTCCATTGTTGAGACCATCGGCGAAGATCTGAATGGCTACATCCTCGAAGACGTGGCAATCGATTACCTGGAGCAAACACCGAAAACCTCTTTGGATCCAAACAACATTCTGGATTCCGAGGGTATCAAGCGGATCACTGAAATCACTGCGCTGCACAACGTAGAAACCAACCGCTTGGAGCGTGACCAGGAGCTGGAAATCCAGCGCAAGAATGTGTCCGCTCGTGAGGCTTCTCTGGAGCTGGAACGTAGTCAGGCGGATGCCGAAGCCCGCCAGCGCCGCGAAATCGAGACGTTGCAGGCCCGCGAAACCTCGGAAACCGAGCAGGTTCGTGAGCAGGAGCGCGCCCGCGCTGAAGCGGCTCGCATCAAGACCGATGAAGAGCTGGCCATTGCCGAAGAAAACAAACAGCGCCAGATCGAGATGGCCATGAAGGCCCGTGAGCGTGCGGTGCAGATTGAGGAAGTGCGCATTCGCCAGGCCCGTGAGCTGGAAGATGTAAACCGTGAGCGTGCGGTGGAAATCGAGCGCATCGGCATGGAAAAAGCGCTGGAAGAAGAGCGCAAGGAAATTGCCGACATCACCAGCCAGCGTATTGCGGTTGAGCGAAACGTGGCGGAAGAGGAAGAGAACATCAAGGATGTTCGTAACCGTTCCGAAGCTGAGCGTTTGAAGGTGAAGAAAGTGGTTGCGGCCGAAGCCGACGCCGAAGAGCTGAAGCTGATGGATGTGAAGGCTGCGGAAGCAGCGTTTGAACGTTCCAAGCTGGAAGCCGAGCAGGTGCGTGTTAAAGCACAGGCAGATATGGACGCGGCCGAGAAGAAATCGGTGGCGGATGAGAAGCTGGCCCGTGGTCGTCAGGCGATGGCAGCGGCCGATGGCCTGGCCGATGCCCAGGTCAAGGAAGCTCAGGCAACCGCGATCCGTGCGGATGGTCTGGCCCGTGCTGAAGTTAAATCGGCCACCGCGAAGGCTGACGAAGAAGCCGGCCTGGCCGAAGTACGCGTGCTGGAGCAACGCCTTGAAACCGAAGCCATGGGCGAAGAGAAACTGGGTCTGGCCAAAGCGGATGCCCGTAAAGCCATGGTACTGGCGGATGCGGAAGGCGAGCAGCGCATGGGTCTGGCCAAGGCCGATGCCCGCGAAGCCATGGCCAAGGCCGAAGCATCTGGCCTGGTCGAGAAGCTCAAAGCCTACGACAACATGTCTGAAGAGGCACGTCACTTTGAAGAGTTCCGCATGAACCTGGAAGTTCATGAGAAGGAAGTGATGGCGCAGATCGAAGCCCAGAAAACCGGCCTGCTGGAAAATGGTCGCGTGATGGCGGCGGCTCTGAAAGACGCCAAGTTTGAAATGATTGGCGGCGACGGCGGCATCTTCGAGAAGTTTGCCCAGGGGCTGGGTTACGGCAAAAGTGTGCAGGGCGTTCTGGATAAGTCGCCCTCGCTGCAGGCAGCCCTGGCCGGCATCGCCGGACGGGTTTCCGGTGAGAAGTCCAGCCGGACTTCGGAAACCGCCTGAAGCTCCAGTGACCGCCGGACTTAGCTTCGGCGGTCACTGTTCCCTTTCAGATTTCCCTTCAGTTCAGGATGATTTGGTATGTCGACGGATCGCACCGGCCTTGAGAGCATTGTTCAGGAAGGCTCTGCCTTCGAAACCATCCAGCGGCGGCTGAAAGAGCAGGGCGGACAGCTCCGGGAGCAGGTGTCCGGGTTGAACCAGGCTCGGGAGGAGGTTTTCGGCAGTGCCGGCATGAACGTACTTGGCCGGGCCCGGGTCAGAACCGAAAACAATGCCATCGCACGGGATGTGGTTCGTCTCGGTGACAAGCTGCTGTTCGGCTTCAACCTTCAGCTTGGATTGCGCAAGTCCCTGGCGGTTGAGGATGTGTTCCGGCTGTACCACCTGAATGACGGCGACAGCGGTTTCGAAATGACCGAAGCCGCCATCGAAGGCTCCTTTCTGACCGATGCCCGCTTCGCCACAGACTTCCGGGAACTGCAGCAGTATTACAACACCGCCACCCTGTCTCAGCTTGTCATCCTCAAGGGCATGCTGCTGATGGCGTTCCGTATTGGTGACAAGCTGGACGACCTGAGAGTATTCCGCTGGGAGCTTAAGCCCGATGGCAACGTAAACCGATACGTGGATAACCGGGGTGAGCGCGACCTGACCTTCCCGGACCGTTTCAGCTTCCCCTGGAAAACCGTTGGCCGTGACAGCCAGGTACAGGGCCGTTCGCCGCATCTGAACATTGCCGACACCCTGTTTGTCGACAACCTGAGGGGCAACATCACCTTCAAGGTGGAGAACAACACCGCCACTGGCGAGGGCATCTATCAGGACGCCGTGGAGTCTGACTCCCAGTCGCTGGACGACGCCAGCTTCGACTACGCCGACCTTGGCGAGATTCTGCTGGTGCGGATTCTGCCGTTCAATGAAAAGCACTGGCGCTACTACCTGTTCAATCGCACCCAGCGCAAGGTTGAACGGGTGGATGCCATGGCCGGTTCGGTGGCGTCGTTGCCGGACAATCACGGCCTCATTTTCCCCTCCGGCTATTACCTTACTACCGGTGAACTGAAAACCTTCCAGATTCCGGATGGCGATTTCCGGCTCAAGCGCACGCTGCGCTCACCGAACGGTGAGGACATGCTGTATGTGTTCTACGAGCAACTGACCGGGCAGGTGATACTGTTCCGCTACAACCTGATTCGGAAACAGGCGGATGTGCCCCTGATTGGCCATGGCTTCGCACTGTTCGAAAACGGCCATCTGGTGGTTTTCAACGCCGATAACGAGCCAACTCTGGTGCACCCGCTGCAGGTATGGGAAACCCCGTTTACCTCCGAGAGCTTCCATGCCCAGGCCAGCGTGGCAAACGATTCGGAACTGGCGCGGATCGGTAACCCGGAACTGGTTCGGGGCATCGCCGAGTTGAATACCGTGGTGACCCTGGTGGACTCCTCCAGCGCCAGTGAGCGCCACTTCACCAGCCTGATTCGCACCGTTGACCGTGTGCTCGACCAGTTCTTCTGGCTGTCTGGCAGGCAGGAGGAGGCTCTGTTCGCCGGCCTTCATCAGCACCTGACAACCATCCGTGGCACCGCGGAACTGGTACTGGATGAGTATGAGAAAGTTCAGAGCATCCGGGCCCAGACGGAAACTGCCATTAACGACGTGGCTGAGGCTCAGGGCATTTTGATGCGAGACCTGAAGCCGGACAGCTGGAAAGCCCCGGATCAGTTCGTCAGTTACCTGGCCCGCCTGCGCGAACATCGGGGGCGGGTGCGCACCCTGAATGATCGGCGGTATGCCGATAAAGCCCGTATCGAAACGCTGGAAAGCGATCTGGCCGACGCTGAAGAGCGGCTGACGGAGCGAACCTTCCGTTTTCTGGCCTCACCGGAGGCGCTGGATGGATACCGCAAGACCCTGACCGAATTGCAAACAGATCTTGCCGAGGCTGACACCCGGGACGCCCTGCGCAAGATCGTGGATCGCTACCGGGAGCTGACCTCCGGGCTGGATATGATTCAGGGCATGCTGGCGTCCATGGCCGGTGACGATGCCGCCCTGGAAACCGCCATCACCGATAACATCTCCGGCATCTACGCCACCATCAACCAGCAGCGCTCGGAAGCGGAACTGCGCCTGAAAGAGCAGGGCAGTGCCGAGGCCCGGGCCCAGTTTGCCGCCCGGCTGCGGTTGTTTGAGCAGAGCCTGGCCAACGGCGTGAGTTCCCTGACCGATGTGCGGGAATGCGATGGCCTGATGACCCGGATGCTGGACCAGCTGCAGGAACTGGAAAGCCAGTTTGGCGAATACGATGAGTTTCTGGCCGCCATTCTGGAGCAGCGTGAGAATGCTCACGAAAGCATTGAAGCCCGGCGCCAGCAACTGCAGGATCAGCAGCAGCGCCGGGTAACGACACTCACCGATGCCGCCGAACGCATACTCCGGAACGTCACCCGTCGGACCGAGCGTTTCGCCAGCCCGGAAGAACTGCACGCCTTCTTCGCCTCCGACGCCATGGTGGCGCGCCTGCGCAGCATGGCCAAAGAGCTGCGGGAGCTGGGCGCGGCCATGGAAGCGGATGATTGCCTGGGGCAGCTCAAGGCCGCCCAGGACACCGCGCTCAGAAGTGTTCGTGATAAAGCCGATATCTTTGAAGATGGCGGCGCCGTGATCCGTTTGGGCAAGCACCGGTTCAGCGTTAACCAGCAGGAGCTGGACCTGACGCTGATCCCGCGAGACGACCACGTGCTGCTGCACCTGACCGGCACCCAGTATTATGAACGCCTGGACGAGCCAGAGCTGGACCGCCTGCGGGGCTACTGGAACATGAGCCAGCCGTCGGAGTCGGACAAGGTTTACCGGGCCGAGTATCTTGCGGCCCTGGTGATCGAGGAATTCCGGCAGGCGTCTGATCTGCCCGTCAACGTGGCCGACCTGGATGAGCTGACCGACTACATCCGCAAATTCGCCTCCCCCCGCTACCGTGAGGGCTATGAAAAAGGCATTCACGACCACGATGCGGCCCTGATCGTCAGTACCCTCTGGCCGGCTATCCAGAGCGCCGGATTGCTTCGATTCAGCCCCAAGGCCCGGGCCCTGGCGATGCTGTACTGGGCCGAGGTGGCCCGGCAGGATCTGGCAGCGCAACAGTTGCGTTCACGCTGCCTGTCTGCCGGCATTCTCAGCCGGATGATGCAGTCGAACGAATTGTTGTACTCCCTGGAGCAGGAACTTGCTCCGCAGATGTCGGAGTTTGTCACCCATCATCAGCTGGCGCTGGTGGAAAAAGGCAGTGCTGAGCGTACCCTGATTGAGTCGGCGGCCCGGTATTTAGTGCAGCAGCTGGCGGAGGAAACCGAGCAGTTTGATATTACCCGTTATGCGGGTGAGCTGGCAGCCGGTTTCACCGAATCCCTGAAGCGGGATAACCAGTTTGCGCAGTATCAGCAAGCGCTGGAGGTGGTGAGCGGCCAGCCGGCGGCTCGCTGGACCATTGCCCAGCATTGGCTGAAGGCCTGGATGAGCAAAACCGACCAGCAACACCTGATGCATTACCTGCCGGAAGTGGTGGCCGTCCTCAATGTGGGCGATGCCATCAAAACGGGCGTTCGCAGCGTTGAGTTGGCCTTTCATGTCGAAGGCCTGCTGGGCCAGCACAGTCGCATAAACGAGCGCACCCTGAGCCTGCAGCTGGACGAGTTCGATGAGCGCCTGCGCTACCACCGCCAGGAAATCATTCCCGGCTGGCAGCAATTGCAGGAAGTTCGCCACAAAGTCCTGGAGCGCTGGCGTGACCAGCTGCGCCTTGAGGAGTTCCGGCCCCGGCCGCTGTCGTCTTTTGTGCGCAATAAACTGATCAGCGAAAGCTACCTGCCGATCATCGGCGACAACCTGGCCAAGCAGATGGGTACCGCCGGTGAAGACCGGCGCACAGACCAGTCCGGCCTGTTGATGATGATTTCGCCGCCCGGCTACGGCAAGACCACCCTGATGGAATACGTGGCAAACCGCCTTGGCCTGATCTTCATGAAGATCAACTGCCCGAGCCTGGGCCACGATGTTACCTCCCTGGACCCGGAGAAAGCGCCGCACTCCACCGCCGAGGCGGAGTTGATCAAGCTCAACCTGGCCCTGGAAATGGGCAATAACGTGATGCTGTATCTGGATGATATCCAGCACACCCATCCGGAGTTCCTGCAGAAGTTCATCTCCCTGTGTGACGGCACCCGGCGCATTGAGGGGGTCTGGCGTGGCCGCACCCGCACCTATGATATGCGCGGTAAACGTTTCTGCGTGGTCATGGCCGGTAACCCCTACACCGAGAGCGGTGAAGTGTTCAAAGTGCCCGACATGCTCGCCAACCGGGCCGATATCTACAACCTGGGCGATGTGCTCTCCGGCATGGAACACGCCTTTGCGCTGTCCTACATCGAGAACAGCCTGAGCTCCAATCCGGTACTGGCGCCCCTGGCCACCCGGGGCATGTCGGATTTCTATCGCTTTGCCGACCTGGCCGAGGGCAAAGCCGTGGCCGATTCCGACTTCGAACACGACTACAGTGCTGCCGAGCGGGATGAAATCGTCTCCCTGCTGAAGAAAATGATCCGGGTGCGGGAAACCGTACTGCGAGTGAACCAGGCCTACATTGCCTCCAGTGCCCAGGCCGAGGCCTATCGCACCGAGCCGACGTTCAAGCTGCAGGGCAGTTACCGGAACATGAACAAGCTGGCAGAAAAGCTGTCGCCGATCATGAGCGAGGATGAACTGGAAGCCCTGATTGATGACCACTACCAGGGTGAATCCCAGTTGCTGACCCAGGGCGCGGAAGAAAATCTGCTGAAACTCAAACAGATGCGCGGCACCCTGAGCGAGGCAGAAGCCGCCCGCTGGCAGTCCATCTGCGAAGAATACCGCCGCCGCCAACAGGCTGGCGGTGACGAAGAAACCGGCGTAAAAGTGGTGCGCCAGCTGGGCCTGATTTCCGAGCACATGCAGCAGTTGGGACAGCAATTGGTCGCCGGAATGGACAGCCGAAGGGAGTCCGAACCGGATCTCGACAAGGCCCTGAGCCAGTTGTCCCGCTCCCTGGAAGCCGGCCTCACCGAAGGCCTGCAATCGGTGCAACTGAATCCGGCGGTTACCGTCAATCTGGACAGCCCGCCCCAGGTGGGCGATGCCCTGATGGCGTTTGCCCGTATCTTCGAGGAATCCATTGTGCCGCTGGTGAAAACCATGGATGGCAAGCTGGACCTGGATCTGAAAACCCAGCAGGAAATGAGCCGGGTGTTGAGGGTTATACGGGATCTTCAGGACAGATTGCTGACGCAGGATCGAGCTCAAAGCTAAGCCGTTAATAATGCAAGCAAGGATGTAACCCACCATGATCAAGGAAGATTTGGCAGTGCCCACAGCGGCAGAGTTTTTAGAGACACTCAACAGCGGTGACCACCTGAAGCTTATTCGGGAATGGAGCGATGTGGTGTTTCACACTGTATTCGTCAAGAAACATTCTGGACTTGAATTGCCAATGCTCTATCCGGTTGACGAGCACCAGAGCTTTCTGGCGAGCCCGGATGCCAATGAAGTTCAAGAGGCATTGGAAGGCTTTGCCCTTCCGGACGATGCCGATGTTTTCGTTAAAGCTGAACCGTTACGAGAGCTGGCCAGAAACGCCCATATGTTGGGAGCCTGGCTGAACTGGCTGGGTGCCGAAATCATCATGAACAGTTCACTCATGGAACTGTTGGGGATGAAAGCTCTGGTGACTGTGGACGGTGGGCAAGAGAAATTATATCAGGCAAAGGTTTATGCTTCCCCTGCACTGAACAAGACGGGCCCCTCGGCCAACGCAAGCGCCCAAATCTGGAGCATTAGCCAGGTCGTTGGCGGGTCCGACATTCAGCGCTCCCAAGAAGTCATGATTTATGATGACAGCAAATCTATTGCGTTCGCAGAGAATGGAGGCGCAATTCTCTCCTCACGCAAATTAAGCCAGTTGACGGCGGATGAAGCAGCGCTCTTCGACAAATGGGCGGCGCCAGTATATGACTTTGAGGCGTTAACCCAGGGTGAAGAGATGGGGAGCGACTCTCTTATTCAGGACACTTACGTTCCCCACCCCTCATTGCTTGACGATGCGTTACTGAATTCATTCCGTGAACTTGAGCGGGCGATAAACAATGAGATCATGCCTGATGCAAGCCGCCTTCATCTGGAGGTTAGCAAAGACCAGGTTTTCGCCGAAATGGAAGAGTCGGGAGATGACAGCCTGGATCGCGTTGAGGGCCGGAAGTTCTGCATTCTTTTTGAGGATCACCCCGAATGGTGCCTGTTGCTCGGTGGCGATGGCCTGGCACTGACCGATTTCTCCGATGAGGTCTGGCTACCGAGCTCAACTGGTCGCCATGAGATGCCGGAGCCCTTGCGCCTGAAAGTGGTTCGGGCCATTGCCTGGACGTTATTCTGGAAGGGGCGGGAGCCTGGTACGCGGGCGTCGCTCATTCTTGGGCAGTTTGCGTGCCTGAAACCTTTTCGCCCGGACAATCTGAACAGGATCTTTCATCCGCCTCTGGATGACACCCGGTTCCCGGTGCTGGCTTCTATGCCTTGTGGCGTACAACCGATACCTGTGCTGGTGCACGGTGAGATACCCGAAGGTTACGTGGTTGAAGCACTGGAGGATCTGAAAGTTCAGGCATCAGATCTTCCCCGGGGAACACTGCGCCGAGACAACATACTGGTGAATGACGCGGTTCATTTTGGCTCGATGTGCGGCCCTATTGTGGTGCCACAGACTGCCGTGGAATTCCCGGATGAGTGGTACACAAGCACTCGAACGTCCAACACCCAGCTAATTTCCGATTTAAAGTTCTTCCTGCAGAGCCAGCCCCGGAGGAAGTCTGTGCCGGGTAAGGATCTTGATAGCCCAGGTGCTGTGATCGGCATCTGCGTTGGCTTCATGGCCTTTTTGTTATTACTGGTTGTCATGCTTGGTTGATACCGGGCTGACCCGAAACTGACGTATGCAGCCAGAGGGCCAGCTTCTCGCGCCGCAGGGTGTCATAACGTCGGAATGCCACAGATACCAATCGGCCCTGCGGTTCGCCAACTACCAAATTCCCAAGGCCGAAAAAGGTGTTTACCAGTCTGCCGATGCCAAGGGGTATCGGAACCGCTACTAAGTGACGGATAAGGAGGTTGTTTTCACGTCGTGGAAGACGCAACACGAGGCCAGTGAAGAGCGGTCTCGAGTTTTCACAGCGGGCTAGAACGCAACACCACGCTGCAACAAGTGCTCTCTCGCCCATTCACTACCATGTTCCCAGGCCAGATCGAGGTGCCCCTGCCGCTGTTCCGTAGTGAGCTCGAACGTACCTTCCAGATAGAGAACAATATCTTTGGGGGCGAATTTGTATGCAGCCGGGAGTACGCTGAAGGGAGGTGCGCCGAGGAGCGGGTTTTCGCTCGCTCCCGCGTTGACAAGCATTTCGACTATCTCAAGATTTCCACTAACAACCGCGTCGCGTAACGCATTGGATGACATCTGCTCGCTGAACCCATCGGGGTGGGCGCCGTGGTTCAGCAGCTGTTTCACCAAAGATTCTGATTTATTGAGCACAGCAAGTTTTAGCGGGAATCGATGGTCTTGGTTGTAGACATTTGGACGTGCTCCCATTGAGAGCAATGCTTCTACCATGTCTTCCCGGTCGGCTTTGACGGCGGTCATGAGAGGGGTGTTCCCTTTGAAATCCCGGGCATTAAGGTCGTATATCGCGGGATGCAGGGCTCGAAGAGTCTCAATCTTGCCGGTGTGTGCTGCGACATGGAGCGTTTGCGGTGTCACGGTGGCACCGTTTTTCAGTAGGGATTCAATGGCCTCAGTGTCACTCTGGAGAACAGCTGCGTCCAGAAGCGTCAGTCGGCTAACGGGATCCTCTTCGGTTAAATTTTCTTGATCAACGGTCGCCAACACGCTGTACCCTTCCTGGAGGTATCTCCAAACAGGAGGTGTGGGTTCGTCGGCATTTGTGATCAGGCGGCGGAGGCGGTCCAGAAGCGGAAAAGACTGCCTGTTTTGTTGATCTTGGTGGAGCAGGCGGACAAGTGCGATACGATGCCCCCACTCGATGTCGTCTCCAAGAACCTCTGTTGCCTCCTGAACCGGTGATGAGCCGGAATAATCTCTGTCGCCAAGATCCGCGCCGCTGCGAACCAGCGCGTTGATCAAAGACAGGTTTTTTCCCGAACGAATGAGCGGATTCAATACGTCTGCCAGGGGTTCATCCAGAGCTGCGCGTCCTTGCTGTTGGAGCCATGAAACCAGCTGGTCTTCAGACATAACCTGGGACAGTGGCTCCAGGCTGGCAATAAGGAACTCGGCTCTTTTACCAGAATCTATGGAATTGAGCAGCGTTTCAGCCAGTTCCGGCCTCTGGGACAGCAGTGCAAATTGGTAGGTCGCGCTGTACTGACGCATAAACAGGCTTGGCCGCAACACCGCACCCTTCTGGATCAGTAACTCAAACGCTGGGAGATTGTTGTACCGTGCGGCCATGGATATAAGGGGTTCTCCGGCAAAGGTATCGTTTGGGTCAAGGGATTGTTCCAGAAGCGACTCGTACCAGTTGCGGTTTTGCTGTGCGAGGGCGACCATGAAATAGGCGGCCTCGGGTTTTTCTTCATAGTGCCCGGAATCCAACGCTTCAAACTCACTGCTCAGGTAACTCATCAGTCTTTCCTGACCGTAGAGTGCCGCAAGGGTAGCGAGGTTGTCGGAATGGCGGGCGTCGGCTTTGGCGAGAAGCAGCGCGACAGGCTCGTTTAGGCGAGCGGCATAATCCAGGGGGAATTTCCGTGCATCGTCTTCCGGGTAGACTCCCTCGCTCAGCTCGATGGCCCTGGCTGCAAGTGCTGGGGTGCCATACGCACCAATGAGATGGAAAGGGGTTCGGCCCCGTTTGTCTTTCTTGAGCAGCACCTCAGAATTAAGTAGTAAGTATGCTGCATCAAATTGCCCGGCGCGTATTGCAAGGTGGGCAGGCGTTTCCCCTTGATCGTTGGTTTGGGTAAGGTCGGCCCCCTGTTCTATCAATGCCTTCAGTGTTTCAAGATCGTTTGTTTTCACAGCCGTCAGCAAGGGTGAGGGTTCAGTTTCGAGTGCAGTCACTACCCGTTCAGGATGGCCCGAACTTTCCAGGTTTTTTTGCGCAAGCTCCAGAATTGTGCCCTCGGGAGCTTTTACGGCAGACGGATCGCCGCCCGCCTGCAAAAGCGCCATGAGTATCACAAGCTTTCGATCCCGAACCGCCCGGACAATGGCATTGCGATAGCCGTCCCCTGTACCGTTTGGGTTAGCACCATGTTTCAGTAGAGGAGCAAGCATTGCCGCATCACCGTCGTCGATAACGCTTAGTACAGCTTCAGACAGGCAGTCTTTGTTATCGGCGTGCGTTTCCGCGAGCAACGCAATGGCTGGCAATGAATCCTGCCGGATTGCCACATCAAAAGCGGAACGACACCGGCGCCTTGGCGCCCTGACGCCGGCAGTCACAAGGTCCACCAAAAGATCGACGTTGTCATAGCGAACGGCTTCTATAAGAGCGTAGGTCAGAAGGTCTGCGCGTCGATTGGTAAACGACAGAACCTTGTCAGTCCACCCGGCTGCTGCGAAGTATTCCAGCTGCTCATAGTAATTGTCGTCTCCCAGAACGGCATCCGGATGCCATAACTGTTTGGCAAGATCTGTGTTTCCCGTCTTGGCCGCGACCATAAATGGGGACGGCTCGCGGTCGTCGATCTGCTGTAACGGCGGGTTCTGTTTTAAAGCCCACTGCACCAGGGAAGGGTTGTCCTGTCGCAGGCCTGTGCGCAGAACCTGAGTGATCGGGATACCTTGTGACACTACGAGTGGAGCAAGTTCCAGCATCTCGCCGCCGTGGCTAGCAATCTGATTCAGTAGCCAGCCTGGGCTGATCACTCTCCGGTTGACCAGATACGCAAGGTCCTCGAAATCATAATTGATCAGGACAGCGTTGCCCTCTCGGGGATAAAACGCCAGATTGTCTTTCTCTTGCTCCAATGAGTCGTACAGCATTTTTGCTAGCGTCGCGGAACCATACTTTACGGCGAGCCTGACGTCCTGCACGTCGACAGACTGCCAGTGATTCAGGAACTCGCCAACGGCTTCTGCTTGATTGAACCGAATGGCGATTTTCAGCGGGGTCCATTTTTTGAAGCATTGGTTCGATAGAGCCGCCCGGTGGGCGAGTTGGAGCAGTCTTTTCAGTGTGGGTAAGTGGCCGGATGCAGCCGCCCAGTGCAGGGCGTTGCACTCCGCCTGATTTAGATCCTGTCTCAGGAGACTCTCAGGAACCCGTCCTGGCTGCCCGATGAATGACCACCAGGCCGCAGGTGAAATGCCTGGCGGCGGCATGCCATCCCCTTGTTTTTGCCAGTGGGTCATTAACGTGCGGAGAACAAGGATATTATCAGCCAGCTCAAACGCTGTACCTGACAGCGAGTTGATGAGTGGGTCGGCGCCTGCTTCCAACAGGAAAGTGACGGTTTCGGAAGCGCCATACCGCGCGGCTTTATGCAGTGCGGTTGGATGGTTAACCGTCTTTTGAAGGTTTGGATCGATACCTGATGTCAGGAGCCATTGGACAACGTTAACCTTGTTGGAAGACGAGGCGGAGTGAAGCGTGCTATCTCCGAAGCTGTCGAACTGGCTGAAATCGACTCCGAGATTATGCAGATATTCCAGGATTTCAAGCTGCCCCTGTTTCGCCGCGGTGTTGGCAAACCCTGCCCACTTTGCATTCTCCGGGTTGATGTTATTGCCTTGAAGCCGAACCCAGAGCTTTAGATCATCCAGCTGGCTATTTTTTGCCATGACGTGTGGGGCTTGACTAGTAGCCAGAGGGCTCCACCCGAGCAGGAGCGATAGCAGGCAGAACGCCCAGAGCAGCTTCATTCAGGAATCTCCGTTTCCTTGGGGGGCAGTGCATCCTTGTGAGATCAGCGCGGAGCGTAACAAACTCGAACGTTATAGTCAGCCTCCCTCTGGTGTTTCTCCGTCCAAGGCTCTGAAGACCATGTTAAGCGCCTGGCGCCTGGCGCCTATCGCCGGGATGCAATCCCAGTGCAGGAGCCCCTCTCACCTGGTTTCTGGAACGCAATCCAGAATTCATTGTTAAAGATCTGGGCTGTGTTTTTGTCCGCCCCACCGGCATGGTTAAGTTCCGTAAGTGGCGAGAAGAGACCTTCGAAGCACCGTTTATCGAGTTCGATCCCTATATCTCGTTTCATGTGAATCCGAAGGCCCCCGTCAGCTACAAGTTGCTTCTGCGTCATCGCTATACCGGTTGGCAAACGACCGTCGCTCAGGTGGCGGATGTCCACAAAGTGGAGCTGTATGCGCACTGGGATGAACTACAGCGGTATATGGACGTTAGCCAGCCCTTACCCGACGTTCCCGCGTTGGAAAAGTACCGTCACCTGGACCCCACAACAGCCGAGTACGATGCGGCAGGCAAGCGGGGAAGGCCATCGGACTATTGGGCGACTCTGGATCTGACTTGGTGGGAAAACGACGGCTATCCGGCCCAACTGAAGGCTATTCGGGAATTCCCATGGTCGACACTGGAGGATCGGATGGAGAAAAGCGTTCCCAATCTGGCCGAGGCAGCCATGGTGTAATACTGGCAATATCTAGCCGTAATTCAGTAAAAAGGTCGCCCACTCTGTTATGAGGAACGGATCTGTTGCGTTGGATCGATCTGCCAGTTTGAGGATGCCCTCGGGAAGTACCCGAGAGGTTGTGCCGCCCTGGTCAAAAAACCTTCATGCACCGGTAACCCTGTTTGTGAACACTGGCTCCGCAGTATCATTCATTTAACAAGGAGCTGGTTATGAAGTTACTCACGTTGGCGGGCATCGTGTTGTGCTCGATCTCTATCGCCGTCGCCCACGCCGGGCCGAAGAATCAGGATGGGCAGAACTGGTTGCCGCCGGGCCTTGCCAAGTGGCAGGAGTCATCGGATTGGGGTAAGCACCACCACGGGAAGTTCAAGGGGCAGGAATCGGTGCAGCTTGGGCCGCGCCCGTTCTGGCTGGTACAGGATATGGACGAGGGACCGTTGAAGGAGCGGCTTCAGTCCTGCAGTGCCCGTCCGTTCAAATCCTCGGACTTCTCCATTGGTCATCGAGGCGCGCCGCTGCAGTTCCCGGAACATACACGGGAATCCTACATTGCGGCGGCCAAAATGGGAGCGGGCATTGTCGAATGTGACGTAGCCTTTACCAAGGACCGGGAGCTGGTTTGCCGCCATGCCCAGAACGATCTACACACCACCACCAACATCGTTACCATTCCTGAGCTGAACGCCAAATGCACGCAGCCCTTCGTGCCGGCCGATCCGGCTTCCGGCGCGCCTGCGCAGGCCGAATGCCGTACCAGTGACATCACACTTGCGGAGTTCAAAACCCTGAAGGGCAAGATGGATGCCTACAACTCGGAGGCAACTACGCCGGAGGAATACCTTGGCGGGACGGCCGACTGGCGGACGGACCTCTACACCGCCCGCGGCACTCTGGTCAGTCATCGTGAAAGCATTGAGCTGTTCAAGGCGCTGGGGGTCAAGTTCACTCCGGAGCTGAAGTTCCCGGTGGTGGATATGCCGTTTGAGGGCGATTACAGTCAGCAGGATTATGCCCGCCAGATGATCCAGGATTACATTGATGCCGGCGTGCCTCCGAGAGACGTTTGGCCGCAATCCTTCAATCTGGGCGATGTGCTCTACTGGGTTAACGAAACACCCCGCTTTGGCAAGCAAGCGGTGTTCCTTGATCAGGAACCGATTACCCCAGACAACACGTCCCTGGCCTTCATGGAGAACCTGAAAGCCCGTGGTGTGAATATCCTGGCGCCCGCAATCTGGAAAATGCTGACATTGGATGGCCATGGCGAGATTGTGCCTTCCGAGTATGCGGAGAATGCCCGCGCGGCGGGACTGGATATGATCGCTTGGACGGTTGAACGGAGCGGTCCGCTGGCCACCGGTGGTGGTTGGTATTATCAGACCGTCACAGACGCCATCAATAACGACGGCGATGTGTTCAACGTGATTGATGTGCTGGCCCGGGATGTTGGCGTAATCGGGATATTCTCCGACTGGCCAGCGACCACGACCTATTATGCAAACTGCATGAACCTGAACAGCGGTCGGTAGGCTGAGCAACGGTGGGTCAGGGTGTGTGAAGCGCGCTGACCTGCCGTGAACCTGCGCCTTCTTTGGCGTATGATCTCCACCTCAACTTTTGACGAGCCCCACAGGAGCCCACCATGATCTGGACTGTTTATTTATCTGGCGAAATCCACACCGACTGGCGTGAGCAGATTGCTGCGGGTGCCGAGGCGGCGGGCCTGCCGGTTGAGTTCACCTCTGCCAACACCGACCACGAATCCAGCGATGCGGCCGGCGATTTTTTGGGCAAGCCAGAAAGCAACTTCTGGCGGGATCACCAGTCTTCCAAGGTGAACGCCATTCGTACCAAGACCCTGCTGGAGCAGTGCGACCTGGCGGTGATCCGTTTTGGCGACAGGTACAAACAGTGGAACGCGGCCTTCGACGCCGGCTACTGTGCCGCCATGGGCACCCCTTATATCACCCTGCATGATGAAGACATCGTGCACCCGCTCAAGGAAGTGGACGCTGCCGCCATGGCCTGGGCACAAACGCCGGAGCAGGTGGTTGAGTTGCTGAAGTATGTAACGGCCTGAGCCAGCGTTTTTTGTAATACCTTCAACAGGATGTAAAAAGGGCAAAGGAACATGCCACTCTTCAATACTGGCGGTGTCAGGGCAATAGTCCTGGCACTCAGCTTTTTCTGTTTTTCGTTACTTGTCGCCCATTCCGGTCAGGCAAATGCCCGGCCACCGGCCATTCCCCTGGCCAATGTCTATCATCCGGATGTAAACCTTCAGGAATACTGGGTTAGCGAAAAGCTCGACGGTGTCCGCGCCTATTGGGATGGCTCACAGTTATGGTCACGGGGCGGACATGTGTATCAGGCGCCGGCCTGGTTCACCGAACGGTTCCCCGAGCATCCTCTGGACGGTGAGCTTTGGAGCGGTCGTGGGCGCTTTGCTGAACTGTCCGGAGTGGTGCGCAAGGCGCATCCGGTGCAGCAGGAATGGCGCCAGGTACGTTACCATGTGTTTGACCTGCCCGTTCCTGAAGTTATGTTCGAGCAGCGTTATCGTCGGTTGGAACAACTGGTCGAAGACTCGGGTTCCCCCTATCTGAAGCTGGTGGAGCAACACCCGGTTGCAAGCCATGACGAACTGAAAGCACAGCTTGAAGCGATGGTGTCAGCCGGTGCGGAAGGGTTGATGCTGAAGCGAAGAAACAGCCTGTATCGGGCGGGTCGTTCAGACGATCTGCTCAAGGTGAAAACCCATGAGGACGCCGAAGCCCGGGTGGTTGGCCACCTGCCGGGCAAGGGCAAGTATGAGGGGATGATGGGGGCGTTGAAAGTTGAGCTGGAGGATGGCCGGCGGTTTCGCATCGGGACCGGGTTTACCGATAACGACAGGGCGAATCCGCCGGCGATTGGCTCGATGATTACCTTCCGCTACCGTGGTCTGACCGCCACCGGCTTGCCAAGGTTTGCCAGCTTTCTAAGGATCCGGAATGATGAGCCGGTGCCGCAGGTCGATTAGGGCGAGATAGCCTTGCTGCTCTGAGCCAGCTCTTCCAGGGTGCTGTACTCGCACTCCAGTTCAGTCATGAAGGTGCGGCCGGAGTCGGTCAGGATGTTGTCATCCCGCAGCAGTCGGCGGCCCAGAAGTACCGGGTACGAAAATTTACCCCGGTCGGTGAGGGAGAACTGGGTTTCATGGACCTTGCCGCCGAGGCAGAAGTCCATTTCGACCACGTAGCGCCGCTGTGAGGGGGCGCCTTTGCGTTTAATCAGTACGGTGCGATAGACCGGTCGCTCAAATTCCAGAATCACTTCGTCATGCTTCAGCTCACCCTCGCTGGGCTGGTCTTCGTGGTCACCCAGAGGCAGCTGAAAGCGCACCCACTCCTCGTTGTCCTTCTCGAAAGGTTCCACGTTTACAGCATGCAGAGACGAGGTCTTTGCGCCGGTATCCAGGCGTGCCTTTAACCGGATGCCGGTCTCGCCCATCACCACCCACTCCACAAAGCCCATCACTTCCGGCTCCGCCGATGCTTGTTGCTGAGTCTCGGCCGTGGCCGGGCTGGCAGAGAACAAGAGGCTGGTCAGGGTCAGGGCGATGACAGCAGATCGCATGGGATGCTTCCTTTGGCTGGTCAGTGTGAAAGATGGAGCGGCACGGGCCGGTCTGTTTCTAGGCAATTCCAGCAAGGCTATCAGGTTCGGTCGCCTGTAGCCCTTTCGGGCAGATTAACAAACCGTGAGCCTGTCTCGCCGGATTTGCTCCGGGGCCACCATTCTGGCCCGAAAATGGCCAGTGTAATGCACCGCAAAGGGCGTACACTGAATAGATACACGGGAGACTAACCATGGTGTCTGTTCCTTCCGCTGGGCGAGTCCAGCAACACATTTCGGCCATTGCCAGCGGCTTTCTGGGTGATTGGCTGGAGCACCGGGGCAATCCGCTGGCGGTGCCGATGACGGTGTTTGCCGATGGCGAAGCGCTGGATCTGAAGAATCCCCAGCCCGCAGCGCCGGGCAGTGTGCTTTGCCTTTCTATCCATGGTTTGATGGAGCTGGAATCGGTTTGGGACTTTCCAGCCAAGCCCGATGAACACTATGGTACCCACCTCGCCAACAGGTTGGGCGATACGTCCGCCCTCAAACTCCGTTTCAATACCGGCCGGCCCATTTACCGTAACGGCCAGGACCTTGCCGCATTGTTGGAGCGGCTGGTAACCAACTGGCCGGTGCCGGTCAAGCGACTTGTTCTGATCGGCCACAGCATGGGCGGATTGCTGATTCGCAGTGCCTGTCATTACGGGGCTGCGAATGATCACCGCTGGGCCAGCCTGAACCCGGATTGTGTGTACATCGGCTCCCCCCACGACGGCTCCTGGTTGGCGGTTGGCGCCCACAAAGCGGCAGGCTGGCTGAATCGGGTGCCCCGGGATTACCTGAAAGTGGTGGGCGAGGTGATTGACCTTCGCAGCGAGGGTATCCGCAACTTGTCCCGGGGGGATGTGTTTGAACCGGGAACCTCGGATCAACCGCTGTTGCAGAGTGCACGGCATTACGTGATCAGCGGACTGCTCGCCAAGGGCGAACAGCACCCTGTGAACGTTCTGTTTGGCGATGCCCTGGTGCACCAATCCAGCGCCCGTGGTGAACGCCGTGAAGGCTGGGAACTGGCGGGCATCGCCAATTTTCCCGGTGTTGACCATATTCGCCTGGCCCATCACCCCTTGGTGAGTCAGCAATTGCAGGAGTGGCTGTCATGAAAGGACCGGATAACAATACCCACTGGTGGCTGGGTGTGGCGGAGCTGGTGGCCCAGGGCATGCATCACGGCGCGGTGAAGTTGAAGCGTGTGCACCTTTCCATTGCCGACGAGAGTTTTCGGGTGCTGGACGCCATTCCGGTCACTCGGCCCGGCAGCCGGCTTGTTCGGGTGTGCCACCATGGTATCGCCAGAGTCAGTTACGACAGCGTGTCGCTGGCCGGTCGTGTGGTTGCCGAAGGGGCGGCGTCTGCCGGTGCCCGTTTGGCAATGTGTCGGCAAGATACCACTGAAAAATGAGCCAATGCTCTTGGTGGCACAGGCTCCAGTCGGCACGCCTCTCGTTATTCATGCCTTCGGGTGCTGAGTGTCGTCTGGCCCTGATTCTTGCCCTGCGGGAATAACCTCCAGGCGATTCCGGCCGTTACGTTTAGCGGTGTATAGTGCCTGGTCGGCAAGCCGGAGATATTCCGCGGCGGTGTGCTCTGGTGTCGGAAAACCCAGTGCCAGGCCAATGCTGACCGTCAGATCTATGCCCTTATCCTTGCAGGTATCGCAGCGGCGGGTTGCGACTTCCTCCCGGAACCGGTTCAGCCGGGCCTTTACGTCATCTGCATCGTAATAACTGGTAAAAATCACAAATTCTTCACCACCAAACCGAGCCAGACGGTCCGTGTCGCGGCGGAAATGTTCCCGCATGGTGTTTGCCAGGGATTCCAGGCAGCGGTCACCGGCCTCATGCCCCCAATTGTCGTTGATTTTCTTGAAAAGGTCCGCGTCTACCATGGCGACGGCAAAGCCGGTCCGGTGGCGCAGGCACCATTGATAGCTTTTGGAGAACTCGCGGTCAAAATAGGTGCGGTTGCCCAGGCCGGTGAGATTGTCGGTTACACTCAATCGTGACAGGGCAGTGTTGGCCTCGGCCAACTCCCGATTGAGCCGGCCGAGTTTTCGGTTCCAGTACACCAGCAGGGCTGTTGCTAACAGGCCTAGCGCGAGTATTTGCCAGAATCGGGAATAGTCCACGCGCTCTTCGATTTGAAGGTTTCGCCAAGTGCTCTCAAGTTCCGTTCGCTCGGCGGGAGTCAGGCTCAATACCAGTTTCTGCATGATCCCGTGTAATGTGGGTTCGTCATTGCGGGTGCCAATGGCCAGTGACCAGTCTGCAGGTACCCGGCCAATCACCTTGAGATCTGCCAGGCCCAGGGACTGCATGTAGTAACTGGCCGTGGCCAGGGTGGTGATGTACCCCGCCAGTTCCCGGTTCTGTAGCTTTCTGAGGCCTTCCTGTTCGGAGTTGACCATAACCAGTTGAAGTGAAGGATTACGTTTTTTCAGAAGCTCGGCGAAGGCGTAACCTTCCACAATGCCGATCGGACTGCCATCCAGCTCTGTCAGGCGCTGGATGAACGGAGACTCCAGCCGTCCGATCACCACGTTTGGCACCTCCAGATACGATGACGTGAAATCCATGTACTCGGACCGCTCTGGGGTTCGCATCGCCATGGGGAACATATCGCATTGCCGCGCTTTCGCAGCGGCAATGGCCTGTGGCCAGTCGTTCGTTTCAACCAGTCTGAATATCAATCCGCTGCGCTGGCTTAACAGGCGGAGAACGTCTGCGGACAGGCCCGTATGTTTGCCGTTTCGAACGCCTTCCAGGGGCAACCAGTCCGGATCGGCACAGATCCGAATCTCATGTTTGCGCTGTTCCAGCCACTGCAACTCGGCTTCTGTCCATTGTATCGGGCCAGAAGAGCTGGGCGGTGGTTGAGTGGTGGCTCCGAGCCAGCGATTTTCAATCACCTGATGTTCGGTTGGTGAAATGCCTGCCAGAGCCAGATTCAGGATATCCGCGAGAGGCGACAGTGAGGGCCGGACTCCAAAGCGGAGGTCCTCGCCACTGAAACCCTCGAGCTGAAGTTCGCCGACAATGCGTGTACCACTGATACCTAACTGACGAATCCAGTAGTTGCCGGTGTGCAGGGCGCCGATGACCGCATCCACGTCACCCCGTGCAAGTGCCTCGAACATGGGTTGCTGTGAGCCATACCCAACGACAACACCGTCAGCCAGTACCTGGCGAACAGCGTCTTCGTAATAAATGCCGGCTCCGATACCAATCCGATAATGCGACAGATCTTCAAGGGTCTGATACGCCAGGGTATTGCTACGAGTGAAAATGACATTGGGGATGACGTGGTAGGAATTGGTGAACATTGCAAAAGCTTCACGCTCTGGCCGAAAGGACATATTGGCCATGATGTCGATGTCGCCGCTCCTCAGCATGGGAATCAGTTCCTCCCACTGGCCCCGTACCGGAATCATCTGCATACCCGTCAGGTCGACCAGACGGTTCATGATATCTACGCTCAACCCCAGAATCCGGCCGCCGTCGGTGAAACTGAACGGAGCATAATCATCCATAAAACCCACCCGAACGGGACCAAGGCCTGCCAGATATTGCCGCTGTCGGGCACTCAGTGGAAGGTCGGTGGTGGTGCTGCCAGACAGCCCACCAAACTCTTGCCACCGTTGCAGCAGGTTTTTCAGCCATTCTTCCGGTACTTCGCTGAGTCCTGCCTGAAGGCGATTGAACAGGTCCAGATCGTCTCGACTCACACCAATCCGGAAATCTTCCCCCGAGTAACGCTTAAGTGGTGCCGGCCCCAGAATTTCCAGAAACCGGAAGCCGGACTGATTAGCCAGGTACTCCAGCGTCAGTTTGGGGCCAACGGCAACGTCCACCCAGCCAAACGCAAGAGCGCGCACCAGGCTTGGCAGGGAATCGTAGGTGGTCAGGCTAATACCGGCATCCACGAATTCATTGTTGTAAAAGACGTCTTCCACAGCGCCAACTCGGAGGTCTGCCAGATCGGCCAGCTCGCGAATAACCGGTGCATTGCCGGCACTGTCGTACATCAGGTAGATTTCCCGAAAGTGGTATGGCTCAGTAAACAGGATGGTTTCGGCCCGATCCCGGCGCCAGGAGATGCCGTCGATGGCATCCAGGTCTCCTCGTTGGAACGCGGCATAGATTTCAGGCCAGCTGCCCGCGCGAAAATCAAAGGTGAGGTGGCTGTTGCGGGCCACTTCCCGCAGCACATCGATGGAAAACCCGGATGGGTTGCGGCCTTCAAAAAATGTGTAGGGCTCGTTATCGGAGACCACGCCAATGGTGACCACACGATGAGATAGGGTGGTATCGTCTTCAGCCAAAGCTTGTGAGGCCGATAACCCGGCAAACAGGATGGCAAGAATCAACCAGGCTGCTCGGGCTAAGTTCTTGAACGATGGAGGCAGGCGGGTTTGCAAGGTATACCGTCCCGAAGAAATTCCATTCAAGTGTAGTTGCAGATCGTAACCTTATACAGTGGCGTGTGGCTATATTGAAGGCAGATTCAGACTATGCCCCGGCACCTCGACCAAGGAGCAAGGCAGTGACAGAACACGGTTTTGACTGGCAGCAGATTCCGGCCGCGGTATGGCGCCGGCACCGCTCCGGCCTGAGGGCCATTCGCCGGCTGGATCCGGTAAGATGGGCTGATCTCACGGGTATTGACCGGCAGAAACAGGCGCTGGCCCGCAACACCGAACGCTTTCTGGCGGGGCAGCCCTCGAATAATGCGTTACTTTGGGGTTCCCGGGGCACCGGCAAGTCGTCCTTGATCAAGGCGTTGCTGAACCGTTACCAGGCTGATGGCCTGCGCATGATTGAAGTGGACAAGGATGATCTGGTCAACCTGCCGGAGATTGTCGACGACATCTGCGAGCTGCCGTACCGCTTTGTGATCTTCTGTGATGACCTGTCGTTTGATGTGGGGGAGTCCGGTTATAAGGCCCTGAAAAGCGTGCTGGAGGGATCACTGGAGCTGCCCCCGGAGAACGTGCGGGTGTATGCCACCTCCAACCGCCGGCACCTGATGCCAGAGTTTATGAGTGACAACCTGAAAAGCGAGGTGCGCGACGGCGAGCTGCACCCGGCGGAAGCCATTGAAGAACAGGTCTCACTGGCAGACCGGTTCGGGTTGCAGCTGTCGTTCTATCCGTTTTCCCAGGATATCTATCTGCAGGCGGTGGACGCGCTGTTTCCGGAGGTGGCAGACCGCTCGCAACTGCACCAGGAGGCCGTCCGGTTTGCCACCGGCAAAGGCGTCCGCAACGGCCGCACAGCCCAGCAGTTTTACCGGCAGTTTGCCGGTGACCCCAGATTCCGCTGACGCCGGCTACTGCCGGCGGGCCATGCGGATAAACCGGTGGTGGATCATCCGGATGCCCAGGAACACCAGCACCATGATCACCGGGATGGCCACGCCCAGTACCAGGGATTTATTGAACGCCAGGCCGCTGTCCTGCAGCACGTCCAGGCCGAGCTTCAGTAGGCTGATCAGGTAGTAGGAGATCGCCACCACCGAGAAACCTTCTACCGTGTGCTGCATCATTAATTGAATGCGGGAACGGCGGTCCATGGAACTCAGCAACTGCTGGTTCTGGCTCTGGATCGCCAGTTCCACCCGGGTACGCATCATGTCGGAGGCGCGGTCCACCCGGCGGGACAGGTCTTCAAGGCGTTCTCCCACGGCTTCGCAGGTTTTCACGGCCGGTGTCAGCCGGCGGGTCATGAATTCGCTGATCGTCAGGTGGCCGGAGACTTCGTCTTCCCGCAGTTCTTCCAACCGGGTCAGTACCAGTTCGTGGTAGGCCCGGGTGGCGGCAAAGCGGAAGGTGGAATGGGCCCGGTAGGCTTCTATCCGGGCGGCAATGTGGGTCAGTTCGGCCAGTATCTGTTGTTCGTCCAGGGATTCGTTATCCGCCAGGGACTGGGTGATGGTGGCCAGTTTGTGGTCCATGTCGTTCAGACTGGGCGTCATTTCCCTGGCCAGTGGCAGCGCCAGCAAAGACATCAAACGGTAGGTTTCAATCTCCATCAGGCGTTGTACCAGGCGGCCCAGCTGGCTATTGGACATCTTGTGATTGAGTACCATGAACCGGCCGAAATGGTCGCTGTGCAACTGGAACGAGCCCAACACCCGGGCGGCGCCTTCCTGTGGGCTGCTGCCAATGAGGCGCATACCTTCGAAATACTTGCGCATGAACGCCAGTTCGCTGCGGGCGTCCTCTTCTGACGGGCGCACCTCAATGTGGAAGGCCCCGACAATGGTGCCGTCCAGCTGTTCCAGCCAACCCTCAGGTAATGAGCTGATGCCGGTCTCGGCAAACGGGTCGGCACTGGAAACGTCCAGGTTGGTGAAGGTGTAGGAGGCAAACTCCATATGTACTTCACGTCGGACCCGCAGCTTGCCAAAGTTGTGCTCATAGCAGCTGACTTCCTGTTCCGGCCAGGGCTCGCCCAGCAGGCGGTGCAGCCGCTGAAGATGCGCGAACTGTGTTCGGCGCTGCTCCGGTGTGACCAGCACGGCAATGTGGGTCACCCGGGCGGTGGAGGGTATCACCTGAAAGGGGCGTGAGTGCAGCTCTTGGTAAAGGTCTGCCCGCAAGGGATGAAAATCCAGGGATGACGTTTCGGCACTCACAATGTTGATCCTGTTTCCGGGCGGTATACCGGGATGATAACCCGGAAGCTCACCCCGTCAATGCCACCTTCGCGGGTGTTTCGGGCCTCCACATAGCCACCATGGTAGTCGGCAATAAGACGTACGATCAGCAACCCCTGCCCCAGGTGCCCCTCGCTCTGGCCCTGGCGCTGGGAGACAAAGGCACCAAAAATATCCACGCCGGCGTGTTCCGGCAATTGTGAGCCTTCGTTGAACACACACAATTGGTAGTGGTCCGAATGGCGTTGCAGGCTGACCTCTATGGCGCCGCCTTCGGGGGTAAAATCCCGGGCGTTATCCACCAGCTTGTCGAGCATTTGCACCAGCATTTCCGGTGAGCCCATCAGTGGGCATTCCGCTTCGGGAATCTGGTAACGGATCTGGTGGTCGGCATCCAGTTGTTGGTACGCCGCGGTGGCTTGCGCGACCACCTCGGACAGGTCGAACTGTTCTTTGTCGGCCTGGTCGAAGCTCTGCTCGAGCCGTGCAGCCTCACTCATGCTGTTGAGAATTCGGCGCAGCCGCTCGGTGGCCCCGGCGGCCCGTTCCAGGTATTGCTGCCGTTCCTGCTCGGAGCTGTTATGAGCGAGGTTCTCGAGGGACGATCTGACCACCGCCACGGGGGTTTTCAGCTCATGGGACAGCCGGCGGGAGAAACTCTCCAGATAGTGGTTGTAACTCTGCAACCGTTCCACCATCTGGCTGAAATGCTGTTGCAGTTGCCCCAGTTCATCCCGGGTTCTGGCCGAGGGCACCTGGCTGAGAATCCGGCCATCTTCGTCCACACTGGCGCTGACCAGGCGCTGCAGGCGGGCAATTCGCCAGGACAACCAACTGGCGTAACCCAGCAATACCAGGGTTAGCGCGAGAATGATCAGGAGGCTGCGGGCCAGAACACTGCCAAGGGCCGAGCCGGAGACGGTGAGCAGTTGGTCGAGGGACTGTTCCAGTACCAGCGAGCGACCGCCAAACAGGTCATGCTCGGTGGCCAGCCAGACCGAGCCGTCATTTCGCCTGACCAGATGGTTGTCTGGCAGACCACCGGTGATCAGCCGGTGGCCGGTTTCTGCCAGCGGTGTCGGCTCTGGCTGGTAGAGCCGAATCAGCGCTCGCAAAGCGTTCAGTGTGATTTTCTCAAGCACTTGCACGGGGGACAGGTCATCAAAATCCGGGCCTTGGCCCGTGGCCGGATGCCGGTGATGGGCAACTATCCAACCCGCCGGCTCAACCACGGTGACTTGCTGGCCGTCACCGAGCTGGTCCGCCAAGGCCCGTTCCAGCTCCGGGATTCGCTGCACCAGTGGGGGTGGTGGCTCAATACCGGTGCCGGGTACTGACGACTCCTGGCCTCCCTGGGTCACCTGGAAACCCAGCAAGCTGCCCCGGGCAGGCTGCGGCATCTGCAGCTCCAGCTGCCAGCCAGCACCCCGATCCCGCCAGGCACCCTGAACCCGATAATCCGGAGTTTGCTGGCGGTCTTCCCGAATGGCATTCACGCTGCCCGGTGCTGAGGTTCGTAGTGTCCAGCGGTGCCGTGGCACCGGCTGTTGCAGGTCGGTGACCGGCGGTTGCAGCACCAGCTCAAAGCGATCGTGGGGTTGGTCAGGCCGGTTCTGCTGAAACAGTTGCATCGCCTGGTTCTGCATCTGGACCAGCAGGAACAGGTGTCGGCCATCACTGGCGGCCTGCCATCGCAGATGGGGTGCGCCGGGCACGGGCAGGGGCTCAGCCGATTGCCAGGGCTGCAGGTGATCGGGCTCATCATAACCGGGCCAGTCGTCGGCATGGCCGTCGGGTTTGATCGGTGTTTCTGCCGGGCTGGCGTAGAGCGCGTTCGGGGTGGCGATGGTGGGTTGCCCCAGCAGCAGGTCGCCGGCCAGGTTTGCCATCCGCTGGCCCCGCTCCTGGAGCTGTTGCAGGGCCTGTTGGCGCAGGGCGTCATCCAGTTCCAGCACAAACTTCAGCCCGGCCCAGGGGATCAGCAGCATCAGCAGGCTGGCGAGAAACAGCTGGCGTTTAAGGCTCAAGGTCAGACCTCACGGGCATTCCAGCGGTAACCCATGCCGTAGGCGGTCTGAATGCCATCAAAGCTGCTGTCCAGCTGGCTGAATTTACGCCGGATGCGTTTGATATGGGAGGTCACCGTGTTGTCATCCAGTACCGTGCTGGCGGCTTCCATCAGCTGGTCCCGGCTGCGAACGTGGCCTGGATGCTGAACCAGGCTGTGCAGCATCCAGAATTCGGTTACCGTCAAGTCCACCGGCTGGTTGTCCCAGGACACGGTCATGCGGTCGACGTTGAGCGACAGCCGGCCCCGGTGCAGCAGCTCATCCGGCTTCTGCAGCGCCTCGGCCCAGGCATCGGCCCGGCGCAGCAGGGCAGTAATCCGGGCCAGCAGGTGGTCCAGGCTCATGTCTTTGGTGACGTAATCGTCTGCGCCCAGGCGCAGGCCGTGCACCGAATCGATATCGCTGTCCCGGGCGGTCAGGAAGATAATCGGCAAGGTGGCAGACTGTGACCGAAGATCCTGGCACAGAGCAAAGCCGCCTTCCGGCTCGTCTCCGAGCCCGACATCGATAATGGCCAGGTCTGGCAACGCCTGGCGCAGCACCTGCCAGGCCGATGGCCGGTCGCCATAGGCAGATACCCGGTAACCCCGGCGCTCGAACGCCGCCCGGTAGTTATCGCGAATGCCTGCTTCGTCTTCAATCAGAACAATGTGTTTTTTCATGAGTGATGCTGTTCAGCAAGATGTGCTGTCATTAAACCATGCTCCTTGTGCGGCACAAGTCGATGCCGCGGGATTGCCATAATTCATCATTTTCTATCGCCAGCTTGCCCGTTTCTGCCACGGCAGGGCCCATTCAGCCTGTTGCAATGGCATCACTAACTTCCACAAAAAGGATGTCGTGATGATGTTGCTATCGCTGCTTGCCAATCCGGCCGTACGGCCCGACCTGTTCACTGCCCGCCGGGCGAAGCCAGCCGCTAAACAATCCAGGTGGTTGCGGATGGCCGAGGGTATCAGCCTCTGGTTGGCGGTTCTGCTGATGTTGTTTGTCCATCCCCTGTATGCGGAGGCGCGTCAGATGGACATGGAACAGCCGGGTCAACTGTACCTGATGAATGATCAAAGTGCCCGGCAGCAGCCGGCCCTGATTCTGGACAGTGACTTCCGGGTTCATGTGTCTGGCCTGCTGGCGGAGACCAGGCTGACCAGGGTTTTTCGTAATACCAGCGACCAGTGGCAGGAGGGAATTTTTGTGTTCCCGTTACCCGACAAGGCCACGGTGTACGGGCTACGCATGACCATTGGTGAGCGTGAAATCGTGGGCCACATTGAGCCCAAAGCCAAGGCCCGCCAAACCTATGAACGGGCCAGGCAGGCCGGGCAGCATGCGGCCACGCTGGAGCAGCATCGCCCGAACCTGTTCACCAGCCGGGTAGCCAATATCCCGCCAGGCGAAAGTGTGCAGGTGGAAATCCGTTATCAGCAACCGGTGGCCTACAAACACGGTGAATTCGAACTTCGGTTGCCCACTACATTGACTCCCCGTTATATGCCAGGCGAACCGCTGGCGGAATCGCAAGGTCCGTGGCAGTCGGGTTGGGCGCTTGCCACCACGGAAGTTGCCGATGCCCACGAAATCAGTCCGTTTACCGTTCGCCCCCAGGACGTTGATGGCGGCAGCCACCGGGCCAGCATCGAGATAGAGATCGAAAGCGGCCTGGCCCTGGCGGATATCTCCAGCCCGAGCCATCGACTGCATACCGAGCTGGACGGTGCCAGGGCGATGGTGAGGCCGGAACAGGAAAAGGTGCTTATGGACCGTGATGTGATCATCAGGTGGCGCCCGGCGGCTGGCAGTGAGCCAAAAGCGGCGGTGTTTCACCAGACCTGGCAGGGTGAGGATTATCTGATGGCCATGGTGTTGCCGCCGGAAACGGTCGGGCCGATGCTGCGCCGGGAGCTTGTGTTCGTTATTGATACCTCGGGTTCCATGGCGGGGGATTCAATCGCCCAGGCCCGTTCTGCCCTGCTGAAGGGACTGGAAACCCTGCGCCCCGGTGATTCGTTCAATGTCATCCAGTTCAACAGCCAGGCCCATGCCCTGTTCGCCCAGCCGGTGCCGGCAGAAGGCCATTACCTGGCCCGGGCCCGGCGTTATGTCCAGGATTTGCAGGCCAATGGCGGTACCGAGATGGCGGGTGCCCTGTCGCTGGCGCTGGGAATGGACTCTGGCCCGGGTGGTGACCGGGTACGCCAGGTGGTGTTTATCACCGACGGTGCCGTGGGCAATGAGTCTGTCCTGTTTAACCAGATCCGCTCGGGTTTGACGGACCGAAGACTGTTTACCGTGGGGATTGGTTCTGCTCCCAACATGCACTTTTTGCGGGAGGCGGCCCGGTGGGGCCGGGGCGAGTTTACTGCAATTCATTCAGGCGCCGAAGTAGACCGGGCCCTGAACCGTCTGTTTGCCGCCATGGAGGCGCCGGTGCTGACCAATCTGGACGTCCGCTGGCCGGATCAGGGGCAGCCGTTGGAGCCAGTACCGGCCAGGCCCGGGGATGTGTTTCGCGGCGCGCCGTTGGTCCAGGTAGTCCGGGGGCTGCCGGCAGCAGGGCAGTTGCAGGTTTCCGGCCAGTTGCCCGGAGGCCGTCGCTGGTCCACATATCTGGACCTGGCCCAGGCGGCACCCGCCAGTGGTCTGAATCGTCAGTGGGCCCGTGGCCGGATTGATGAGCTGACCGATGCCGCACAGCTTCAGGGAGAAACGCCGGATGAGCAGCAAATCACTGAGCTGTCGGTTCGTCATGGCGTGATTTCGCCATTCACCAGCTTTGTGGTGGTGGAGCAGCGCCGGGCTCGCCCGGAAACCGAAAGCGCAGGGTCGCAGAGCATACCCACCCTGCTGCCGGCAGGTAGCCAGCCCGGTATGCTCAGGTACCCCCAGACGGCCACATTCGCACCGTTGTTCACGGCGCTGGGTTTGCTGGGGCTGATGTTCTCCCTGGCCATTGCCATGCTGAACCGGAGGCCATCCCTGTGAGCCGCCTGCTGCTGTTACTGTTCGGTTGCTCTGCCACAGTGCTCATGTTCGGGCTGTGGATTCCCTTCAAGGCGCTGGTGGCACAGGAGCTGCTGGCACTTGCCTGGGCCGAAACCCAGGCCCGTCAGGTTCAGGCCCGGCCCTGGCCCTGGGCGGATACCTGGCCGGTGGCGAAATTGGAGATACCCGAGCTGGATGTGTCGATGATTGTGCTGGATGGCCTGCATGGCGAAAGCCTGGCCTTCGGGCCGGGCAAGGTGGTGGCCGGCGCCGACGGGCCGGTCATCCTGGCCGGGCACCGGGACACCCACTTCAGCCATCTCCAGCATCTCGCTCCGGGTAACCCGGTCAGGTTGCAAGGCCGGGATCAGCGTTGGCAGGACTATCGGGTGACCAGTATCCGGGTAGTGGACAGTCGCAAAGAGCTGATTAACACCCACGCGATGGCGGCCGGCACCCTGTTGCTGGTTACCTGCTATCCCTTCAATTCCATGGATGCCCGTGGCCCCCTGCGCTATGTGGTTGAAGCCCAACCGGTTTACGCACTCGAACAAAAGGATACTGTTGCCGCGCTTTAGGTTTGGCGTACACTTGTGCGCCAAATGAGTCTCAACGGAAAAGCAGTATGGCAGTGGTAAGAAAAATCCTGGCGTGGATCAGTGTGCCAGTCCTGTGCCTTCTGGCATTGGTGTTATACCTGGCCCGGCCGTTCAACCCGGATAATAACCGTCTGCTGGGCTGGATTGTCGCCCGGGTAGGGCGTTGTTTGGTGGGCATGAAGCGCCCACTGTACGGGGCTGAGAACATGCCGCAGGACAGGCCAACGGTGATCATCGCTAACCACCAACAGAACGACGACCTGTTCCTGATGGGTGACTTGCTACCGCCGCGTACGGTGGCGGTAGGTAAGTCCTCATTGGTCTGGGTGCCGTTCTTTGGCCAGGTATTCTGGCTGGGTGGCAACATCATTCTGAACCGCGGTCGGTCCCGAAAAGCGGTGGCGGTAATGGAGGCCACCAGTGAGGCGATCAACCAGCAGCGTAAAAGTATCTGGGTCTTCCCGGAAGGCACCCGTAGCCGAGGGCGCGGCCTGGGAAGCTTCAAGAAAGGTGCGTTTCACACTGCCATTGCCGCCGGTGCCCCCATTACCATGGTGTGTGCCGGTGAGTATCACGGCAAAACACGAGGCTGGTCTGGTCGCAGGGAGCCAGTCCCGATGCGGATTCTTCCTCCTGTCGAAACCCAGGGGCTGACCTCTGCCGATGTACCCGAGCTGATCGCCCGGTGCCACCAACAGATGTCGGAAGCCATCGCAGGGCTGGCACGAACTCCCGGAACTGCTTGAATGGCCGTGAAAAACAGGGCAGTCTTCTGAACAGGATTACATTCTGAACTGGTAAACCTTGGGAGAACGCGGAGATGAGCCTGATCTGGTTTCTGATCATCGGTGGTCTTGCCGGCTGGCTGGCCGGCCTGATTATGAAAGGCAAGGGCTTTGGTGTACTGGCCAATATCGGTATCGGTATTGTCGGTTCGGTGATTGGCGGCGTGCTGTTTGGCGTGCTGGGGCTGGCGGTAAAGAGCATGGTCGGTGAGCTGGTCACAGCGACGGTCGGTGCGGTACTGCTGTTGGCGGTGGTCAACAAGATAAAGCAGGGCTGACATGATCGTACCCGTAACCGCTGTGTTCGCGGCCGTCCTTGGTTTGTTGTTGCTGGTGTTGTCCGGCCAGGTGGTCAAGTACCGGCTGAAGTACCGTAAAGGGCTGGGCGTGAACGACGATGTCGAGTTTGAGGCAGCGGTGCGCGCCCATGCTAACCTGGTCGAATATGCGCCCATTGGCCTGATTATGCTGGCGATTGCCGAGCTGAACGGTGTTGCCTCAGGCCTGATTTACTGGACCGGCATGGCGCTGGTGGTGGGCCGTATTCTCCATGCCTGGGGCATGATCAACGGCAAGGGTGGCCCCCACAAGGCCCGCATGATCGGTATCCTGTTAACCTGGTTGGCGATTCTGGTGGCGGCGCTGCTGCTGTTATGGAACGTATGGCAGGTGTACGGCTGATCAAGCCTGATGCTGTCACGAAAACGGGGCCTGTTGGCCCCGTTTGTGTTTGGTGCACCCGGCTCCTGGAGGAGTGGGCCCTTCCGGAAGTTGCTGGACAAGCCACCTGCTTAGAACTGACCAAGAGATGGCTGTTTGTCGAGCAGCCTACCACCCTTCCGTCGGGATGCCATGTTCCTTGAGGTAGTCACCATGGGCTTCCAGATAATCCTCCATTAAGGGTGCAAAATCTGCCGGATCCCCCGGCACTTCCGTGGCCTGCATACGCATCACCTCAATCTCATTGCCAATCTGGTTCGAAATCCACACCACCACAGTACCGCCGGGCGCCAGGCCAATGGTCATAAAGTTCCGAGGGCCGGAATACACACCCATCGGCGTCTTGTAGGTCGCCGGCTCCCGCATTCGATCCAGCAGGTCTGGCGGCACCTTAATTATTTTGGCGTAGTACTTCTGCTCCGCAAAGGAGAACCAATTGACGAGAATCAGTTCCGGAAAGGGGGCAACTCGAGCCCCAGCTCCTGTTGGACCATGGGGCCCCTTCCAGCAGCACCCCACGGTGCCGATGGGCTGGCGCCAGCTCCGCTCACCCGACTTCTCCAGGAACATATCGGTCACCCACACTTCGTAGTGTTCGGGGGCGGCGATGTCGATATACCAGTTTGTGTCGTCTGCCTTAGACCATGCCGAACACCCGCTGGCCAACAGGGTGATGGCCACGAGGCCCATGGCTAGGATCTTCTGAATCATTAGTCGCCCTCTGTCTGTGGATAAACCAGGCGCTCCCCGGAGAGCGCCGGTGCATGGGGGTACAATCCCTCTAACTTTGCCAGACCTCCCGCTACCAGAGTGTCGATGCCGTTGTCGTGGCCCAGGGGCCTACCACCCTTCCGTCGGGATGCCATGTTCCTTGAGGTAGTCACCATGGGCTTCCAGATAATCCTCCATTAAGGGTGCAAAATCTGCCGGATCACCCGGCACTTCCGTGGCCTGCATACGCATCACCTCAATCTCATTGCCAATCTGGTTCGAAATCCACACCACCACGGTACCTCCGGGCGCCAGGCCAATGGTCATGAAGTTCCGGGGGCCGGAATACACGCCCATCGGCGTCTTGTAAGTGGCCGGCTCCCGCATTCGGTCCAGCAGGTCTTCCGGCACCATAATCAATTTGGTGTAATATTTCTGTTCCGCAAAGGAAAACCAGTTGACTAGAATCAGTTCCGGGAAGGGGGCAACCCTGGCTCCCTTGCCGCGGGGGCCGCGGGGACCCCTCCAGCAGCACCCCACGGTGCCGATGGGCTGGCGCCAGCTCCGCTCACCCGACTTCTCCAGGAACATATCGGTCACCCACACTTCGTAGTGCTTGGGGGCGGCTATGTCGATGTACCAGTTTGTGTCGTCGGCCTTCGACCACGCCGAACACCCGTTGCCCAACAGGGCGATGGCCACGATGCCCATGGCCAGGATCTTCTGAATCATTAGTCGCCCTCTGTCTGTGGATAAACCAGGCGCTCCCCGGAGAGCGCCGGTGCATGGGGGTACAATCCCTCTAACTTTGCCAGACCTTCCGCTACCAGCATGTCGATACCGTTGTAGTGTGCCGAGTAATGGAGATAGCGCTGGAGTAACAAGGCCTGATCATTCGAGGACAGGTGCGGAGCATCCTCCCCACCGCTAACCTGGTCATGGAGTTGCTGGTAGATCGGCAATAATTCAGTAGGTAAATTCATATCGTCCCGGTCAGGCATCTTCTTAAGCGGGACGTTGTTGTCTAGCGCCAATTGATGCATTAACCGCAGAGCCACCCGTGAGTACTCCCCCCGCACCTGGCGCAGCATCCGCAACACCAGTTCCACCCGGCCATCCGGCGCCGGGTGGTCATAGCGCCGGGTAACAATTTCCAGCCGGGCTGGCCCTTCCGGGCCCAGGTCTTTCGGCCAGGCCTGCAATTGTTCGGATTGCCGTACCGGCAGGTTGTGGGGGCCAATCCAGCCTGCGGCCTCTACCTGTTGCCGTTTGGCCTCCAGGTTGTCCCACTGCAAGGTTTTGTCCGGCCAGCGCAGCCGGTCGCGAGGTACCTGCAACTTGGGGCTTAACAGCACATCCTCGCGCTGGCTGTCGCCGTAACCACCGCCAATATCGGAATGAACGCCCGGCAGGGCGATTTCCCGGAAGTTGGCCGGCAAGCCGCCATCGTGGTTTCGCAGACTGTTCAGGGCAAAGTTCCGGCGGTGCTCGTGGGTGGCGGTCAGGTGTACAGCCTGGCCCACTTTGCCTGGATCCAGGTACAGCTTTACCGGGCAGTTGCGGTTGTTATGAGCCGATAAGTCACCAGCGGCCGGGTTAACGATGGCGGCCACGGAATCGAATAGCCCCACGAAGCGAATTTCTACCGTCTCCGGCCAAGGAATATGGTTCTGAGCCAGTATCTTGGCGAGCAGGCCGCTTTCGCCCTGATTAATCTCATGCGCAGCGTGGCGGGCGGCAGCAGCCCCCCGACTGAAGCCGAACAGATCGACGGTCAACCGGTCGATGGGCAACCCCTCGGCAAGCCTCTTGGTTGTCTCCGCTACCGTCTTGAAAGCTCTCTTGACCTGCTCAATAACCCCGGCCTCCCCCATGCCGGTGGCTGCGCTGTACAACACATCACCCTCACCAGTCTTGGTGCCCGCCCCAGGGGCATAGACACTGAACCGGTAGGTGCTGGTACCCTCCTCCTCTTTTTCGTCTTCAACGTACAAATCCCACAACTTAGCCACATTGCTGGCCGCATTGGCATAGCTGGCACCCAACATCAGGCTCAGCCTCTGCTCACACTCTTCCCGGCTGATGGTGTTGTTCTCGTAGGGAATCAGGCACTCCCGCTCCAGCTGCTCTTTGAAAGCCTGGGTATTGGCCGCATTGTTCATGGTGCCGTCGGTAAACAGGCCCACTTCCAGGTGAATCCTGGGGGAGGGGGCCTGAGAGGCGCCTTCCTTGGCGTCTTCGGTGGCGGATGTTGGGACCGTGGATAATGGAGCCACCAAGGCGGCTGCCCCCAGGGGCAGGCTCAGCCGGTGGTTATCTGCGCTGTCTTGCGCAGCCTGTTCCCGGCGCTGCCACTGCCGGTAGTGTATCGAGAACATATTCACTTTCAGCGACCCAACCCCCCAGGAGGCGGATTGGCGCAACTGATCGGAGCTCACCCCGCATTCGTTCAGTTCCGCCACGGCGCTCTTAATCTCAGAAGGTGTGTATATCCAGTGGTCATTGAGCCGCCACCGGCCGCCGGCAGGCAGGTTGTCGTCCGGCTGCCAGGTCACCATGGGGGAGAAGGGGCCATCCCAGCCTTCACAGACCAACATCAGCTCACCGTCTTTCACCGCCTGGTAGACGGCCTCGGCTATGTCTCGCCGGTCACCGGGGCCGTACCGGAATAACGAGTACATGTCTGACCGAACGTGGCCGTTCTCTTTAACCAGGCGCCTGGCCTTATCGGCGGCAAAAAAGGGGGTTTCAACGAGGGGAAGATCACGGGCTCTCAGCTCCGAGGGCCTGACCAGTGTCATGAAGCTCATCGTCAGCATTCCTTGTTGACGTCAGAAGAATTGGTAAAGATGCGGGAGCGATTCTAGCGGACGGTGTGCGCGTGTGACAACTGCATGTCTTTGAGGCTGTGCAAGACGGGTTTTATTGCTTGATGCGCCAATCATGAATCATTGTGATACGGCCCTGTATGCCCGTTGATGTGAGAGAGTGGGGGAGGTAACTCCCCCTCCTACTCGATGACAGGGTACTCAGAGAGCCCGGGCAATATCCAGAGTCAGGTATTCCAGTTCCACCCGGCGGTTGGCCGCGTGGTCTTCCGGCCGGGCCAGGGGGCGATCTGACCCCCAGGTGGCCAGCACAAGGGCAGACTGGTGAACGCCCTCACGCATGAGCAGGCGGGCAACGGAGTTGGCCCTCAGGCGAGCCAGGAAACGATTGTATTCCTCTGAACCAAAGCGGTCGGCGTGGCCATGAATTCTTACCCGCACACCCGGGTGGTTTTTCAGGTAGGCCGCGTGCTGCTTCAGAACCTCTATGTCACCGGCATCCGGGGTGTGTTTGTTGAAGCCGTAGTGAAATCGGGTGCGGTGAGGACGGCTTCCGTCTTGTGAAGGCTGGCCCGCCATGCCGCCGAATGCCAATGCGGCCTTCGCCAGCAGGTCAGGGTTGTCCAGAACTAGTACGGTCATGTGCAGTATCCTCGAGTCCAGAATCCGGTTTTTGTTGTTATTGCTTCCCCAATATTGTTGGTTGAAGCAATAACGGCAATTGGCGAATGGTCGATAGGCACCGGAAGTGAGTGGTTACCGATTGAATGGCATTTGTGTGACTGTGTGATGACATCCATGGTTGTGTGCTGCGCCACATTTCCCGTTGCAGACCTTTGATTTCTGCTCGCCAGGTGTCATTACACCGGGAAAAGAAGTCGCTGCTGTGGTAAAAAGCAGCTTTTCAGGGACAGATTGTGATGAATTGTGACCGCCCATGCTGATTATTCCTGCCGAGAACGCCGTTAACTGGAAGCGCCCGCCCTGGGTAACCCTGAGCCTGATGATGGCTTGCCTGCTGGTCTTCCTGTTCTATCAGGGCGGTGACGACCGCAAGTTTGAAGCCGCCCTGGAACAGTACCTGGAAGCCGACCTGCTGGCGCTCGAGGCACCGGCTTATGAAGACTATCTGCAGCGGGAAATCCGGTTCTCTGGTGATGCCCAGAGTGTGCTGGAGCTTCAGGAATTCCAGCAACTGCAGGAGGACAACGAAATCTTCTGGCTGGCAGCCACCCTGTTGGTGGACCGGGAGTTCTACCAGTACCTGCAAGAAAACCGGGACCTGATCTGGGCGCCGGCTGAGCGAAGTCACTGGCTGGAGCAGCGGGTTGCCATCGACGAACAGTGGCTGTCTCGAATGAGCGCTTATCAGTTGGGGCTTATCCCGGCTGAGTTGTCGCTTTACAGCCTGATCACCTACCAGTTTCTGCACGGTGGCTGGGGCCATATTATCGGTAACTTGCTGTTCCTGTTCCTGCTTGGCTTCACGGTCGAGAAAGCCCTGGGGCCTGGCCGTTACCTGATGGCCTATCTGGCCTGTGGTGCGTTATCCGGCCTGATGTATACCGGCTTCTCCATGGGCAGCCAGATTCCTCTGGTGGGCGCGTCAGGCTCCATTTCCGGGTTGATGGGCATGTATGTGGCCATATACGGCGTGCAGAAAATCCGTTTTTTCTACTTCCTGTTGGTCTACTTCAATTATTTCCGGGCCCCGGCCATCGCCCTGTTGCCGGTGTGGGTAGGCAAGGAAATCTACGATTACTGGTACGCCGGCTCTACCGGTATTGCCTATATGGCCCACGCAGGCGGACTGCTTGCGGGTGCTGGCCTGGTCTGGCTGTTGGGTAAAAGCTGGTTGCAGGTGAAAGAAGAGTTTTTTGAACCGGAAGAAGATGAGCAGGATGCTCGTTTCACATCGGCTTATGCCCAGGCGATGGCCAGCCTTGGAAGGATGGAGTTTGACCTGGCCCGCCGTCAGTTCGAAGCGTTGCGGGAGCGCTATCCCGAGCGCTCCATCGTGTCGGAACACCTGTACCAGCTGGCTAAACTGCGGCCAGACCTGCCAGCCTACCGGGAGCTGTCCCGGCAACTGATGGCCGATGCCATGGCCCGGCGGCAGCCGGAACAGATGATTCAGGTGTGGCAGGAATATCTGAGTAAGGGTGAGGCCCATCATCCGCTGGCGGTGGAAGACCACAACCGCGTGCTGTTTACCAGCCTTAAACACCATGACCTGAAGGTGGCCGAAAAAGCCTTTGAACGCATGCGCCTGAAGGCCGATGCAGAGATGGTCAATGAGGCCTGCCGGCTGCTTTTGGCAGAGTTTGAGAAACTTCAGATGGAACCTAAGGCCCGCCATTACCGCCAACTGCTTCAGAACACACTCTGAAACCGAAGATGCCAGCACAGAGCAGTCTGTACTGGCACTTTATATTAGTCTGGCACCTCAAAGTTGGCCTTTGGACCTTTCAGTGGCTGCTGATTACGGGCCTGCTCCAGCCAGGTGTCGATCTGCCCATGTAGCGGATGGGTGACACAGCGTTTCTTTATAAACGACAGAAATGCTCCTGCTTTTTCCCATTGCTGAAGACCGTTTGCCAGAGCCTGGGCGGCAAGTAAGTACGCGGGTGCCAGTTGGTCGCTGTCCGGAAAGCGCTTGTGGAAATCCTGCAACAATCGCAGTGCCGGTTTGAAGTGGCCCCGGTGATAAAGGGCGCTCGCGCACTGCACCGCCAGTTCCGGGTCGTCCAGCTGAAAGCCAGGCTCAGCCGCTTGCAGGGTCTGCATCAGCTGGTTCAGCCCGTCCCCATCATGTCGTTGGGCGAGCCACGCCATCAGGCGCGGGTGATACCGGTACAGCTCGGTCGTTGCCTGCCGGGCGGTCAGAATCTGATAGAGCTGCCCGATGCGTTTCGGATTGTCCCGGTCTTTTTTGAGGGATTCGATCAGCATGCTCTGAACCCGGTCGTAGTTGCCGTCTTTCAGGTTCATGTCCAGATCGGCATCAAAGCGGGTGCTCCGGTCCCGGTTCTGTTGGTCTGCGTCGCCTTCTTCCCCCTGAATGTCCGAGGCAAAGCCCAGTTCTTCCTGATACTGGAACAGCAGGTAACCCAGCATGTGGAACAGAATCAGGGTAAAGGTACTGTTAAGGAAGCCCGCCAGGGGCTGTGCCACCCACATCGGGAAGTGATCAACGGCAAAATCCTGGGCCGCCCCGGAAGCCAGGGTGAGAAGAATCAGATAGCCATACAGCAGGAAGTAAGGGGTGCCGATACGGGAAATCAGCACCGCCAGGTTCATCGGGTTCACCGCCGCACCCACTGATCGCTCCATCGCCAGCACCATGATGCTGGCGGGCAGGGCGAGTATCGCAAATGCCAACGCCAGCATCATAAGAATCGGCCCGCCGATCATTGCCGCCGCAGCCACCAGGCCACCCATCAGTACAAATACGAGAAGCTGCAGAATGACGATATCAAAACCGCTGCCCGTGAACGCCACCGACACCGGCGGAGGTTTCAGATGGCCTTCTGCGGTGTGGCTGATCACGGCATAGGTGTATTTGAACAGGGCCAGTGCCAGCACCAGCCAGATAATCAAGCCGACAATGTTCGCCGGTGCAACGATAGGCACCAGGGTGCAGATGGCGATCACCATCAACGGATCAGTGTGGAACGGGTAGCGGAAGAAAGCGCCGATGCGGTGCCAGAAGGGCACTACCTCGGTTGCCGCCCCGAGATACCTCATGGCCTTGCTGCAGCGTGGGCACAGTGCCCGGCGCTGGCGAGTGTCTGCATCGGGCATGCAGCGGTTGCAATAGTGCATCTGGCACTCACCACAGTGCCACTTGGCCGGGTCGCCCGGGTGGTAATGACAATCGTGTTTCACGGTAGATCCTGATCCGTCAGAAAACAGCGCCAATGATGACAGAACTGGCCTCGGGCCGCAGCTGATCTGTTCACACATCCCTGCGTGGATTCCGATTGAAGTCTGCTAGGTGAAACTACCAACCGGCTGAGGGCTCAGTGATCTGCAACAATTCTGTTCCGTAAATATCACAGCCGATACATCTTAATACGGCAGTCCTCAAGACAACCCGCGCAAGGTACCCACAAGAGAATGAGCCAAGTGACAACGGGAGTTAGTGTTAACAACCTGATCCGAGAGCAAGCGCTGGTCGCCGACCGGCAAATGCTGCTCATATTGCTGGCTCACGTGCCTGTGGTCGGCTTGCTGGTGCCCGTTGGTTATGGCACCCATGCCTTCGCACTTGTGGCGTCTATGTTGGTGGGAGGCTTGGCAACTGTTGGTTACTTCCTGTTGCGGGGAAGTCGCGCCAGTTCCAGCCTTTTTGCTGTCTGTTTGATGTTGTTCTCAGCCATCATGATTCAGGCCCAGATGGGCCGAATCGAAATGCACTTTCATATCTTTTCCGGACTCGCCCTAACGATTATCTATCGGGACTGGCTGCCTGTAGTGGTTGCGGCCGTTACTATCGCCTTACACCACCTGTTGTTCACAGCACTTCAACATGCCGGCACGCAGATAGGCTCGATGCCGCTGATGATATACGACCACGGGCATGGCTGGGGCACTGCCATGGTTCATGCCGCTTTTGTAGTTTTCGAGGCCGGTATCCTTGTGTTCTTTGCGGTGCAAATGAAGCAGGAGCGTAACCAGGCGTTCCGTATGATGTCGATTGTTCAGGCGTTTGACAGGGAACATGATCTGTCCGGTCGTTTGCCCACTGAGGACCGCAGTGTCAGCGCAAAATCCTTCAACGACATGATGGAGAAGTCCTGCGAGCTGATCCGGCAGATGCGCGGTTTCTCTGATGAGCTTCAGCGCAATACAGCGCAACTGGTTCAAGCCAGTGAAAGCACTCGTCAGTATGTCGAAGAGCAACAGCAGCAGGCTGATCAGGTGGCCACCGCCACTAACCAGATGTCGGCCAGTGTGCAGGAGGTCGCCCACAATGCCCAGTTGGCGTCAGAAGCCGCCAATGATGCGGCAGAGGCTGCCACGGCGGGTAGCAAAGCTATGGCCAGTGCCAGCACCATGACCGATGCCACCAACAAGGCTTTGGAAGACAGTGCCCGCATGGTGGCCCAGCTGGCAGACAAGGTAGAGTCTATTGCCCGGGTAACCGGCTCTATCCACGACATTTCCGACCAGACCAACCTTCTGGCACTGAACGCGGCCATTGAGGCCGCCAGGGCGGGCGAGCACGGCCGGGGCTTTGCCGTGGTCGCTGACGAGGTGCGTTCCCTGTCGCGTAGTACCCAGGAATTCACCGATGAAATCCGCACCACGGTAGATGAACTGAAAGACCTGTCGGAAGCGACAACGGCTGCCATGCAAATGGGGCAAACCCGGTCAACCGAATCGAACCGGGCTATTCAGGAAGCTGCCGAAGCCATCAGCCGCATTGAGCAAGCGATAGACGCCGTCAGCAGCATGAACAACCAGATCGCCGCCGCCTGCGAACAGCAGGCGGCGACCTCGTTGCAAATTAACGAAAACATTCACACTGTTGCCACTCGCACCACCGACGTGGCAAAAGAGGCTGAGCGGGTACAGGGCCTGGCGAGCGAGATTGATTCCAGCGTGGCAAGTGTAGACGGATTGATAGCGCGGTACCGGCTGCCCTGACCCGAGCCCAAAGCGGCACCGGCTTAAAGTGCTGACCGATTTGTTCGTGTATCAGATTGGTTGCCTGGTCAATGGGCCAGGCTTTTTTGTAGGGACGGTCACTGGTCAGGGCATCGAAGACATTGGCGAGGGCGACAATGCGGGCTGAAACAGGAATGGTTTCGCCTTTCAGGGCTATTCACCGGGGGAATAGCGAACATTCATCGGTGTTGAGTTGAACTATGCTCATTCGATGCAATAGTTAGTGTAGATCAAACCAAGAGGAGGCCCCGCATGTCGAATACCTCACTGAGCAAAGACAGCCTGAATACCCTCTCCACCCTGAACGCGGGAGGCAAGACCTATCACTACTACAGTCTGCCCAAGGCGGCCGACACCCTGGGCGACCTGAACCGCCTGCCGTTCTCCCTGAAGGTCCTGTTGGAGAACCTGCTGCGCAACGAAGATGACACCACGGTCGACCGCTCCCATATCGATGCCATGGTGCAGTGGCTGAAAGACCGAAGCTCCGACACTGAGATTCAGTTTCGCCCGGCCCGGGTATTAATGCAGGATTTCACCGGCGTACCCGGTGTGGTGGACCTGGCCGCCATGCGCGAGGCGGTAAAACAGGCCGGTAAAGACCCGGCCCTGATCAATCCGTTATCCCCGGTAGACCTGGTCATCGACCACTCGGTAATGGTCGACAAATACGGCAATCCTTCTGCCTTCAAGGACAACGTGGCGATCGAGATGGAGCGCAACCAGGAGCGCTACGAGTTCCTGCGCTGGGGCCAGCAGGCCTTTGATAACTTCCGGGTGGTGCCGCCCGGCACCGGCATCTGTCATCAGGTCAACCTGGAGTATCTGGGTAAGACTGTTTGGCAGAAGGACGTGGATGGCAAAACCATTGCCTACCCGGATACCCTGGTGGGTACCGACTCCCACACCACCATGATCAACGGCCTGGGCATTCTTGGCTGGGGTGTCGGTGGTATCGAAGCGGAAGCCGCCATGCTGGGCCAGCCGGTCTCTATGCTGATTCCCGAGGTGGTAGGCTTCAAGATCACTGGTAAGCTGCGGGAAGGCATCACCGCCACCGACCTGGTGCTGACGGTGGTAGAGATGCTGCGCAAGAAAGGTGTAGTGGGCAAGTTTGTGGAATTCTATGGCGACGGTCTGAAAGACATGCCAGTGGCCGACCGGGCCACCATCGCCAACATGGCCCCTGAATACGGCGCTACCTGCGGCTTTTTCCCGGTAGATGATCAGACCATTACCTATATGCGCCTGACCGGCCGCGATGAAGAGTTGTTAGATCTGGTGGAAGCCTACGCGAAGGCCCAGGGCCTTTGGCGGGAGCCGGGCCACGAGCCGGTGTACACAGACACCCTGGAACTGGACATGGGTGAGGTGGAAGCCAGCCTGGCCGGCCCGAAACGGCCTCAGGACCGGGTGGCCCTGAAGAACATGAAGGCCTCCTTTGAGCTGTTGATGGAAACCGCTGAAGGCCCGGCGAAAATTCAGGAGACCAAGCTCGAGTCAGAAGGCGGCCAAACCGCCGTGGGTGTGGATAACAGCTACGAACACCCGGCCAGTCAGCCGCTGGACATGAATGGCGAGAAAACCCGGCTTGATCCCGGCGCCGTGGTGATTGCGGCTATCACCTCCTGTACCAATACCTCTAACCCCAGCGTAATGATGGCTGCTGGCCTGATCGCCCGGAAGGCGGTTGAGAAAGGCCTGAAAACCAAGCCCTGGGTAAAAACCTCCCTGGCGCCGGGCTCCAAGGTGGTCACCGATTACCTGAAAGTGGCGGGCCTGCAGGACGACCTGAATGAACTGGGCTTCAACCTGGTGGGCTACGGCTGCACCACCTGTATCGGCAACTCAGGCCCGCTGCCGGATGCCGTTGAGAAAGCCATCAACGAGGGGGATCTCACGGTCGCTTCGGTGCTGTCCGGCAACCGCAACTTTGAGGGTCGGGTGCATCCGCTGGTGAAAACCAACTGGCTGGCGTCGCCGCCCCTGGTGGTGGCCTATGCCCTGGCCGGCAACGTGCGGCTGGATTTGACCAAAGACCCGTTGGGCACTGACAAAGACGGCAAGCCGGTATATCTCAACGACCTCTGGCCCAGCCAGGCGGAAATCGCAGAAGCGGTCGAGAAAGTGAAAACCGACATGTTCCGCAAGGAATACGGCGAAGTGTTCGAGGGCGACGACATCTGGAAATCCATCAAGGTGCCGGAAAGCAAGGTGTATGAGTGGAGCGACAAGTCCACCTATATCCAGCATCCGCCGTTTTTCGAAGGCATGGGTGAGCAGCCCGAGGCCATCGACAACATCAAGGATGCCAACATCCTGGCTCTGTTGGGTGATTCGGTCACCACCGACCATATCTCCCCGGCCGGTTCCTTCAAGGCCGATACGCCTGCCGGTAAATACCTGCAGGAACACGGGGTGGAACCGAAAGATTTCAACTCCTACGGCTCCCGCCGGGGTAACCATGAGGTGATGATGCGCGGCACCTTCGCCAACGTGCGCATCCGAAACGAGATGCTCGATGGTGTGGAAGGCGGTTTCACCAAGTTTGTGCCCACCGGCGAGCAGATGGCCATATACGATGCCGCCATGAAGTACCAGGAGCAAGGTACACCGCTGGTGGTGATTGCTGGCAAGGAATACGGCACCGGCTCCAGCCGGGACTGGGCCGCCAAGGGCACCCGGTTGCTGGGCGTAAAAGCCGTGGTAGCAGAATCTTATGAGCGTATCCATCGCTCTAACCTGATTGGTATGGGCGTGATGCCGCTGCAATTCCCGGAGGGTACCGATCGCAAGAGCCTGAAACTCACCGGGGAGGAAACCATCAGCATTGAAGGACTGTCTGGCGAGATCAAACCGGGCCAGACCCTGACCATGATGGTGAAATACAAGGATGGCTCTACCGAAACCTGTGAGCTGAAATCACGCATCGATACCGCCAACGAGGCGGTGTACTTCCAGCATGGTGGCATCCTGCATTATGTGGTTCGTGAGATGCTGAAGAACGCCTGATCACGGAGGGAAACCGGTTCTTAGCATCCGGTTTCCCTTGCTCTCGAATCTGTTTGGCGGCCTGATCATGACGGTTCTCAGGGTTCGGGAGGCTCCAACGGTATTTCCAGCCAGAAAGTTGCCCCTTCGCCCTCTGTGGACTCGAAATCCACACTGCCACCCATCTGAATCATAATCTCTCGAGTGATGGCCAGCCCCAGGCCTGTGCCTTGCCTACCCCTCGTACTGGAGCTGTCGGCCTGGGCGAATTTCTGGAAAATGCGAGAGCGAAAGCTGTCGGGGATGCCGGTGCCCTGGTCTGTAACCAGGATTCTGAGGTGATCAGGGAGCAGTCTGGTAGAAACCGCTATGCTGGCACCCTCCGCTGAAAACTTTGCGGCGTTAGAGAGCAGATTATTCAGCGCCTGGCTGAGTCGTTGTAGATCGAACCAGGCCGTTATATCCGGGTGATCCTGCTGGTGGACAACCTGTATCTGCCGGCTTTCCAGGTAAGGCGCCATGCGTTCGATCGATTCCTCAATAACCGGGGTGACGGGTTGTCTGGCGGGGTGCATGGCCATGCGGCCGGATACCAGTTTCTCAATGTCGAGCAAATCATTGATCAGATGTTTGAGTTGTTCGGTGTTTCTGAGGGCAATAGACGCCATCTGCTGAGCTTTCTCGGGTAAAGGGCCCAGAGAGCCGCTGTCGATAAGGCCCAGTGAGCCGGCGATCGAGGTTAACGGTGTGCGAAGCTCATGGCTGACGGTGGAAATAAACTGGCTTTTCATCTCCTCGATCTTGTGGCGCTCATCGATGTCGACGATGTATCCGTGCCATAGCACGCTGTCATCAGGCAGTCGTTCGGGCCGAGCTTTTCCCTCAACCCAGTGCCAGCTATCGTCCTTCCAGCGAATACGGTATTTCTGTATCCATGGGGTCAAATTCTCCGCCGATGACTGTATCGAATCGGCGACAATGGGCAGGTCATCCGGGTGAATACGTTCAAAAACCGGCGAAGCATCCTTGGCCGCCTGCTCTGCGGTAACCTGGTAAATGGCCTGAATCCCACCGCTGGTGTAGGGAAAGGTGCTCTGGCCGTTGGGCCACAAACGGTATTGATAGAGCATACCCGGCGCGTTGGCCACCAGTTTGTCGAGTACTTCAATGTGTTTTTGCTGCTGAATGATGTCGGCAACCCAGCGAGCAAGAAGGTTGACGAATGTCTTTTCTATTTCCGTAAATCCGGGGCGGCGTGGGATGGCTGAGGAAAAGTTTAGTGTGCCGAACAGTTCATCATCGATCCACACCGGCGCCGCCAGATAACTCTCCAGCCGGAATTGCCGGTAACAGGGGTGCTCTTTATACCGGGACCGTGCCATGTGGTCGATGGCAAGTAGGCTGCCCTGGGCTGCAAGGAGTGCACAGTAGGTCTGATCCAAGGGGAACGTGGTGCCGTTCTCCAGGGTCGTCTGATGGCGCTCGTAGTGCCAGAGGATGGTGTAAACGCCGCCGGTAATGTTGCTCACGATTGCGGTGTCTACACTCAGATACTGAGCGGCGATCGCCAGGGCACGCTCGATTCGCTCGGACACACTGCCACTGGAATCCAGGGAAATGTCATTCAGGATATTCAGTGCCTGGGTTCTCTCCGAGTAGTAGTTACCGAGCTCCTGATACTGAAATTCCCGTTCGACCAAGTCGGCAAAATCACGGAGCATATTTTGATCGTCACTGGAAAAGACTCTCGGCCTCCGGTCGATCAGACAAAGAGTGCCCAGGCGAAAACCGTTCCGGTCTTCCAGTGGCGCACCGGCATAAAAACGGATGTTGGGTTCGCTGGTGACCAGAGGGTTGTCGGCAAATCGCTCGTCTTGCAGGGCATTTTCAACGACGAAGGTATCGGCGCCAAGAATGGCATGGCCGCAAAAGGAAATATCTCGGGAGGTCTCCTGCACGCCAAGGCCATAGCAGGATTTGAACCACTGGCGATTCTTGTCTATCAGTGACACCAGGCAGATGGGCACATTGAATGTTTTTGCAGCGAGCCTGGTAATACGGTCAAATCGCTCTTCCGGAGCTGTATCGAGAAGCTGACTCACCTCCAGAGCAGACAGGCGCATGGTTTCATTTTGGGGCCGATCAGGCGTTCTCATAATGCTCCTCGCCCTGGTGATTTGTTTCAGGAAGTTCCAGCCAGAAATGGGCTCCGTCTTTAAAATGGTAGCCCATTTCGCCGGACATCAGACGGGCAAGCTCTTTGCAGATAGCAAGGCCCAATCCAGTGCCGGCTTTGGCTCGATTGGAGCCGGCCTCTGCCTGGGAGAACCTCTGGAACAGCTGAGGTAAGAAATGCTCGGGAACCCCGTCACCCTGATCCGAAACGGTGATTCGGACAACGCCGGGGGCTGAGGAATGTGCTTCAATGCTGACGATGCCACCCTTCGGAGAGTGTTTGATGGCGTTGCTGATCAGGTTATCAAGCACCTGGCGTAACCTGGCCGGATCCGCAACAACCCTGAGCTCGCCTCCGCTCTTGCCAACCAGTTCTACGGAGTAATGCCTGGCCATCGGTTGGTTCCCTGCGCAGGCTGCCTCAATAGCGTCAATCAGCTCAATGTCGCGCATCTGAACGCTGAGCTTGCCGGCCACGGCCTTATCAAAGTCCAGAAGGTCCGTAATCAGTGATTGCAACTGCTGGCCATTGCGCAAGGCCAGCTCAACCATGGCCGAGGCTTTCGGGGGCAACTCGCCGGCAGAGCCGGATTGCAGCAACTTCAGAGAGCCATTGATGGATGTCAGCGGTGTGCGCAGCTCATGGCTGACGTTAGACACAAACTGGTTTTTCAGAATATCCAGCGCTTCTCGCTGTTCCATGAGCGTGTTGAATGCTTTAGCGAGGTTTCGGGTTTCCGCCGGCCCTTGCGTGGTCAATCGCTGGGTAGATGAAACGTCTGTCGCCATTTTGTTGATCTTTCGGGACATGGCGCCAAGTTGACGTGTAGCGGCCCTGGACACCGTGTAGGTCAAGAGAAGCAGTGGAAGCATAGCAACCACACTGAGCCACAGAAAACTGCGGAATGAGGCTCGTGCTGGCTGAATGGCTTTCTCATAGGGTGCCGCGCTCAGGAATAGCCAACCCAGACGATCCAGATGTTGCGTGGTGTATACCCAGCGTTGTCCCGCGAGATCTTTAACCACGCCGAAGGGTATCCCGGACAAGGCAGCATCAATCAAAGGGTCTTCACCCGGGGCAGGAAGGTCGGGAGCCGGCTGATCCTTACGTAACGCATCTACCTGGATGAAGTTGCTGGTATCCAGCACCTTGAGAATGGTGCCTTCATCAATCTTGAGCTCCTCAGGGATGATGCCTGCCTCTGCCAGGTTGATGGTGCCCCCTGCCAGTCCGAGTAGATCGCCATGATCACTTTCAATGGGGGCAAGGAACGATAACAGTGGCAGGCCTGTGGTTCGTCCGATGATTGGCCGGCTGACAATGGGTGTGCGGGATTGCATGGCACGCTTGAAATGTGGGCGATCAGCATAGGAAGTGCCCAGCCGGTTGGGTACAAAAGTATTTTCCGCGATGGCGATGCTCCGATCATCAAAGATCAGAAGTCCACCGCCAAAAAGTCTTTCGAGAGTGGGTTGGCGCCCCAGCAGTGTTTTCAGATGCTGTAAGGGTAACAGATCGTTGCCGTCGGTCAGCACGCTGGCAAATGCCCCCAGTGCATTCAGCCGTGTGGTCAGTTCCTCGTTTACCCGGCTGGCCACCGCGGACGTTTGCAGCGCCTGGCGCTCGGTAAGCACCTGCTCGAAATCGCGAACCAGCCTGTCATAGGCAATGAACAGAATCAGGGCTACGCTGAACACAATGCTCGAGCTGGCAATCAGCACAATGCGGGCGTTGAGGCTTAAAGTACGCAAGAAAGGCCCTTATACGAATAGCTGTCGTAGATAAAACATGTTTTCATAAGAATAGTGCATCAGACGCTGTGAATTAGATAGAGAGGGATGTCTTTTGGATAGTGTAGCCGTTGGCCAATTGCGGGAACGCATGAGACTTCTGCAGGAACGGTTCTTTGAGCGTGCCCGGGGCGATATTGAAACCCTCTCAGGATTTGCTCGTCTGATTGATCAGCAGCAGTTGCCGAAGTCAGAGTTGGAAAAGTGTTATCAATTATTGCATCGGATGGCTGGCTCTGCGGGGACTTTCGGTTTACCTGCTCTCGGGCAGGCAGCCAGGGCGATAGAAAAGCAGGCGAAGGCACTTCTTGAATCGGCAGCCGATAACGATGCATCTGCGGATGTATTGGTTTCAGCTTCAGCGGATCTTGCCAATGACCTTCGACAGCTCGCCACGTTGCTGGAAAAAGCACCGGAGGTGACCACCACGGCAGTTGCCAAGGGCGGGGTGCCTGTGGCAGAGGATTCATACGGCGGGACCCATGGCATGCAGGTTAATGTCATGGCACTGGGACACAATCAGGGTAACCTGCCCGACTTGCTGAAATCGTTATCCGCCTACGGTTTTGTATGTGAGACCGTCTCTATTGATCGCCCGAATGAGGTTGCTGAGAGGCTCAGGGAGCGCACAAGCGTTTCGATCCTGGTGTGTGAGGAATCAGAACTGGGCGAGGTCATGGGCTTCCGTGAACGCCATTTGCCCAAAGCTGAACATCGTCGGCTGCCGGTGGTGTGTATTGGTCGTGAAAGTTCGTTTGAGAGTTTATATCGGGTTGCACAGCAGGGGGCTACGTCCTATTTCTGTGAGCCGCTGGACCTGCCTGAACTGGCTGAGCGAATCGAATCGCTGGCCCTGGAGCGTGGTTCACGGCCCCAGGGTCGGGTGTTGATTGTTGATGATGATGTGGAGCTGGGAGAGCACTATTGTCTGGTGCTCAAGCAGGCTGGCATCATTGCCCGCCTGGTGTCTGACCCGTCGGATTTAATGTCGGAACTGTCGGCGTTCGAGCCGGACCTGGTTCTGATGGACGTTCAGCTACGGGACTATTCGGGCGTTACTCTGGCTCGCCTGATACGTTACGAGCCTCGCTGGTTGGGCTTGCCGATAGTATACCTGTCCTCCGAGGACAATCCTGAAAACCAGCTGGATGCGCTGTCCAAAGGTGCTGATGAGTTTCTGGTAAAGCCGGTCACCGATGATTACCTGGTCCGGTCGGTACGCATTCGTTGCTATCGTGCCCGCCAGTTGTCGGATTTGATGAACCGTGACAGCCTCACCGGATTGCTCAAACACTCGTTGATCAAGCAGGAGGTCGACAGAGAACTGGCTCGCTGTCGCCGTTCCGGTCACTCATCCTGTGTGGTTATGCTAGACCTGGATCACTTCAAGCGGGTGAACGATACCTGGGGCCATGGTCAGGGCGATATCGTTATTCGTACATTGGCCAATCTGTTGCGCAATAGGTTGCGCGAATCTGATGTGATCGGCCGGTATGGTGGCGAAGAATTCCTATTGATTCTGCCCGATTGTCAACCGGAGGTAGCTGCGAAACTCATCGAAGCCATTGGTAAGAGCTTTGCCGACCTCTTGTTCTTGGCGGGAGATGACAGCTTTCAGGTTACCTTGAGTGCGGGCGTCGCTCTAATCAACGATTTTCCTGTTTCCGATCAAGCCATTGAGGCGGCTGATCAGGCACTCTACCAGCGAAAACGGAGTGGGCGTAACGGTGTGACCCTCTACGATCCGTTTCTCCGGGGCATGAAAGCTTGAGAGGTGCAGGTTGTTGAAAGCGTTGATACTGGAAGACGATGAGTTGGTGGGAGAGCTGCTTGAGACTGTCGTTGCGGGTATTCACCAGGGGGCTGCCGTCAGTCTTGCCCGATCCCTGTCTGAAGCTCGGCAACTGCTGGAAGAGGAGAGCGAGTATCAGTTGTATCTCATTGACTGGCAACTGCCGGATGGTTCGGGACTCGATCTGGTCAAGCAGGTGCGGGCGCGGGACCGCGACGTGCCCATTGTGATGGTCTCAGGGCGGTCTGACCGGGAATCCGTTCTCAAGGCAGCCCATCATGGAATCAGTGGATTCATTACCAAGCCTCTGGATGTGCAACTGTTGCACGAGCGTCTCGCCAAACTCGCGCCTGCTGACGTTTCTGTGCAAGGTTCTGCCATGGATTATCTGAGTGCCTCGCTAAACTCGGTGGTTCAATTGCCGACGGACATCGATCCGGTTGATATTCTGAATCTGATCGGCCGGCAGCAAGAATTGTCGCCGGCTCAGCTGGCGGAGCGCTGGCGGGAGGAGGCGGCGCTGACTGCCCGTCTGCTGGACGTGGCCAATAGCAGTTCATTCCGGCGCACCGGTAAGCCGGTAGAGTCGCTCCGAGACGCCATCAGCAATATGGGTGTGGCCATGGCATTGAATCAGGCCCTGGCGCTGGCACTTGACGTCGCCGGTAAAATAGACAGTCCGGATCTCCAGGCTCAGGCCAAGGCGTGCCATAACATGGCCTTGCAGGTGGCGCGTGAAGCTCAGAAGCTGGCCGTGAGTCTTGGAAAGTCACCGTCATTGTTCCAGCAAGCGGGCCTTCTGAGTCGCTTGGGAGAGATGGCGGTGCTCAAGGTATTGAATCAGTTCATTACAGAAGGTGGCTCGTTAAGTGCCTCAGACATGGAGCAGTGCCTTCGTCAGTGGTCTCAGGACTATGGCAATCGCCTGAAAGTACACTGGAAACTGCCACTGAGCCTGAGAGATATGATTGGCGCCGTGCATTTCGTGCCGAAGGATAATACCCGTGAAGATCGCCTGGTGATGCGGGCTGCCGCGTTGATTGCCGGTGGGCAGTCAGACAGTGATGACTGTCAGCGACTTTTGCGCCGTATCGGTCTGGAACCGAAACCATCCACCGAGGAGTCTAGTCGTGGCAGTCGTTCCTGAGGCATTGATGAACAAAGTTCTTTATGTGGAAGATGACCCTGATATCCGCGCCATTGCGGAGCTGGCATTGCAGGATGTGGGCGGGTTTCAGGTGACACTTTGCAGTTCCGGGCAACAGGCGCTTGAGATGGCCCCGATATTTGAACCGGATCTGATACTGCTGGATGTGATGATGCCGGAAATGGATGGTCCGGAAACCCTAAGCAGATTGAGAGGGATCGAGGCGACCCGCTCCGTTCCCGTTATTTTCATGACCGCCCGGATTCAGAGTTCCGAAATCGAAGAATACCTGGCGCTCGGGGCTATCGGCGTTATCCCGAAACCTTTTGACCCGATGACGCTGGCGGATGATATTCATCGTATCGTGCAAGAGAATACGCCAGGGGCATGACCTGGTTTGGGCCCAGGCGAGTGCGTGATCGGCCGATTTGCGTTACGCTGGCGCGCCTGAATGAGTAGCCGCTTAGGTGAGGTGTTATGTCTTCTTCTGAATCCCCGGACCAAATCAAAGCACGGCTGAACCTGGAAACCTCCCGAATCCACTGGCATGAACTGCAAACCTATTATGCCCGTGGCCAGGTAGTGCGTGTGGCCCCTGAACTGGACTTGCTGGACGTTGCCAGCGAACTCGCAGCAGACAACAAAGCCCGCTTTGAACAATGGCTGAGTGGCGGCCAGGTTAGTGATGTCGCTCCGGATCTCGCTCGTGCCTGGTATGACCGCAATGCCGAGCTCTGGGCTGTGGTCATCGCCCCCTGGGTGCTGGTACAGGACCGCTCCGGCCATGGCCTGCATTGACCCACCCCTGTCGCCGGTGCCTTAAGTCGGTCCCGATTTTTATCTAACCTGCCCGTGAGGGGTTTATGCTGACAGGTGCTTTACTGATTCTGGCGCCGTTGTTTCTTGGATTTGCCTTAGCGCTTTCCAATCGCCGGTTAATGACGGTAATCCATTACACCGTGGAAGCCCTGGTTTATTTCATCCTGGCACTGCTGGGGCTGGGCCTTGGCCAGATGGATGGCTTGCTGGACCAGCTGGGCACCATGGCCGGCCAGGTGGCAGGCCTGGTGCTCGTGCTTCTGGTGGCCAACATGGTGGGCCTCTGGCTGTTCCACCGCTGGCAGCCGATGACCATGGGACAGGAAAGGGGGCAGGAGAGACCGAGTTACCGCCGGTTGTTTCTCGCCGGCTTGAAACCGCTGCTGGCGGTTGTCGCCGGCGCCCTGGCCGGGTTCTTCCTGTTTCCCCAACTGCCGTTGGTTGACGATGTCGCCACCTGGGCACTGATGCTGCTGCTGTTCCTTATTGGCCTGCAGTTGCGCAACGCCGGGCTGTCGCTGCGCAAATTGCTGATGAACCGCCAGGGTTTGGGTATTGCGCTGTCGCTGGCGCTAAGCTCTATGCTGGCGGGGCTTGTCCTGATTCCCTGGCTGGATGTGCCCTGGCACCAGGCCCTGGCACTGGCTTCGGGCTTTGGCTGGTATTCGCTCTCGGGCATTGTAATTGGTGATGCCCTCGGCCCCGCCTGGGGCGGGGTGGCTTTTCTGAACGATGTGTTGCGGGAGATCATCGCCCTGGCTCTGATTCCTTTGGTGATCAGCTCCCGACCTGCCATGGCCATTGGCTATGGTGGCGCTACCGCCATGGATTTTACTTTACCGGTAATCCGTAGCAGTGGTGGTCTTGCCTGTGTGCCGGTGGCGATTGCCTCGGGCTTTCTGCTGTCGTTTCTGTCGCCGGTATTCATGGGTGTTTTCCTGGCTTTGGGGTGAGCAGCGGGAATCTCCATTAATTCAGACCCTGAAATTGACCCGGTGCAATGCTTTGGTCAGATTTACCGCTATAGTGGCTACGTATTAGTATTCGAATGATCAATGCCGCTCCGGAGCCCGAATGAATCGCCGCCAATTCCTGCAACTGTCTGTTGCCGCCCTGCCGGCACTGGGTCTGGTCGGCTGCTCAAAATCGCAACCGCTGAAAACCGGTATTCATCCCTGGATCGGTTACGAGTCTCTGTATCTGGCGGACGAGTTCGGTTGGTTGCCTCAGACCGTCGAGCTGGTTAAAGGTCAGGCAGCCAGCGATTCAATGACAGGGTTGCTGGCCGGTGAGCTGGATGCTGCTGCCCTGACGCTTGATGAAGCACTGCGCGTTTTCTCCAGCGGTGTGCCTTTGCGAGTGGTGGCGGTGACCAATGTGTCGGTGGGTGCAGATGTACTTATGGCCAAACCCTCGATTACCAGCCTGGCAGGGCTCAGGGGGCGGGCAGTTGCGGCTGAACTGAGTGGTGTCTCCGGCGTTATGTTGTTTGCGGTGCTGGAACGGGCAGGGCTGAGCACAAACCAGGTTTCCATCGTAGACTTGCCGGTGAACCGTCATATGGAAGCATGGCAGAGCGGTGAGATTGACGCCTCTGTCTGCTACGAGCCTGTGGCTTCCCTGCTTGAGCAGGCGGGCGGAACTCGACTTTTTGACAGCAGCGATGTGCCCGACACCATTTTCGATACCCTGGTGGTCACCGAACAAGCTGCCAGGCGCAGGTCTGCCGCCGTGAAAGATCTGGTACTTGCGCACTTTCGCGGCAAGTTGCATATGGTGCGAAGCATGCACGATGCCATATACCGGGTGGCCACCCGCCAAGGCATCTCGCCAGATGCGGTCAGGCGCTCGCTGGCGACGGTGATGCTTCCGGAACTGGCGGCCAATCAGCGTTACCTGGCGCAACATGGCCGTATTGAAGTCGTCGCCCGGCGCCTGGCAGAAACCCTGGTTAGCGAAGGGCTGATGGCCGAAATCCCTCAATACCAGCGGCTGTGTGACTCATCTTTTCTGCCCCGGAGCCTGACGTGACTAACCGTTTTCTGAGTGGGTTGGTGCTGTTTTTCTGCCTGATGCCAACGGCATGGGCTGCGAACCCGGGGGCCAGAGACGCCGTGAGGTTCGGCGTTTTGTCCTATCGGCCGGACCCGGTCATCCAGACACACTACTCTTTACTTGCCGACTACCTCAGCCGGGAAACCGGCCTGTCGGTGCAGCTCCTGGTGCTGAATCAGGACGATATGAATCGCGCTCTGGCTTCTAACCGCATTGATGTTTTCCTGACCAATCCCAGCCATTTCCTCGTCATTCGCAGTGAGCGCAGCCTGACCGGGGTGCTGGCTACCTTGCATCGCGAGTGGGCAGGGCAAGCTACCGGTAGTCTCGGTGGACTGATGCTGACCCGTGCTGAACGTGAAGACATCAACGTACTGACCGACCTCAAAGGGAAAAGCATTGCCACGCCCGGGATGAACTACCTGGGGGGCTTCCAGGCGCCGGCACTGGAATTGTGGGATGCCGGGGTGGATGTGCAGCGGCATAACCGAATGGTGCACCTGGGCAACCACGACCGGGTTATTCGGGCGGTGCTCACGGGAGACACCGACGCGGGTTTTGTCAGAACGGGCATCTACGAGGAGTTGATCCGGGAGACTCCGAGTCTGGCAGGCGAGCTCAAGATCATCAATCCACAGCGGTTGGCCGGTTTTCCGTTTGCTGTGTCGACCCGGCTATATCCGGAGTGGCCACTGGTCGCATTGCCACATGTGGACAGCAAGATCGTACGGCGATTGGCCTCGGCGCTGTTTGCCCTGGAGGCCGATCATCCCGCTGCCCAGGCAGCGGGCCTGGCGGGCTTTTCTCCCCCGGCTGACTACCAGTCCGTAGAGCAGGTGGCGCGAACCCTGAGAATCGCACCCTACGACCAGGCGCCCAGGGTGACCTGGGTGGATGTTTTGAATCAGTACCGGGTCTGGGTGCTGACCGTCGCCGTCCTCTTTGCATTGCTGGTGATGACCAGTCTCTGGCTTAGCCGCAAGAAACGCCAGCTGGCCACAGAAGAACGGCGCCAGCGCGAGCTGATTGGCAGTTGGCCCCAGCCGATGCTGATGATACGGAACGGGGAACTGGTGAAATGTAATCGGGCTGCAGTAGAGCTGGTGAGATACACCTCTGAAGCCTCCCTGATCGGTAAAGGCCTGTCTGCGTTCTCGCCCCATTCGCAACCGGATGGTACCTCCTCCCTCCAAAAAGCGGATGCACTGATCAGGCGGGTAACGACCGGAGAAGTGGCACAGTCCGAGTGGCTGTTCGTGCATTCGGACGGTTCCGATGTCTGGGTGGATATGACCCTGGCGCCGGTCTATGAGCACGATCAGGAGAGCCCTTCCATTCTCTGTTCCTGGTACGACATTACCCGCCGTAAGTATGCAGAGGAGCGCCAGCGACTGGCCCTGCGAGTGTTTGAGAATGCCCGTGAAGCTATTTTTATCACCGATGCCCACGGTGTTGTCATGGACATCAATGAAGCCTACTCACTGATTACCGGGCGGGACCACAAGGTGGCGGTGGGCAGCCTGCCACCCATGCCCATGGACGAAGGCAGTGCCATCCTGATTGCGGCGCGTAAGCACGGCGTCTGGACCGGCGAATTCTCCAGCCGGCATCGGGATGGTCACGCCATCGTGCTCAGCCTCACCCTGAGCAGCGTGTTCGATGAGCAGGGGCAGCTCAGTCATTTCGTCGGGGTGTTCAGTGATGTCACCCAGCTTAAGGAAACCGAGAAACAGCTGCGCACCATGGCGCACTATGATTCACTGACCGGCTTGCCGAATCGGGTGCTGTTCTCGGACCGTCTGCAGCAATCCATGGCCCAGGCCCGCCGGCAGAACTATCAGTTGGCGGTGATTTACATCGATCTGGATCATTTCAAACCCATCAACGATGCCTTCGGGCACCACGCAGGGGATGGTTTGTTGGTGGAAGTTGCCCGCCGCATGCGTTCAACCCTGCGCGAGGAAGACACCCTGGCCCGGCTGGGAGGTGATGAATTTGCCGCCATCGTGGTGAACGTCGCCGACCAGCAAACCCTGGAGGCGTTGTTGGCGCGCTTATTAACCAAGATTGGCGACCCGGTGTGGGTAGCTGACCACAGTGTTGAGGTGTCTGCCAGCCTGGGTTATACCCTGTACCCGCAAAACGCGGAGCTGGATGGCGACCAGCTGTTACGCCAGGCAGACCAGGCCATGTATCGCGCCAAACGGGAGGGCAAAAACCGCTACTGCAGGTTTTCCGACTCCGGCAGCTGATGCTGGGCGCCATTGAGCAAATGGGTGGCCGGTTGCCATTTCAGGGCCTTGCTCCACTGGTCATTGAGCCGCCGTACAGAACTCAGGGTATCCAGAGCCTGGTCCCCCAGGGCGGTGCTGAAATCCCGCCGTACCATCATCTGCAACATCGCGTTTTTCAACCGGTGGTAAGTGCCCTCTGCCTCGGCAAGCAACGCCTCAGCCGGGCCTTCTGATGCGACCAGCTCCCGGATGGTATCCAGATAGTGCTCCAGTGTCTCAGCTTGCTCGGCAAACTCTGTCCGGTGGCTTAGCTGCCGCAGCTGCAATAGCCGGGTGGTCAGATCAGTGGCTTCGGCCAGGTAGCGGCAGGTGCGGATGCTGATGGTCAGGGCATCCACCACCGACGGGTGCATTTTTTCCGCCCTCAACCGGCCGATATAGTCAGTGATCGCCTGGTTCAGGTTGCGGATGGCATCGGCTTTCGGCCGGATATCGGCTTCGGTCAGGCTCTCCCGATCAAGACACACCCTCAGCAGGCCCCGGCTATGGCCGATCAGTCGTTTCATTTCCTGGTCCACCGCCCCGATCGCCAGTTCTGGCGTGGTGATCAGGGTATCGTCCAGATAACGGGGCACGGCGTTATCTTCCTCCTTGCTCCGGAACATCCGGCCCAGAAACCGGGCAAAGGGTTTGGTAAACGGCAGCATAATGGCCGCCCCCAGCACATTGAACAGGGTGTGGAACAGCGCCAGAGACACAGCGGGGTTGGCTTCCAGGTTCAGCCAGTCGGTCAGCATCGCCACGGTCCACAGCATCACCGGCAGGATTATCAGGGCGATGGCGCCGGTAAACACGTTGAACAGGATATGGCCAATCGCCAGCCGGCGGGCATTGGCGGTGGCTTTGAGGGCCGACAGGGCAGCCGTAGAAGTGGAGCCCAGGTTGGCGCCGATCACCGCCGCTGCCGCATTGTCCAGGCCGATCAATCCACCGGCGGCAGCGGTCAGAACAATGGCCAGGGCGGCGCTGGAGGATTGCGTCAGAACCGTGGCCAGAAACCCGATGGCCAGAAACGTAAACAAACCATAATCCGGGCTGATAATACCGCCGTCAGCGAACCCCCCTGCCAGGGATTCCAGCGCTGTCTTGAGAATCGACAGGCCCAGGAAAAACAGGGCAAAGCCCGCCAGCGCTTCCCCCAGGAATTGATTCCGCTGGTTGCGGCTGATCATCTTGACGCCGACACCGGCCGCCAGCAGCGGCAGCGCCAGGGCTTCGATCTTGAACCCGAAGCCCACCAGGCTGACCAGCCACGCGGTCATGGTGGTGCCTATGTTGGAGCCGAATATAACCCCCAGCGACTGCGCCAGGGTCAGCAGGCCGGCGTTCACAAAACCGATGGTCGCCACGGTGACCGCCCCGGAATGCTGAACAATGCCGGTGATGGCAAAGCCGGCCATCAGGCCCCGCAGGGGCGTCCTGGTCCAGGTGCCTAAGAGGTGGCGCAAATGGTGGCCTGCGGCGTTCTTCAGGCCGTTGGTCATCGTTTCCATGGCCAGCATGAACAACGCCAGGCCACCGAGAATCTGGAACACGGATGAGATCATGGTTCGGTTATCGTTGTAATGAGCGGATTAGTGGCGAGTGTAGCAGAGGTTGGCCGGCGCGATGCCTCAGGCCAGGAATTTGCGCACGTCCAGTTTGTAATCTTCCGGGTCTACTGCCCGGACAATCCGGTCCTGGTTGCTGGCGCGGGAGAGATCAATGGTTTCCACGGTTATCGGTAGTCGGAACCGGGTGTGGTACATCACCCGCACCACTGGCAGGCGCTGGTCCTGTTCGTTGGTTTCCACCACGACGCCGAGTCTTCCGCTCTCCAGCAACACCAGGGAACCCACGGGGTAGAGACCGATGCACCGGATAAACTGCCTGACCAGTTCCGTGTCCAGATGGTCGCCGCTCCACTCCAATAATTTTTTCAGGCCCTGAGTCGGTGTCATGCCCTTGTGGTACACGCGGTCGGAGGTAATGGCGTCGTAGACATCGGTGATCGCCACCATACGCCCGTACTCGGTGATTTCGTCACCCTTGAGGCCTTCCGGGTAGCCGCTGCCGTCCAGTTTCTCGTGGTGCTGGGCGGCGGTAATCACAGCGATTTCGCCAATCCCTTCGGTACTGGCGAGAATGTCCCTGGAGTGCCGGGCGTGCAGCTTCATCACCTCGAATTCTTCTGCTGTCAGGCGGCCGGGTTTATGTAGGATGTCATCCGGTGTCAGGATTTTGCCCAGATCGTGGAGCAGGGCGCCCACGACGGTTTGATGCAGTACGTCTGCCGGCAGCTTACGGTAGTTGCCGAACAACGACATCAGCACACTGAGATTAACCGAGTGCTCCAGCAGGTAGTTGTCTTTTTCCCGGATGCGGCCCAGGCAGCTCAGGGCATTGGCGTTTCTTAAAACGGAGTTTTGCAGTTCGTCGGCCAGTTGGTGAATGGGCGCGATATCAATGGCGGCACCCATTTTGACGTTGTTCATGAAATTGCCCACCAGGCCCTGGGCCTGGCTGTGAATCCGCTGAGCGATGACAATCTCTTCTGTCAGGGCAACCTTGTGCTTGATGCCCGGGCGCTGTTCGCCTGCATTCTGCAGGGCCTGTTCATTGCGCTGATCCACTTCCTGGGCGGTCTCAGCGTCCTGGGAGTCCAGCCCTTTCTCAACGTCGATATACACGTATTGGACCCCCATCCTGCGGATTTTCTCGATGGTCTCTTCCCGCTTGATCACCCCTTTCTTGCGTTGGGTGTTATGGGGAATCCAGTCGTTATTCAGGTCGGAAATGTACATGCCGACCTTCAACGCAGCGATGGGGATGCGTTTGATCATGGTTGTGGGAAGAACGTCCTCAGGCTGTTCTGGTAAGTCTGGGCTAAGACCTGGTCGAGGGGGAGATCCTTCACCTCGGCGATTTTCTCGGCAACAAACGGCAGGTAGAAAGGCGCATTCTCCCGGCCACGGTAGGGTACCGGCGTCAGGAAGGGTGCGTCGGTTTCCAGCAGAATCTGCTGGATGGGTGCCATGCGCACGATATCCCTAACGTTTTCCGCTTTATTGAAGCTGGTAATGCCATTAAAGCCAAGGCACCATCCCTCGCCCAGAGCATAGCGGGCCAGTCCCGGGCCAGAGGTAAAGCTGTGAATCACACCCCGGCGGGTCAGGGTCTGCTCAAACTCCTGCAGGATGGCAATGGTGTCTTCGTCTGCCTCACGGCTGTGAATGACCACGGGGCGGTCATTGTCGCAGGCAATCTGCAGCTGGCGCCGGAAAACCTCTCGCTGAACACCACGGTCGGCATTGTCGTAATAGTAGTCCAGCCCGATCTCGCCGATGGCGACGATTTTGTCATCCCGGGCATGCTCGCGGATTTCAGCCTCTACCTCATCGGAATAGCTTTCCGCTTCGTGGGGGTGAATGCCTTGCGTGCCATACACCCAGGGCTCAAGCCGGCTGAGTTCCCGAACGGCGGCCAGGTTGCCCGGGGACACGGCAATGGTGATGACCCGCTCAATGTTGACCTTCTTGCTCTGCTCCAGCGTTTCGGCCAAAGGACGGTCTTTCAGATAATCCAGATGGCAATGGGTCTCGATGATCGGGTGATCAAATACGGGAATCTCACGACGTTTCTTGCTCATGCCTGGGGTCTATGCTCCATCACAGCCGTCGCCTGGCTGCTATTCTGAGAATGTGATAGCGCAAGTTTACCATCTTGGGTGATGGTTGAGTTGTATGGCGTTGATAGGGAGTTTCCTTGATGGAGTATACGGCGTTCGCACGAACATGGTTTCTGGACCCTGCCAAACCGGGGTTCTGTGAGTATCCGACATCGCTGGATGAAGGCTGCAAGCTGCCAGCACTGGAAGCGAGTCTGGAGGAGATCGGTGAGTACCAGCGCCGGCTCTGGGCGAATCGAAGGCGGGCTCTGCTGCTGGTGATTCATGGCCCGGATACCAGTGGTAAGGACAGCCTGATTCGAACCCTTGCTACCTATGCCGACCCTGCAGGCTTTCATGCCTGGTCGTTCAGCAGGCCCACGGAAACCGAGGCCGCCCACGATTTTCTCTGGCGTGTTACCCCGTTGCTGCCCGCCTACGGACAGATGGTGGCCTTCAACCGAAGCCACCACGAGGCGGTGATCGGTGAACGGGTGTGGCCGGTGCGATCGAAGGACACTTACAACTGGCCAAACCGCTTTCGGGCGATCCGTGATTTTGAGCGGCACCTGGCAAGCGAGGGCACTTGTGTGGTGAAAATCTGGCTCAACCTGTCAGAGGATGAGCATCGGCGGCGCTTGCTCAAACGCCTCGACAAACCCCGAAAGCGCTGGAAGTTTGATCGCTCAGACATTGAGGGCTGGAAGCAAAGAGCCACTTATCAAACCTATGCCGAGCAGGCACTGGCGGCTACCCATACCGATGAAGCGCCCTGGTTTATTGTGCCCGGGGATCGCAAACCCGAGGCCCGGGCCATTGTGGCGGCGCTGGTGGCAGAATTGCTCAAAAGCCTGGCGCCAGACTATCCGGAGGAGCATCCGGATGTACTGGAAGAGTATCGGACCCTGCTGGCTGAGAATGGCGTGGAGTAACGGAGGCGAATTATGCATATCGCGGTTGTAGGCGGTGGTGTAGTGGGCATCACCACGGCTCGTGAATTGCTGCGCCGTGGCCATCAGGTGACGGTGCTGGAGCGCCACCCGCTGGCTGGCAATGAGACCAGCAAAGGCAACGCCGCCCAGCGTTCCTATGGTGTGGTCTACCCCTGGGCAGATCCGGCCATGGTGTTCAAAGCCTTGCCCTGGATATTTCAGAAGTCCGGCCCGCTGAAGCTGAAAATGCCGCCCTCTGTGGATGCGATTCGTTTCATGTTCGCCACGTTGCGCTACGCCTGGTCGCCCGGCTTATTCGGGTTGAACAAAAGGGCCATGTTGCGGCTGGGGATGCACAGCCGGGAGCGATTCCTTGCTCTGGAACAGGAGCATGATCTGGCCTTCGACGGCCAGCACCGGGGGCTGTTGCACCTGGCCAGCAAGCCGGAGGCCATGGACGACTACCGGCTTATTCACGAATTACTGAACGACATGGGTATCGCCTCACGATTATTGACGCCTGAGCAGGTCCGGGCTGCGGAACCCGGTATGACCGGTGATGGCCCTCTTTACGGTGCCATCAGTTACGACACCGACGGCACGGGTGACTGCCATCTGTTTTCCCGCTCACTGGCGAGCGCATGCGAGCAGCTTGGCGCGAACTTTCGATACGAGGTGAAGGTAGAACGGCTGATTGCGGACGATACCCATGTGAAAGCGGTGCAGTTGACCAACGCCGACGGCCGGCTGGAAACCCTGGAGGCAGACGCCTTTGTGATCTGCGCCGGCTGCTGGTCACCGCATTTGGTGCAACCACTGGGGCTGCACTTGCCGATCTATCCGATCAAGGGTTACAGCATCACCGTGCCGTTGAATGACGGGGCAAAGGGGCCGGTCAGCACCATTCATGATGACAACTTTAAAGTGGTGTCTACGCGCCTGGGTAACCGATTGCGGGCGACCGGCTTTGTGGAGCTGGCAGGCTTCAACCGGGACATTCCGCAAGCCCGGATCGACACCATCAAGCGTTCCGTGCAATCCCGTTTTCCCGGCTGTGCCGATCTGGACGCTGCCGAAACCTGGACCGGATTCCGGCCGATGACACCGGATGGCCCCGCCATCATCGGCAAAGGCCCCCGGGACAACCTGTTCCTGAATACCGGCCACGGCACCTTCGGCTGGACCCTGTCTGCCGGTAGTGCAGATGTCATTGCCCAGGTGATTGATGGCGAGGAGCCGGCCGTGGTGCTGGATGCTTTCCGGCCCGGACGCTTCGCGGAATAGCGTCAGAGCTTGCGCTCGATATTGCCGCACAGGGTGTGAACGAAGCCGATATCCCGGTCAGACAACAGCGGCAGTTTTTCAAACACCCACTGGGACAGCTTTTCGTCCGCCGGAGCATCCAGTTCTGGCAACAGGCTCTCCAGCCGAGAGCGCAGTGCCGCCAGGCCTGATGTGCTGGCCGCGGTTTCCGCCTGTACACTGGCTTTTTGCAGCCCGGACAGCTCCCAGGCGTAAAGCATCACTGCCTGGGCCAGGTTCAGGGAGGGATAAGTCACCGCCATGGGGAAGCCGGTCAACAGATCGCACAGGGCCAGCTCCTCGTTGGCCAGGCCCCGGTCTTCGCGCCCGAATACCAGGGCAGCCGTGGCCGCCGTATCCCCCTTGTTAGAAAGCGCCGTACGAAGTGCGGCGGGCTCGTGCCAGTCCTGCCGGTTATGCCGGGGCTTGGCCGAGGTGCCCATCAGCAGATCCGCGGAGTTTCTTACCGCTGTCAGATCAGGGAAAATGCGCGCATTATCGAGAATGTGGTCACTGCCGTGTGCCAGCCAGTGGGCTTCAGGCCGGGTATGCAGGTCGGAATTTACCAGCCACAGCTCGGAAAAGCCCATGGTACACAGGGCCCGGGCAGCCGCACCGACGTTCTCCGGAACTTTTGGTTCAACCAGTACAAAGGCCAGTTTCATGACGTTACCTCCGGCGGCGAGTGTACACCAGTCGCCCGTGACTTTTTACAATCGCTGGCAGGCCGTGAACGACTGGCTTGCCCGGCATGAGCCGCTCTGGCGCCCGATTCCCTTTATGGAGCCAGCGCCGTCGTGGTGCCGGGATTATCCGGAACTGGCGAGCTGGCTGGAAGCGCTGGATGACCGGGATTGTGAGTATTGGCAAGAGAACCTGGCGGAGTTCTCACAGCAAGCTGCACACTTCGTGCCGGGCCTGGCGGACTATTCGGAGTTGATTGCCGTGCCCGTGTTGGCCGCGCCGGAATCAAGCCACGCCGCAGCCCTGGCGGAGGTCGACGCGGTGGATATGCCGGGCCGAAAGCGTGAACAGGCGGGGGCTTTTGCAGCGTCGATACGGCCGCTGGCGGAGCCGATACTCGACTGGTGCTGCGGTAAGGGCCACCTGGCCCGGACACTGGCAGGGCAGGGGGCATCGTCTGTTCTGGGATTCGAATGGAATCCGGAGTTGGTGGTGGATGGTAATCGCCTGGCGCAGCACTACGGTGACCCCGTCACCCTGCGCCAGCAGGATGTCATGGCCGAAGGTCTGGCGTGGCCCGGTCAGGTCCATGGTGTGGCGCTGCACGCCTGCGGTGATCTGCATCGCCAACTGATTCGCTGCGGCAGTGAGGAACAGGCACCACGCCTGAGTTTCTCGCCCTGCTGTTATCACCTGACCGAACACGAAAACTACCCGTTGATGTCTGAGCATGCACGGTGCCACGCTGGCGCATTGAGCATAGATCGCAACGGTCTTCGGCTTGCCGTGCAGGAGACCGTCACTGCCCCGGCCAGGGTGCGCGAGCAGACGCGGCAGGTCAGTGTCTGGCGTCTGGGCTTTGATGCCCTGCAGCGGGAGCTTCGGGGCGTTGACTGCTACCTGCCGGTGCCCTCCCATCCCGCGCGTTTGAATACCGGAGATTTCAGAACTTTCTGTGCCTGGGCGGCAGACAAGAAGCGCCTGGCGTTACCGTTAATCATCGACTGGCAACACTGGCTGGCAGAAGGGGAACGAAGGTTTCGACAGGTACGCCGGCACGAACTGCTGCGGCACCTGTTCCGTCGGCCCCTGGAGCTGTGGCTGGTGTTTGACTATGCCGTGTTTCTGGAAGAGCGAGGTTATCGGGTGCGGCTGGGAACCTTTTGCGATCGCTCACTGACCCCGCGCAATTTGTTGCTGGACGCAGTCAGGGTGTCGGCCTGATGCTTTTGTGAATTGTGTTGGCTCCGGAAACAAGTAAGGCGCCCGGGGGCGCCTTACTCATTCTTTGACGTACCAGTCTGTCTTAGCGAGTGACCTGGATGCGGGCTTCAACACGGCGGTTCTGGGCACGGCCCGCAGCAGTGTCGTTGCTGGCAATCGGCTCGGCTTCGCCATAACCCACGGCGCTTACGCGATCCGGGTCCACGCCCAGGACACTGGTCAACCGGTTAGCAACCGCCTCTGCACGACGCTGAGACAGGAAGCGGTTGTACTCGGCGTCACCAATGCTGTCGGAGTGACCAGCAATTTCTACAGTGGTTTCCGGATACTCATTCATGAAGTCCGCCACCCGGCGAATTTCATTATCGAACGTGGCATCAATCACAGAGCTGTTGGTGGGGAACTGAACCCGCAGTTCGATGGTTTCGATGGTTTCCGTCACTCCCTCGCAGCCCCGCTCGTCAACGGTGGCACCGGCTGTCGTGTTCGGACACTCGTCGCGGTAGTCGGGTACGCCATCACGGTCACTGTCAACCGGGCAGCCGCGGCTGTCTACCTGAACACCTGCTGGGGTATTAGGGCACCGGTCGCGATTATCCGGTACGCCATCGCCATCGGAATCAACCGGAGCAGGCGCCGGCGCGGGTGCCGGAGCGGGCTTGGAAGAGGCAACTGTGCGGGTAAAAGCCCAACTCAGGCCCAGTGAGGCCATGGTGTCAAAGGTGCTCTCATCAATGCCGTGGAATTCACGAAGATCACCCCGGATGGAAATGCTGTCGCTGACGTTATAACGGAAGCCCACGCCAACATTTACACGGGTTTCTTCGTGATCGGTGCCGGCTGTGGTGTAGGAAATGGTGTCACCCACGCCGAATTCAGCATGGCCGGCGCCGAGCGATACGTATGGGTTCCAGGCCGCATCCGGGTCGGCAAAATAGTAGGTGCCGTCGATTCTCAGTTCCTGGAACTCGGACTCTCCTGCAACGTACTTGCGGTCCGCATCGGCGCGTGAATACACGGCTTCAACCGACCAGCGCGGCAGGAAGCGATACTCAACACCAACACCAAAGGTGCCGGTTTCGCTCAGATCCCGTTTGTCGTCAAACAACTGGAAGCCGGCGAACGGGTTCAGGTAAATGGTTTCCTGGCGGTCGGCCAGAGCGGGCGTGGCAAGGGATGCTGTAAGGGCGGCCAGAGCGACCGGGCGCATGATCTTCATGCAGAACCTCCTGTTTAGTTGTTATTTCCTGCAATTCTCTCAGGAATGAAAATTCCGAAAAATACCTGTATTACTCGGAATTTAGGTCAGTAAGCCAAAAAAAACAAAAAAATGACAGTAGTTGGTACGTCGGGAATTGTACGCAGTTCACTGACAGCGTCGTGTTAATCTGATGCTACCGTGAAATACAAGTGCGCGCTTTTCTTGCTGAAGTTCAGGGTGTCGCCATTGGCAAAGCGCACTTCAAACGAGCTTTCATCCTCCGACATCACGTCACCGGCACCAAAGATGGCGTGGACAACACGCGTATGATGCCAAACTGGTTCCATGGCGTCTGACTGGCGCATGTTCTGGCCTTCAATGACAACGCCTTCCCGGTCTGCATAACGCAGGCTGACCGGCGTCAGCGGCACGCTCAGGCTCAGTGACCCTGTTCCTGTCGGATAGTTCCCCGCCAGTGCGGCGCCCAGTTCCTGTGACAGATCAAAGCACAACTCGGCAACAAACCGGCTGGGGCCCTGATCGCCCTCAAGGTGGGGTTGTTGACTGGCTGGCCGGGTGATCAGATGCAGGGCCTGGCGGGTTCGGGTCATGGCCACGTAGAGCAGCCGCCGCTCGCTTTCCAGCAGGGCCCTGGCATCGTCCTGGGGCCTTGGGCTGTAGGGCAGGTACTTCTCCTGCAGGCCAGGAATAATCACCACCGGCCATTCGAGACCCTTGGTGCGATGGATGGTGGACAGCAACACGCCGTGATCCTGCTTCTCGCCAGCTTGCTGCTTCAGTGCCTTGAGATGATCCAGAGCGCCCTCGGCCGTCAAGTCCAGGCCCTTCAGGTAATCCCGGAAGCCCTGCACCGTATCAATGCGTTCCTCGGCACTGTCGTGGGTCAGCGCCAGGCTGCGAATGCCTTCGTAGAGCTCCATGTGCTCCGCATACACACTGATCAGCCCGGCTACCGGCCCCGTGTATCGCTCAAGCTGCGCCAGCACCTCCCCCAGCTTGCGCAGTTTGCGCCCCGCCATCGGGGCCAGGGCGTCAAAATCCATGGCCAGCAGGCGCTCATGCCAGGCCCCGTCAAACGCCGCCAGGAACTGTGCCAGGTTCTCCAGCTCCGGCTCCTTCAGGCCAACATGGGGAAACCGCAGCAGCAGCCGCGCCAGATCCAGCCGGTCGGAATCCGGCAGCAACTTCAGCCGGCCGGTCACCACCATCAGCAGGGCGGTGATGGCCTGCACCTCGCGACTGAACAGTGCCCCCTTACCGGCGTCAATTCGGTAAGGCACCTGCCGGGCCAGCAACTTCAGCTCAATCGGCACACTCTGGCTCCACACCCGGAACAGAATCGCGGTCTGACTGGTCTGCTCCGGCGCCTGCTGCTGCAGAATACGCAGCACCTGATCACCGTCATTCTCTGCCCGATGCAGATCCACGGTGGTCGCCGGCGTGGACGGATGCGAATGACACATCACATCCTTGCGCCCGGTGTTGTGACAGATCAGATGATTGGCGAGCAGCGCCACCTGATGCCCGTACCGGAAGGTGTAGCTCAGCGTCTGCTCCAGCGGGCTCTCAAACTCATCACTGAACCGGCGCAAAATAAACTCCGGCTTGGCACCGCGAAACTCATAGATGGTCTGGTCCGGATCCCCCACCACCGTCACCCGCGCCCGGTCACCGGCCACATAACGCAGCAACAGATGCTGAATCTCATTGGTATCCTGGTATTCATCCACCAGAATCAGATCCATCTTGTTACCGACCAGGCGCTGCAGCGGCGGGTTCTGATGAATCGCCATCACCGGCTCATACAACATATCCGCGTAACTGATCCGCCCCTGTCCTTTACGCCACTGCTCGAAACTGTGGAACAGATCGATCAGATACCGATGCTTGTCCGAATACCCCAGCTCCTCAAACACCACTTCTGCCGGCGACAACCCGGTCTTCACCAGATCAATAAACCCGGTGGCCGTCTCCACAAACTCCTTCTTGTTGCGCCGAATCTCATCCGCCAGATCCTCCGGCGCCAGCCGCCGGGTCAACAACCAGGCCTGAAACGCAATCTCCTGCTCGGTCAGAATCTTCTCCGAAAACCCGGGCAGATACCCCTCCCGAACAAACCGCTTGTACAACCGTAGTCCCATGGCGTGATACGTCCGAATCTCCGGCAACGCCAGCCCGGACTGAGCACACACCTCCTGCAGCTTCCGCTCAAAATCCACCCGGGCACTGCGATTGAACATCAACACCAGCATCCGGTCCGGATCATGCCCTTGCTCCAGCAGAAACCGAATCCGCCAGGCCAGCGTCGACGTCTTACCACTGCCCGCCACGGCGGTGATCACCGCATGCTCATAGCCGGCGGTAATAATCGCCCGCTGCTCGTCGGTGAGAAACTCTGGCAGGTGAGAGGTATCCGGGATTTGGGGTTTGGTAGGCATGCGGGCTATTGTACTGGCCAACTGGTAGCGGGAATAGCGCTCCCGCATAATCGTAAAAGATTGGATTATGGGGGAATATTACTCACCTGTTGAATGCAAGGGGTTGGGTAAGCCTTTCAAAACTGTGCGGAGCCAGGGATGGCGGAGCCCAAGCGCCCCAGGGATGGGCCGAAGGAGCGTGTTTTGAAAGGCTTACCCAACACCTTGCCACCTCCGAAACCTGAAGAGATGGGGAAAGATGAAAACTGAGCAATCGCTAAACGTACTGGGCGAAAAACTGGAAACCTGCGGCAACAGCCCAAAAACCGGCTTCTACCGCGACGGCTGCTGCAACACCGGCCCCGATGACCTGGGCAACCACACCGTCTGCGCCATCGTCACCGCCGACTTCCTCGAATACTCCAAAGCCCAGGGCAACGACCTCTCCACCCCCAGGCCCGAATTCGGCTTCCCCGGCCTCAAACCCGGCGACAGCTGGTGCCTCTGCGCCGGCCGCTGGCAGCAAGCCTTCGAAGCCAACAGTGCCCCGCGGGTCAAACTGCGCGCCACCCACCAAAGAGCCCTTGAAGCTTGTGAACTTGCTGACCTCAAAGCCCATGCCGCGGACCTCAGCTGAATGACTGACACAAGCCGGGAGCATCCGACCGAAGACTGGCAAAGTCTGCAAACCGGGCTCAGGGCCATCGGCCACCGCCGCCTGATTCTGGTGGAGGGCTCGCAGGAAAACACCTGCACCTGGATGCACCGGCAACTGTCCCGGATGAACACCAGCCACAGCCTGTGGGTTGGCCGGGCCGAACACGCCGAAGCCGTGGGCCTGCCACACCTTCAGGCCAACCATTACCAGCAATGGCTGGGCCGGGAAACCAGCCTGCTGGTTTGGGACGGCTGGCAAGGTAACCCACCAGATGCCTTTGCGGCACTGGCAGGCACACTGCAAGCCGGAGGGCTTCTGTTCTGGCTGGTGCCGCCCTTGGATCGGTGGCGTCACTTTGCCGATCCGGATTATGTCCGCACCGGCCTTGATCAAGCCGAGGAGCATCCATTTGCCGCCAGGCTGGCGATGGTGATCGGTGACGATGCCTCCATTATCCGGGTACAGGCAAACGACTCAGGCTTGATAGACTGGCCGGAATTGCCGGCAAATACACTCGGTTTTACCCCGCAAACCACCGACGAACAGCAACAGCTGCTGCAACACCTGGAACGGTTCGGCCAGGGCCGCCGGCGACGCCCCCTGGTGATCACTGCCGACCGGGGCCGTGGCAAATCGGCCGCCATGGGCATCGCTGCGGCCCGTCTGCTTCTGGCCGGTCGCGAGCAGGTGCTGGTGACAGCACCTGCCCGGGACAACGTGGATACCCTGTTCAGGCACGCAGTGCTCGAACTTGGCGATGAACTGGCTGAACAGTCGGAATCGGATCTGGTGACCCGTGCAGGCCACCGCCTGAACTATATGCCGGTGCCAGAGCTGCTGGCCGCCCGCCCGGCCGCCGAAGTGGTTCTGGTGGACGAAGCTGCCGGCCTGCCGGCGCACTGGTTACGAGACATACTGTTGGGCTGGCCGAGGGTGGCTTTTGCCACCACGGTTCATGGCTATGAAGGCACCGGCCGTGGTTTCGCTATCCGGTTTCGCGAGATTCTCAACCGGGAAACGCCTCACTGGCGCGGAATCCCGTTACACCAGCCGGTACGCTGGGCTGGTGATGACCCATTGGAGCAGCTGGTGTTCAGGCTGTTTTTGCTGGCCGCCGAGGGTGCGGCAGAGCCCGTGCCCGAGGTTACTGACGTTGATGTTCAGCCCTGGGTAGCGGCTGACGCCAGCGAGCAGGAGCTGTCACAGGCGTTCGGCCTGCTGGTCGATGCTCACTACCGGACAACGCCCGCAGACTTGCGGCAATGGCTGGATGACCCCGGCGCGCAGTCCTGGCGCGCAGTGTACCGGGGACAAACGGTAGGTGTGCTCTGGGGCACCGTTGAAGGCGGTATTGAAGCAGGATTGGCTGAGCAGATAGTGCAGGGCCGCCGCCGATTACGGGGCCACCTGCTGGCACAATCCCTGGCCAGCCATGGGGGCTTTCCGGAAGCGGCCAGCCTGAAAACCCTGAGAGTGGTCCGCATTGCGGTGATCGAACAGGCTCGCCATCTGGGGATCGGTCGTTTGTTGGTGGATGCCGCGGCCGCAGCCTGCCGGGAGCAGGGCCTGGACGCGATTGGCACCAGCTTTGGTGGCAACGCCCCGTTGGTCAGGTTCTGGCAGGCCTGCGATTTTAGGGTGGTACGACTGGGTTTGCGCCAGGAAGCGAGCACGGGCGAGTTTCCAGTGCAAATGATGCGCGGCCTGTCTGATGCCGGAGCCAGTCTCGAGACGCAACTGAGAACCCGGTTTGCCCGCCAATGGCAGGTGTTGATTCCCCGCCACTGGTCACGGCTTGAACCGGTGCTGGTGGGCGCCATAGGCGCGGATTTGCCGCCAAACGCCGGCCTGGATAATGACGATCGGCGGGATCTTCAGAGCTTTGCCCACGGTTATCGCGGCTTTGAGCTGAGCCTGCCGATGCTGCTAGGGGTAAGCGCAGCCCCTGGCGTGCTGGCCTGGCTGAGACGGCACCCGGACTTTCCGTTATGGTGCCGGGCGGTGCTGCAGGGATGGTCTTGGGCGGCAATGCAGTCAGCGTTGTTGTGCAGTGGTCAAAGGGATGGGGAGCAGCGGCTCCGGGGGCTTGCCTGTCAACTTTTGCAAAACGGGCCGGAGTTGTGACCGGTTCGATTTAATTCTCGCCACCGGCTGCCCAGAATAGCTGCAAAAATCACACAAGAGATTGCTCATTATGGCCAGGGAAGCAGGCAAGGTTGTTCTTCTGTTAATTACATTCACATGGGCATTGCTGTCAGGCTGTGCGTCAACGGGTGCCGGTAAAGGCACCGTGGAAAACTCCGGAGATCCGGGCCAGCTTATGGCAGCGGTCAGGGCCGATGAAGACCGGGCCGTGCTCTATCTGCTGTCTCAGGGAGTCAGTCCCAATGTTCAGGCCGATGCCGGGGAAAGTCCACTAATGGTGGCCTCTGCCAACGGTAATCGTCGAATCGTTCGGCTGCTGTTGGCGGCGGGTGCGGAAGTGAATGCCCGGGATGACCGCGGTTACACCGCTGTCATTCGCGCTGCGGAAAACGGCCACCTGGCGGTCGTCAGGACCCTGCTGGCGGCCGGAGCCAATGTGAATGTCAGCCAGGACGGGCAATCTCTGTTGATGAAAGTGGTGGAAAGTGGCGACTTGCTGACCGCCGAAATGCTGCTGGCAGCAGGGGCCGATGTTCACTTCCGGAGCGCCGACGGCCGCACTGCCCTCGACCTGGCTCGAGCCAGCAACAACCAGGACCTGGAAATGTTGCTGGTTCAGGCGGGCGCTGCACGGTAGCCAGACCGGGTTAGTCGAGGCCCATTGGGTCGTTGGTATCATCCCATTCCGGTTGGAAATGCCGTTCTATAACCTCTTCGGGGACGTTCGTTATGGATGGGTAGGACCAGGACGGTGCCCGGTCTTTATCAATCAGTAACGCCCTGATGCCTTCCGCAAGATCGGGCCGGCGCGTGCACTCCTGGGCGATGGCCAACTCCATTCGGAAAACGTCCTTCAAGGACATCTGCTGTCCTTTGCGCAACTGATGCCATACCAGCCAGGCGGTGACCGGGCAGCCATTTCTCAGGGTTTGTTGGCAGGCTTGCCACCAGGGATCAGCATTGTCCGCAGACAGCAGTTGATCCACCACGTCTGGCAGTGCCTCTCCTGCACTCAGGCGTGCAATGGTCTGTTCGTGTTGTTCCAGGTGGCCGGCAGCCAGACTGCGATAGTCCAGGGATTCCAGTTGGCCAAGCAGCCGGAACAGACGGTTATCGTCGGCCGCAGCCTCGCCTGTCCAGCGCTCGTCCTGTAGCCGTGAGAGTAAAGCGTCAGCCTGCGCGGGCTCGATGACCAGATCTGCCAGGCCCACCCGAAGGGCATCGCTGACGTTGAGCCGCGCCCCGGTCAGGCCCATGAACAGGCCGAGGCGCCCCGGCAGGCGGTTCAGGAACCAGCTGGCACCAACATCCGGAAACAGGCCGATGCTGATCTCGGGCATCGCCAGGGTGACATCCGGGGTCACCAGCCGGTAGCGGCAGGCCGACAGCAGGCCCAGCCCACCCCCCATGACAATGCCATGAGCCAGGCCGATAACCGGTTTGGGAAAGCGGTGAACGCTGTAGTCAAGCCGGTATTCACCGGTAAAGAAACGCGAGGGAGCCTTTGTGTCGCCATGCCCATTCAGAGCATCGTACAGGGTACGGATATTTCCACCCGCACAGAATGCCCGTTCGCCGGCTCCCCGAAGCACCACCAGGCAGATCCGGTCGTCCTCGGCCCAGGCATCCAGTGCGTCCTGAGCCTGAATGATCATGTCTTCGGTCAGTGCATTGAGAGTGTCGGGCGAATTCAGTGTCAGCAGGCCAATATGGCCTTCCCGGCAAGGGAGTTCCTGAACCTCTACAGGCATGAAGTGTCTCTCCGGCAATTACGTTGTTCTGTTACAGGTCGCTGTTCGCGGTTTGTTCGTACTGTCCTTTACCCGGTTCCAGAGTAAAAGAGGACCATGGTCGCACGAATGTCCTTGATCTATCACATTTGAGGCAAGGCTTGCCTGTGCTATAAGTGAATCCTGAAATACTGTCCGGCGTCACTGCCGGTGAGCGAACGTTAAAACGATGAGAGGGTGAACACAATGAATCTGAAGCACTTTGCAGTTGCTGGACTTTTCGCACTGGGTGCCACTGCACCGTTTGCCGCTGTTGCCGGTGATGCCGCAGCAGGTAAGGCGAAAGCAGCAGTGTGTGCGGCTTGCCATGGTCAGAACGGTATCTCCCAGATCCCGATGTACCCGAACCTGGCCGGGCAGAAAGAACAGTATTTGGTGGCTTCTTTGAAAGCGTACAAAAATGGCCAGCGTCAAGGTGGCCAGGCTCCCGTCATGCAAGCTCAAGCCACCGGCCTGAGCGATGAAGACATCGCTAACCTGGCGGCTTATTACGCCAGCCTGCCGGCTGACGGCGGCAAATAAGACTTTCTGCTCCGGAGGTGGTGCGGCTCAGGCCGCACCACTGACGATCCGGTAGCAGGGCCGGTAGGCTGACGTGCCGGGCAGTTTCATCCGGTTCTGTTCCACGAACTGCTCCAGCATGGCCTCCAGCGGCCGGATCAGCGTCGGATCGCCGGCGATCTCAAACGGACCCTTCTCCTGGATCTGCCGGATACCACTCTCTTTGACGTTCCCCGCCACAATACCACTGAAGGCTTTGCGAAGATTCGCTGCCAGCAGGTGCACCGGTTGGTCCCTGTGCAGTTCCAGTGCCCGCATATTGTCGTGATTCGGTTCAAACGGTAGCTGGAAGACCGGGTCGATTTTCAGCATCCAGTTAAAGTAATAGGCATCCTGCATGGCGCGCCGGAAGGTTTCCACGTCTTTCATGCCCTGCTTCATGGTTTGTGCCACCCGGGCCGGGTCATCGATGATGATCTCGTATTTGTTGGCCGCCTCATCACCCAGTGCGTTGCGGATGAACTTGTCGATCATCTCGAAATACTCGGCATTCTCCTTGCGCCCGGTGAAGACAACCGGGAAGGGCAGGTCGGCGTTGTCCGGGTGTAGCAGGATGCCCAGCAGGTACAGAATTTCTTCCGCAGTACCTACGCCACCCGGGAACACGATCACGCCGTGGCCGCAGCGGACAAAGGCCTCCAGGCGTTTTTCAATGTCTGGCATGATCACCAGCTCGTTCACGATCGGGTTTGGGGCTTCGGCGCCGATAATGCCCGGTTCGGTAATGCCGATGTAGCGGCCGTTCTTCACCCGTTGCTTGGCGTGGCCGATGGTGGCCCCCTTCATCGGCCCCTTCATGGCACCAGGCCCACAGCCGGTACAGATGCTGAGCCCGCGCAGGCCGAGTTGATGGCCCACGTCTTTGCTGTACTGGTACTCATCGTGGCTGATGGAGTGGCCACCCCAGCACACTACCAGATCTGGCTGGCGACCGGCCTCCAGCACCCGGGCGTTGCGCAGGATGTGGAACACCAGGTTGGTGATATCTTCCGGGTTGTCCCGGCGGAAACCCGCGACGGTGTTGGGGATGGAATGGCTATATACGATGTCCCGCAACACTGAAAACAGGTGCTCACGGATTGCCCGCAGCATTTCGCCATCCACGAAAGCGTGGCCGGGGGCGTTGATCAGCTCCAGTTTCAGGCCCCGCGGCTGGGGCACCAGGCGAACATCAAAATCGGCGTGGGCCTCCATCAATTCCTTACAATCGTCGGTTTCAACGCCGGTGTTGAGCACGGCCAGGGCGCACTGGCGGAAAAGTCGGTACAAGCCACCCTCGCTCTTATCCTTGAGCCGGTTGACCTCGTGATTGGAGAGGATTTCGAGGCTGCCCTCCGGGGAAACCAGGGCATTCATGGTGGATTCGGTCATCGTTGATGGAGCTCCTGATGGTTTCGGCAATGACGGATTTTGAGCCGCTCTGGCAAAAGGGTACACTAAGGCCTTTCTGCTTATTACGCTACCCGACGTTATTCCGATCAAAGACTTTTTTATGAAACTGCTTATTCGTCCCGCCCCGGAAGTGGCCATCAAGAGTAAACCCGTTCGCCAGCAGCAAATGCGCCAGTTGCGGCAGAATATTCGTAAGTTGCTGTCCCGGCTGGACCCTGAGATTCGGGTGGACGGCAGTTGGGACCGGGTGGATGTGGAGGTTCCCGATGGCCGCAGCCTGGCCGGCACGGTGATCGATGAGCTGACCCGTATACCGGGGATTTCCACCATCCAGGAAATCGGCGTCTTCCCCTTTGTCGACATGGACGACGTCGGCGAAAAGGCGGTGCACGCTTACGCGGAACGCCTTGCGGGCAAAACCTTTGCCGTGCGGGCCCGGCGCCATGGCAGTCATTCGTTCCGGTCCATTGATCTTGAACGCTCGGTGGGTGCCGCATTGCTCCAGGCTTCCGATGCCCGGGGCGTTGACCTGAAGAATCCGGACCTGGAAGTGCGCATCGAGCTCAACGAGGAGCAGTTCCACATTGCCCATCGCCGCCACGAAGGCCTGGGGGGCTACCCGCTGGGTACCGTGGAAACGGTAATGACCCTGGTGTCTGGCGGTTACGACTCTTCCGTCGCTGCCTACCTGATGATGCGCCGAGGTATCCGCAGCCACTTCCTGTTCTTCAATCTGGGCGGCACCGCCCACGAAGTGGGTGTGCGCCAGGTGGTGCATTACCTTTGGCAGCGGTATGGGGCTTCCCATGGCGTGAAGTTTATTTCGGTACCCTTTGAAGGTGTGGTCGCCGAGATCATGCGGTCAGTGGATCACCGGCATTGGGGTGTGGTACTGAAGCGCCAGATGCTCAAAGCCGCGGCGGAAATTGCCCGGGACTACACTGCGACCGGTCTGGTGATGGGCGATGCCGTCGCCCAGGTGTCCAGCCAGACCCTGACCAACCTGAACGTGGTGGACCGGGCCAGTGACGAGGTGGTGTTACGCCCGCTGATTGCCATGGACAAGCAGGAAATCATCCGCATTGCCAAAGAAATTGGCACCGAGCCCTTCGCCCGGACCATGCCGGAGTACTGCGGGGTTATTTCCAGCAAGCCGGTGACCCGCGCCAAGCTGCATCGGGTTGAGGAAGAAGAAGCCAACATGAACCCGGAGGTGCTGGCGCAGGCGATCGCCAATCAGCAGGGTACTATGGTCAGCCAGTTACTGGACACCATCACCACCCCGGAAGAAGTGGAGCTGGTGCAGACCCCTGCGGTGGAAGACGTGATCATCGACGTGCGACACCCGTCAGAGGAAGAACGTTCACCACTGACACTGACCAACAACGAGATCCTGAAAATCCCGTTCTACGAACTGAACCAGCAGATTTCTGTTCTGCCGGCCAACCGCCAGTACCTGCTGTACTGTGACCGGGGCACCATGAGCCGGATGCACGCCGGTCACCTGAAGGCGGAAGGGCATGGCAATGTGAAGGTTTACACGCCCGCGGTTTGATTAGTGCTGGGCAGGCTTCAATTATACATAGTTGTATGTGACGTGGTTCTCAGGTCTGGGGATTGCCTGCTCGGCCGCTTGCTCCTGTCTCGTTAATTGCGTGTAATGATTATTATGGCCTTGGCCTCCCTTAACATCGTACAGAGGTAGATTTCGACTAGCTCTGTAAAAAAGTCCTGTGTTTTGGGGGGGTGCATGGATTGCACAATGAAACCTGAAAGGAAGCCCTCATGGCACGATCACGCCTGCATGTCGCCTTTTCCATTCTGGCTTTTGCCGCTCTTGTTCTGATTATACCTCCCATACCTATTGCGTTTTCATCGTCGATGGCAGTTGAGATCGTTGGTACGGAAAACAATGATCTGATTGTCGTTGGCCCTGAGGACACCCGGATTCTTTTAGGGACTGGTGACGATCTGATAATTGGCGGCGCAGGTAATAATAGTTACCACGTTGATGCAGGTGTAGGACACATCACGGTTGTCGAGGTTGCGGGGGAAAACACGGTCGAGTTTGGCGCCGGCATTTCCTTTTCTGATGTTGCCAGCGGCTTGTGGCGCTCAGGTGATGACTTGCAGCTGGTGTTAGGGCAGGAAAGCCGGACACTTACCATCAGTGATTTTTTTGCCGTAAGTGGCACGATCGATTCATTTGCATTTCAGAGCGGCCAGCAACTTTCGGCAACTCAGTTGTTCCAGGTATTTGGCGAGTCGGAACCAGGTGCCAGTGGGGTCCCCCCGCAGCTTGTCCAGGCAGGTGTTGGTGATAGCGTGATCGTGGGATCGAACCAGCGCGACATCTTGGTTCCATCCGATGACACGCAGGTCGTAAAAGGCTTGCCAGGCAACGACTACTTGATTGGTCGTATATCTCCGGTCACGTTTGAAATATACCCTGGTGATGGTAAGGATGTGATCATTGCCTCGTCGGGCCATCACGAAGTCTTCTTCCGTGGGGGAATCACATTTAACGATGTGGCGACCCAGTTGCAAAAACGGGGTGATGACCTGGTGCTTGGTAATCGCACTAGCGATGATGAAGTACGTATCTATAAATTCTTCACCCTTGCCAATACGGTTGTAAACATTCGGTTCGAATCTGGAGGTCAGCTTCAGGCAGATCAACTGTTTGAGCTGTTCGGCGTAGCCTCACCCCAAGTGGAAGCCGAGTACGCACTCAATGTGGAGGGCCTACTGCTGGACGCAGGAGGATCCGGCGAAGGTGGGGATGATGATTGTAGTGATGGGTGCACTGGCGGAGGAGCAAACCCCGGCGACGATGAACCCGGTGATAGCGGCCCGGAATTACCGGAAGATTTTCATTGGCTTATTGGAACATTAACTGATGATCTGATATACGCAGGGCTTGGCGATAACCTGATTATTCCTCAATCAGGTGACGATTATATCTTGGGTGGGCCAGGAAATAATCTCTACTATTTTGAGGCGGGCTTTGGGGACAACGTTATCGTTGAAACTGAGGGCTTCAACGTTATCGAATTCGACGAATCCATTTCCTATTCCGACGTTTCCCAGGCATTTGTAAAGTCCGGAGAGGACCTGTTACTTCGCATCGATTCGAAACAGGTGAGAATTACCGTTAGAGATTTCTTTGCTGTAACTGACACAGTAAGTGAGTTGAGGTTTTCCGACGGTACCTCGCTGACACGCTCCAATCTATTTCAGATCTTTGGTGCAGAGGTGCCTTCGCGGGTTCAATCTTCCCGATCATTGGTAGTGGGTGCCGGCGATACGGACACGATGTCAGGTTCAGACGGTAGTGAGTTTTTGTTACCCAGAATGGGCGTGCGTACGGTAAAGCCAGGCAAGGGCAGTGATTATCTTGTAGGCCGCCTTCCAGGCGGGGAAACGCGTCGATATGGCAATGACGGAATAATGTTTGAGTTGCGTCCCGGTGATGGTAGCAAGGTTATTGTTGCCGATAGCGCCCTCAATAATATGAGGTTCACCGGGGGCATTGAACGGCAGGATATTGCGTCGAATATGATTCGGTGGGGCAATGATCTTGTGCTTCAAAGTGATAGTCATGATGTGGGAGTTCGGGTTGTTAATTTCTTCTCGCGGCGAGATGTCATAGGGAATATCGTTTTTGGTGACGGGGAAGATGGCTCCCAGAGCATCCTGAGCGGTCAGGAAATATTAGGCAGTTTTGGTGTTTCACCGGATGCCGGCTCCCGCATGAATATTCTGATCAAGGGTGCCACTGTTGATAGTTGCGACGCAGAGGTCGTGGATAGTTCAGAAGGCTTTGGCCTGACGCCTGAGCAGTTGTCCGAGGCCAATCAGGCCCCTGAAATTACCTCTGTTCCGAGTTCAGAAGCCTGGTATGCGAGCAAGTATACTTACCAGGTAAGAGCGTCTGATAGTCAGAACGATGACCTCTGTTTTCACGTCACGGGTCCTGAGGGCGTTGAGATTGATCAATATGCGGGTTTGCTGTCTTGGAGACCACAGCGTCATCAGCTTGGCGACAACTATTTCGAAGTTCGGGTTGTGGATGAGCGGGGGGCTGAAACCCTGCAGATGTTCCACTTAACGGTACAAGATCCCAACCGGGAACCTGCCTTTACGTCTTGGCCTTTGCAGAACACGGTTGTCGGTCAGAACTATGCCTATTCACTGCAGGCATCAGACCCTTTCGTTGCGGATAGTCGCCTATCGTACTCGCTCATCTCTGGGCCGGAAGGGATGCTGCTTGAGGATGATGAGCTTCGCTGGACACCAACTGATAGCCAGATTGGTAATCACGAAATCTCGGTTAAGGTCACTGATCCCTATGGGTTGAGTGACACGCAGAGCTTTTTGATCAGTGTTTCGCCGCTCGTGACCGTGGACGAGGTTCAAGAGGGGCGCTCTAAGATTCCGAGAACCGGTGCGAGAGTCACTCGTTATCCAGGTGACGATGGGGACGCCAGGATCGGTACGGATCGCTTTTTCGTCCGCGATGATGAGCGAGAGGTTGTTGTTGACCAAGTTAACGGTCTTGTCTGGCAAGATAACAGCGATGTAGTTCTCAACGAGTCGAAAACGTTTAGTGCGGCCTCATTGTATTGTCGTGATCTCGAATTGGGTGGCGAGACTGAGTGGCGGCTTCCAAACCGCCTGGAGCTGGTTTATTTATTTGATCACAGCGAAACTGCGATTGAACAAGTTTTCAAGTATCAGGTTGGGAGTCGGCATTTCCATAGATGGTTCTTTGCAGAGCCCGAGTTACAGGGACGTTCCCGGACACCCGGCGTGCAAAACTGGAAAATTATGGTGGACTTTAAAGACACCAGGATCCTGCCTGCGGACTATGACAAGAAAGGAAGTGCGCGTTGTGTTAGTGGTCCGCAGCGCTTCTTGCCGGCACTTCATCGGCTAGATGACCACGATCTCGTGGTTGACCGTGCTAACCGGCTGATGTGGCAAGATACGCCCGAGGCACTTCAGGTTAGTGGTAACGTTGAAGATAACTTGGGTTACTGTGAGTCCCTGACTCTAGGGGGTTATTCGGACTGGCGATTACCCAACTTCAACGAGTCCCAATTGTTGGTGCGAGAGTTTGAGTACTTCGTGTTCGATAACCGTCGGTGGAACCCGAAATACTTTACAAACGTTCCAGAGAACAGGCATTGGCTCTCCTCTACCCTGATAAACGACGACCCCACCCGAGGGTACCTATTCCGGTATCAGTATGATCCCGAATCAAACTATGCTGGGAGTTGGGCGGCTAATGCCAACCACCAGGTGGTCGGGTTGAGCAATGATACCTATTCTCCCCGCTGTATCCGCAGTTATGCGGAGCCCACCGCCAGCCTCGCCAGTATACCTCCGCAAGAGGTGGATGCCGGACAACCTATCGTGTTTGATGGTTCCTCCAGCCATCACGCCGATGGAGAAATATCGGCCTACGAATGGACTAATTTGACCACGGGTGAATTGCTTGGAGATAGCAAGGTTCTTGAAACTCAGTTTAGTGAAGCAGGCACGTATGAGATCCAGCTAACCGTCACCGATCAACTTGGGTTGAGGCAGTCTTTGGAAGAACCCATTCCACTGGTGGTATACGGGCCGCCAATAATCCAGATTTCAGGCCAGACATCACTTTGGGTGGGAGACACGCTTGTATTGGATGGAAGCGGGACCGAAGACGTAGCGGGTGTTTCAGGTTTTGTGTGGAGCGATGCCGCAGATGACCGTGTTGTCGCTACCGGCCCGCTCCTTGAAATTGCAGGACTCAATGCAGGTGAACAAGCCTACAGGCTGACGGTAACAAACACGAGAGGGTTTGAAGCGGCACAAGAGGTCTCGGTTGCAGTAATAGAGCGTCCGGAGATCGTTGTTGACGGTCATGCGGATGTTAACGTGGGTGACACCCTAACGCTTGAGGCTGGTCCTCAGGCATCAGACCCTTCAGTAGAGTCCGTTCAGTGGGTGTCAGAAGAAACAGGTGAAGTACTTGGCGAAGGTTCGACTCTGGTTCTGGAGGGCTTGCCGCTTGGCCAGCACCGTATTGTACTCTCACTCACTTACGTAAACGGGCTGACTCACCAACAGGCGATTGATGTATCGGTTAACGGGCACAACCCAGTCATTGAGCTGGAGGGCGATTTCCTGGCAGCAGTGGGTGAAAGCGTTGCCATCAGTGCCCAGGCGAGCTACGTGCCCCTGGGGGAAGTGGCCGCTATTCGTTGGTATGAAGGCGACAATCAAACGCCTTTCAGTAGCTCTGCATCCGTTACGTTAACTGGACTTGAGGCTGGCAGTTGGCCCTACCGGGTTGAGGTCGAGTCGGATGCTGGCCAGGTTGCCTCCAAGACGCTGGTGGTGGACATCGGGCATGCACCGCAAGCCATCCTGACTGAGGCGCATTACATCTACGAACATGTACCGATCACGCTCGATGGGTCAGGCAGTTCTGTCCAGGAAGGTGTGCTTGAGTATGAATGGCGACTGCAAGATGAAGTGGTGTCCAACAGTGCCATCGCGAATCTTCAAGGGCTGCCTGCAGGGGAATATCAGGTTCGATTGACAGTAACGACGGAGCTTGGTCTGACCGATACGGCGGAACTGAGCCTCATTGTCGAGCCGACGAGGGAGCTGATGGTCTGCCCCTTGCAACCTGTCGCAACTGATAAATACGTAGAGCTTCAGTATCCCGAAAACGATATAGAGTGGCGAGGAAATCAGGTTGAAACAGTCGACGACATTGCCCGTGGCTTCAACTACGCTCGCTCTCAGGATCCGTCGGTTTTCCAGTTCCTGATCATGCCCGATCAGGCGACCTGGGATGCTATGAATCTTCAGGAAAAGGGTCTCTATCTCGTGAATGCCGAGCGCACGGCACGAGGCCTTAAACCCTATGAAGGTGTGTCCCAGGAAATAGTTTCCATCGCTCAAGACTACGCCGACTACATCCATGATCGTAATGAGGTCATCGGGCACTACAACGATGGCCTGAGCCCGAGTGACCGCCTTGATGTAAATGCCTACCTGGCAAGTCATCGTGATGCCCACGTAAAGAATGAGTCGCTGGCCTCTGGCAACGGCTACGTCCAGGTGCCAACGGTCGACCAGGCATTGGTTCTGGCCATTTACGGTTGGGTGTACCAGGATAAAAGCTGGTTCGAAGACTTTGAGTGGGCAACGGGCCCCGCGTGGGGACACCGAGATCACGTTTTGCAGACAGGCCTTGATGAAAACAGTGGTAGCGAATCTGAAGAAGGGTTGATTGGCTTTGGCATTGCCAGGGGCCTGTATGGCCCAGGACAAGCATCCCCTTCCTCCCATGGATATGTAACGGTCTTCCAGACTGTCGACCAAAATGAGCAGTGGGACATGTCCGGCGTCACCTCGGTAGACGTGTCCACAGCGCAAGGCTGTAATACCGCTCACATTCTCGAAATTGATGAATCGCGGGTGGATACCAATGGACTACGAGAGATCCGCGTAGCGCCCAACACCCTGATGATGGTTCCTGGGGGAACACAGGCGCTTCAGGTAGAAGCGCTATACGAGAACGGAAATGAATTGGACATTACCGCTTACTCAAATTTCATAGCGGACAGCCGGTCTATTGTTTCCGTTGAGGGCGGCATGCTCATCGCAGAGCGTGTAGGGAATGCTCAGGTCTTTGCCCGCATCAACGGGGTCGAGTCCAACCGCACCTTCGTGCGGGTTCGGAAAGCCACAGATACAAGCAACCTCCAGGGCACGCCAGCACAAGCATACTCAGAGTACGTGCCCGACAACGCAACAATCGGTGGATATGATCCCATGGCCATGGCGGTTTATACCGGCTTGGTCCGGGACCGCGACGGGCAACCACTTGAAGGCGTTCAGGTGTCTTACCTGAACCAACCCGAGTTGGGGTCGACGACAACCAACAGTGAGGGGCGTTTTATTGTCGCAGGTCCCGCGGGCCAGCAGACCATTGTCTACGAGCAGCCAGGGCGGGTGGTTGTCCAACGTACTACGATAGGAGCTTCCAATGCCTGGTCAAATCTGGACGATGTCATGCTCCTCCCGCGTGACACAAAACAGACGCGTATAGATCTGTCCACCGGCGAACCCCAGGTTCACCAGTCGTCCACCATCAGTGACGAATACGGTGAACGCAAGGCAACCGTGGTCTTTAATGGCATAACCACCGCGACGGTTCTGTCGGCAGACGGCAGTCAGCGCGAGCTGGAAGAATTCCTGTTCACGGCCACCGATTTCGAAACGCCGGAGTCCATGCCCGGAGAATTGCCCCCGGAAGTTGCATTCACGTTCGCGAATGATCTACATGTTGCCGGCGTTCATTACAGCGATACGGTTGTTTTTGACAGTGATGTGGTGATGTTCATTGATAATTTCCTCGGCTTTGATGTCGGTGAAATTGTCCCCATCGGTTACTTCGACCGCTTGGGCAACGAGTGGGTGGCTTCCTCCAACGGGGTTGTTGTTCAGTTGGTGGATACCAGCGGTGATGGCGTAGTGGATGGGCTGGATTATACCGGCGATGGCCAGCCGGACGATCTGAACGGGAATGGACAAACCGACGATGAGGTGATCGGTCTGTCCGGATACAGCGCCGGTGATACCCTCTGGTGGGGCAGCTTTAATCACTTCACACCATTTGATTACAACTGGGGTTCCAGCGAAGACGAAGCGCCTACGGAGCTGGCGCTTGATCTGGAGCAGGAAGATGAGCAGAACGAAGAGCTCGAATGCACGGGTTCATACGTTAAGCCGTATCAGCAAACCTTCCACGAAGACATTGCCATCGCGGGTACGAACCTGACGCTTCACTACTCCAGCCAGAGAACCGAGGGATATAAGCACAAGGCACGTATAAAAGTCAGCGGTGCCGAGATTCCCTCAACGCTTGAGAAAATGATTGTGAAGCTGGAAGTTGCCGGCCGGGTGTTCCAGAGAGAACTGGCGCCGGCAACGAATACCGAAGTGGAGTTCATCTGGGATGGTACCCGGGTGGATGGTGTTCGCCCTGCAGGGATGGTGAGTGGCCGGGTGAGCATTGGGTATGAGTACAAAACCCAGTACATCAGTGCCGGCAATGCCGCTGAAGAACAGCGGGAGCTTTCGGAGTTCCCGGTGGCCTGGGCTACTGTGGGCAATAACGTGACGGAAGTACCGGGCCGCCAGAACTACATCAGTTGGCAAACCCGTGGCGTCTCCTTCAAGAACAGTTTTGAACGCCAGCTCGCCAATGGCTGGTCGTTGTCCAACGTTCATGAATACGATCCCGCAGGCCGGGTGTATCTGGGCAGTGGCAGCGTCGTGGATGTGGAAACCCAGTCACTTATCCTTAAAACCGGCCTCACCTACAGCCTGGTTGATGGCGATGACGGCTATTACCAGAGCGGTGGCAGCAGCATCGATTACACCGTGAACGATGAGGGTGTACTTGTTGACAAGGTGACCGGGCTGGAATGGCAGTTTACCGATCAGCCTTTCGAGACTCGCACCAAGGCAGGGGCTCAGGCGTATTGCGCCAACGATGCTACGCTGAAGGGAACAGGTTGGCGTTTGCCAACGGCCAAAGAGGTTGGCTACACCCTGGAAAAATCAGGCGGGAACATCGGGCCGGCCATTTACAGCGTATCCCGCGCCCGGGGTCTTTGGCATACGTCGGCAGCGAATCCAGAGAGTGCCTTGAAGCCCGTTATGTGTGTTCGGGGAGAGTCTATTGATGAGCGATACACCCAGAACCTGAAACGTGACGCGGCCCAACAGGTAGTTGTCGATAATGACAACGGCCTGATGTGGCAGGATGCGCCCGAGAACGCGAGTACCAAGTTGGATTGGGCTACCAGTATCCAGCATTGTGAGGCCTCTACGTTTGCTGGCTTCAGCGATTGGCGACTGCCGAACATCAACGAGCTGCTTTACGTTCTGCCAAACAGCGTGTTTGCCCATCAAACAGAGCTGGTTTTCCCTCCCGGGGAATACTGGGATTATGAAGCCAGCTTCCGGCAGCCGTACTGGAGCTCAACCACCAATTTCCGGGACGATGAACAGGCCTGGGCGATCGAAAGCGCCAGCTTCAATAGCGAGCGGTTCAGCAAGACGGACCAGTATCACGTGCGCTGTGTAAGGGATGCCGCTTCAGCTTCAAGAATGCCATACCGCTTTGATAGCGAGGGTCGACACATTGCCACCTTTGATCTGGATAGTGGTACCACCCTGGTTGAATTCGGTTACAACGAGGCCGGCAAGCTCAATCAAATTACGGACCGTTTTGGAAACGTAATTGCTATTGAGCGAAATGCAGACGGTGAACCACAGAGAATTGTGGCAGCGGACGGCCAGATAACTGAACTCACGGTTGATGAACACAACAACCTGACAGCCCTGGCCTATGAAGATGGCAGCGAGTATCAGTTCCTGTATCAGGACGGCGGGTTGCTCACCGAGAAAACCGACCCGAACGGCTACCGCTACCCTCATGAATTTGACCAGAATGGTCGTGTCTACCAGACCCGGGACCCCGAAGGCGGCCAGTGGGACTTCTTCGATACCCGGGTAGGTATCGGCCACAACCGCTATGGTTATACCACTGCGGAGGGTAATCAGTACCAGACCGTTCGCCGAGTGCTGGAGAATGGTGATGTCCGCAAGGAAATCACCTATAAGAATGGGACCACACTGGTGGATATCCTGAGGGCCGACCAGCTCCAGCAAACCACTCTCTACGGCGGTGTTACCACCGTGGTGGACAAGGTGCTGGACCCCAAAACCCTGCAAGAAATCCCCAGCGCCATAACCGTTTCTCAGCCCAGCGGCCTGACCCAGAGCACCACGCTCAGTACGGTCTACGGCCAGAATGGCGCGGATACCAGCCGATACACCGTGACCGCGAGTGTGAACGGCGACACCAGCACCACCGAGGTAGACGCACGTGCCGGCACCCTGGTGCAAACCTCTGCGGAGGGCCGTGTTGTCCGTGAACAGGTTGACCCGGAAACCCTGCTCACCCAAAGCATATCCGTGACCGGCCTGTTGGACTCCGAGTTTACTTACGACGCCCGTGGCCGCTTGATTCAGGAAACCGTGGGCGACCGTAGCATCAGCTACACCTTCGGCAGCGAAGGCCGCGGCCAGGTGACTGCGATAACGACCGCCGACGGTAAGCAGACGTTCTATGAGTACGATCTGCTCGGGCGGGTCACCAGAGTCACTTACCCGGACGGCCATGCCACGCTCAGCGAGTACGACGAGAACGGCAACCGAACCACCCTGGTGGTGCCAACGCCGGCTGATCACGACAGCGCCTACAACGGCATCAACCGGGTCACCTCGGAAGCGACCCCGCTGGGCGAAACGACTCAGTACGAGTACGATCGGGATCGCCGCCTGACGGCCATTGAGCTGCCATCCGGGCAACGGCTGGAACACACCTACAGTCAGAACCGCCTGACCCGGACCGATACACCGGAAGGGGCGATCCTCTACGACTACCACCATGGCGATCGGCTGAGCCAGATTACGGAAGGTGGAGAAAGCCTGAGCTATAGCTGGGACGGCACTCTGTTGACGGCCGTGAATTACCAGGGCGAACTCAACGAAGGGATTCAGTACCAGCACAACCCGGATTATCAGGTCAGCCAGATCACCTACGCCGGTGATAGCACCAGCCTGACCTATGACCGGGACGGCCTGTTAACCGGCATCCACGGCTTCGCCATCGGTCGCCACGCCGATCACGGCCTTCCGGTCAGCTTGGACGATGGCACCCTGAGCAAAACGTTTGGCTATAACGGCCACGGGGAAGTCACCGTTGTCAGCACCGAGTTGAATCAGGCGGCCACCTTCGACTACGAACTGACCTACAACAGCGTCGGCCAGATCGTTGGTAAAACCGAAACCCTGCCGGATGGCACCGTCAACCAGTACGGGTATGAGTACGATGATCGCTACCGCCTGACCGAGGTGACCAAAAACAGCCAGTTGGTGGAACAGTACCAGTACGACGCCAACGGCAACCGTACCCTGGCCACCAGTATCGAACGAGGCGTCTCGGGTGTTTCCGCCAGCTACAACCTGGGCGACCAGTTACAGGGCTTTGGCAACACCAGCTACACCTACGATGGCAACGGACGCCTGAGCCAGAAAACCACGGGCACCGACGTCACCACCTACGATTACGACAGCCAGGGCCGGCTCAAACAGGTGCAGACTCCGGACCATACCATCGAATACCGCCATAACGCCCTGGGTAACCGGGTAGCCAGGATCAAAGACGGCAGCGTAGTGGAACGCTACCTGTGGCAGGACAAGACCACGCTGCTGGCGACCTATGATGGCGATGGCAACCTGAAGCAGCGTTTCAACTACACGCTGGGCCATGCTCCGACAAGCTTTACCGAGAATGGCGAGACCTATTACCTGCTGACGGACCACCTGGGTAGCCCAAGGATGATCACGGACAGCGCGGGGCAAGTGGTCAAAGCCATTGAGTACGATGCCTACGGCAATGTGATAAGTGACACCAATCCCGGATTTGAGATTCCGTTCGGGTTTGCGGGTGGTCTGAAAGATCCGGATACTGGCCTGATCCGGTTTGGGTATCGGGATTACGACCCCACAACCGGCCGTTGGACGGCACGGGACCCGATTGGCTTTGCGGGTGGGGATACGAATCTATATGGGTATGTGTCCAACGATCCCGTAAACTTTGTCGATCCCACCGGCGAAATTGCTTGGGCTGTAGTCGGCGCCATTATTGGTGCTGGTGGTGACCTGGCCTACCAAATGATTGTTGAGGGCAAATCCTGGAGTTGTGTGGATGGCGGCCAGGTTGCCGCTGCCGCTGCGGCAGGTGCAATTGGTGGTGGAATTGCCGATAAGCTCAATAAGCTTCGAAAGCTTGATAAGATTACGGAGACCGTAGGGAGAGGGATGAATAACCCTAAGGTGAAGTCTGCTGCCGCCAGAGGAAGAGAAGCGCACAAAGAGTTTGCCGAAAAGGTGAAACAGAAGCCAGGCTGGCAATCTGAAAAGACTATCACCGGTCCTAATGGAGAAAAGCTCAGACCTGATGCGTTAACGCCGAGCGGGAGGCCTGTTGAGCTAAAACCTAATACCCCAAGTGGTCGAAGACAGGGTGCGAAGCAAATTCAAAAATACAAGGAAGCGACAGGAACTAACGGTCGGGTCATTTATTACAACCCTTGATGTAGGAAAGTAAATGCTTAAAGACTTGATAAAAGCACGTGTTGCTCCGCTGTTGAAGAAGAGTGGTTTTAGAAAAAAAAATATGACTTGGAATAAAACCAAGGAAGGGTTTGTGCAGGTTGTAGATATTCAGATAAGCAGCTTTAGCAGCAAAGATGAAGAAAGTTTCACAATAAATCTTGGTGTTTTCGATCCAGGTGTATGGGAAAAATGTTGGATAAAGGAACCGCCAAGATTTATCAACGAGGAGGATTGCTTTCCTCGAATACGTATTGGTCAACTGTTAAATGAAGGATCAATAGATCATTGGTGGGTGTGCAGCGCGAAAATTAACGAAGGAGAACTCGGAGAGGAAATTGAAAGTTTGCTTGAAAAGAAATGCTTGCCGTTTTTGGACGACATGTTAGATCGGAATGAAATTGTCAATTTTTATACCGCTGATTCTTGCCAAATGATGCCGATTGAGAAAGTTTATTTGGCCATAATCAAAAATAGCATCGGAGATACTGATTGCGCTGATGCTCTGCTAAGTGAAGTTGCCAATCTTTCGAAAGCTTGGGCCAATAGAGTAGATCAGGTCCGTTCTCAGTTGGACTAGGGTTGCTTTCGTCTCACGAAGTGGACACCTGAGTCGCCAAGATCAAGGATGGTCCTGCTATGGAAAGAAACCTGTGGCAGGATAAAACCACACTTCTGGCGAACTACGAAGCCTAAGGCAACGTCATTCACGATAGCAATTCGAATGTCACGATTCCTTTTCGGTTTGAGGGTGGCCTGAAAGACATCGACATGGGTCTGATCCGGTTCGGCTATCGATGTTACGATCCAATAACCGAACGCTGGACGGCCCGGGACCCGATTGGTTTTGCAGGTTGTAATAATCGTGATTAGAGTTCTTGTATTCGCTTCGGTTGAGGGAAATCGTAAAACGAAGAGAAAGAATTAGGTTGCAGCCACACTCTTTTGAAGAGAGCTCGGTCCTGGTGTCAGGAGTTTTGATTCTTGTTTGTGATAGTGCTGTGATCGGTCGGATATGACGTGAGGGAATTTGAACTTGATCGTTTAAACATGGGGCTGATTGCTTCGATCCTGTTAAGCTCAGATCTGGCATCGGTTTTAGAAAATGCCAAAAAGATAATTGTGAATAACGATATTCTAAAGGGCGATATATCGTTAATCTAAGTAAAGGACAGGTAAATGAGGTGATAGATTCGCTGTCCGATTATCTTGTAAGCAATGGTGTGAATGAATTTGGTGAGCTGAATTCCTTAGGTTATCGCTTGGAAAGCATAATAGACAGCTTAAGTATTGAGTAGGTAAGAGTCTATGGAAAACCGGGACAGATCTATTTAAGTCTGGTTGGCAAAACCGAAACCCTGCCGGACGGCACCGTCCACCAGTACGGGTATGAATACGATGACCGCTACCGCCTGACCGAGGTGACCAAAAACAGCCAGTTGGTGGAACAGTACCAGTACGACGCCAACGGCAACCGTACCCTGGCCACCAGTATCGAACGAGGCGTCTCGGGTGTTTCCGCCAGCTACAACCTGGGCGACCAGTTACAGGGCTTTGGCAACACCAGCTACACCTACGATGGCAACGGACGCCTGAGCCAGAAAACCACGGGCACCGACGTCACCACCTACGATTACGACAGCCAGGGCAGGCTCAAGCAGGTGCAGACTCCGGACCACACCATCGAATACCGCCATAACGCCCTGGGTAACCGGGTCGCCAAGGTCAAAGATGGGCAAGTGGTGGAACGCTACCTGTGGCAGGACAAGACCACGCTGCTGGCCACTTACTATGGGGACGGCAACCTCAAACAGCGTTTCAACTACACGCTGGGCCATGCTCCGACGAGCTTTACCGAGAATGGCGAGACCTATTACCTGCTGACGGACCACCTGGGCAGCCCGCGGATGATCACGGACAGCGCTGGGCAAGTGGTCAAAGCCATTGAGTACGATGCGTACGGCAATGTGATCAGTGACAGCAACCCCGGATTTGAGATTCCGTTCGGGTTTGCGGGTGGCCTGAAAGATCCGGATACTGGCCTGATCCGGTTTGGCTATCGGGATTACGATCCAACAACCGGGCGTTGGACGGCCCGGGACCCGATTGGTTTTGACGGTGGGGATACGAATCTTTATGGGTATGTGTCCAACGATCCCGTAAACTTTGTGGATCCCACCGGCGAAATTGCTTGGGCGGTCGTTGGTGCAATTGTTGGCGCAGGTGGCGAATTGGCCTGGCAGATGATTGTGGAAGGTAAATCATTGGGCTGTGTTGACGTTACCAAAGTAGCCGCTGCGGCTACGATGGGTGCTCTTGGCGGTTGGGCTTCCGGGATTAATAAGCTTAATAAGGTCAGTAAAACGGTAACTCCGAACGCTGCGCAGCAAAAGAATATAGACCGTTTCCAGAAAAAGATCCCTGCTAATGCTAAGGAGGCTCTGAATAAGTCTCCAAAATCAGCGATAATACGGCCATCGTCAATCGCATAGGATCGTTGCCAGCATGGATCAGATCACCTTCTCCGAA